>NZ_JAMYOM010000002.1:0-383116 GCF_040319805.1 Mesorhizobium sp. M0848 | reverse complement strand
CCCCAAACTATTTTTTGTTGGTGCTCGGGGTGTGGTTTTTTTTTATTCGCGACTCCGTGGGCGGCTGGGGGCGCGGGGGCGCGTGGGGCCTGGGCGTGGGGGCCTGGCCCCTGACGGCGTTGGCCATGGGCAATCGCGCAGCATTTCAGGCAGTGAAGTCGGCCGACAGTTCGCGGATCAGGAAGTCGACGAACGCGCGCACCTTGGCCGCAATATAGGTGCGGTGCGGATAGAGCGCGTAGATCGGGCTGGAGCCGGGGCGAAACTCATCCAGCTGCACTTCCAGCCGGCCGTCCCTGATCGCAGCGTCGACCAGCAGGCTGGGCAGGTTGCCGATGCCGAAACCGGCGGTGGTCATCTGATAGGCGGCCTCGACGCTGTTGGTCGAGATGCGCCCGCCGACAGCCGCATCGAAAGGGCCGTCGGGTCCGATGAATGGCCACGTGCCAAGGCGCTTGGCGAAATTGCTCAGCACGCAGGAATGGCTTGCCAGCTCATCCGGGTGGACCGGACGGCCGTTTGCATCCCAATAATCGGGCGTGGCGCAGACATAGTTGCGGACTTCACCAAGCCGGCGGGCAATCAGGGCGGAATCCGCCTGACCGCCGAAGCGGATGGCCACATCGTAGCCTTCCTCGACAATGCCGACGACATAACGCGCGGTGAGGTCGAACTCGATCGTGGTGAGCGGGTTTTCTTCGAGGAATTTCGGCACCAGCTTGGTTATGCGCGTGTGGCCCAGAACATTGGAGCAGGAAACCCGGATCAGGCCGCGCGTCTCCTTGTGCAGGCCGCGCGTCGAATCCTGCAGTTCGGAAATGTCGTCGAGCAGGCTGCGCGCACGCGGAGCATAGTCGCGGCCCGCCTCGGTGAGGCTAAGACGCCTTGTGGTGCGATTGATGAGCCGGACGCCGAGGTCGTCTTCCAGTTCCTTGATGGTGCGGCTGACCGCCGTCGTCGACATGTTGAGATCGCGGGCCGCCGCCGACAGGCTGCCCAGCAGGCAGACTCGATCGAACACCCGCATCGCCGTCAGAAGATTCATCTTGCCTTCCCCTCGCCGTCGCGGCCCCGCCGCCATCGGCTGCGTCCTGTAGAAAACAGCGCCCAGCAACGACGCGGCAAGGGCATTCCACCGAATTTGGGCGTAAAATCAACAATGGGAGAACCGATATGACATCCAGACCTCTTCATCCGGCGATCGGCACATTTGCGAAAGGCGCGAAGAGCGGCGCGCTTGGCCGCCGCGAGTTCCTGGCGCTGGCTAGCGCCTTCGGCGCCAGCACCGCGATTGCCTATGGGCTCATCGGTCAGCCGGTCCCGGCGCGGGCCGAGGAAGCCGCCCAACCCAGGAAGGGCGGCGTGCTGCGTGTTGCCATGCAGGTGATGGAGCTGGAAGACCCGCGCAAGTTCAAGGTTTCGCAGATGGGCAACATCGCCATGCAGTTTCTCGAACCGCTGGTGCGCTGGAAGCCGGATTTCACCTTCGAGCCGGTGCTGCTGCAGAGCTGGGAGATCAATGCGGACGCCACGGAATATGTGCTCAAGGTGCGCCCGGGGGTGAAATGGTCGAACGGCGACGATTTCACCGCCACGGATGTCGCCTTCAACATCACGCGCTGGTGCGAGAAGGATGCCGCCGGCAACTCGATGGCCAGGCGCATGACCGCGCTGATCGATCCCGACACCAAGGTGGCGCGCACTGGTGCTATCGAGGTTCGCGACAGCCACACCGTGGTCCTGAAACTGTCCCAGCCCGACATCACCATCATCCCCGCGATGACCGACTACCCGGCATTGATCGTCCACCACACCTTCAATCCGAAGGCTGCGCCACTGTCGGCCAACCCCGTTTCCACGGGCCCGTTCGAACTTAAAAAACTCGATGTCGGCGTTGCTGCCTCGGTGCGCAAGCGGCCGGACGGGTCGTGGTGGGGCGGCGAGGTGTTCCTCGACGGCATCGACTGGACCGACTACGGCACCGACTCGGCCGCCACCGTCTCCGCCTTCGAATCCGGTGAGATCGACCTGAATGGGCAGACGCAGTCCTATGACGTCGCCATGCTCGACAGGCTGGGCCTGAAGAAAAGCGAGATCGTCACTGCCGCCACCCTGGTCTCGCGCTGCAACGTCAACGCCAAACCCTATGACGACAAGCGCGTGCGCAACGCCATACAGCTTGCGGTCGACAACGAAGCGGTGCTGCAACTGGGCGCCGACGGCATGGGTATCGTCGCGCAGAACGATCATGTCGGACCGATGCATCCCGAACACGCCGACCTGCCGCCGATCAAACGTGATCCGGCCCGGGCCAGGGCATTGCTCAAGGAAGCCGGCCAGCTCGATTTCGAGTTCGATCTGATCTCGGTCGAAGCCGATTACCGCAAGGAAAGCTCCGATGCCGTCGCCCAGCAGATGCGCGACGCGGGCTTCAAGGTGAAACGCACCGTCATCCCGGAATCGGCATTCTGGAACGACTGGACGAAGTATCCCTTCGCGACCACCAATTGGAACGCCCGACCGCTCGGCATCCAGACCTATGCGCTTGCCTACCAGACCGGTTCGGCATGGAACGAGACAGGGTTCGCCGATCCCGACTTCGATGCCAAGGTCCACAAGGCCAACGCCATCGCCGATCCGGAGCAGCGCCGTGCGGTGATGAAGGAACTGCAGGTCATGCTGCAGGATTCCGGCATCATCGTTCAGCCCTACTGGCGAAAGCTGTTCTGCCATATGAAACCTGCCTTGATGGGTTACCAGATGCATCAGGCCTATGAGCAGGACTTCACCCGGGCCTGGCTCGCCGCCTGATCGCGGGCGACAGGGCGGCGCATTCTGCAGCGCCGTCTTTACCCTTGGTCACCGGGAAAGTTGCGGCGTGGCGCCGCCATCAAGAACGGTCGTGGAGCAGTGCGGGCTTCGCATCGGACACGATGCACAGATGCGCCCACACATGCCCTGCCATGGCAGGTCAGCAGGGACCTCAGGCCGCCACATCAGACCAGCCGGCACACCAAGCATGCGAAACATTCTGGTTTCTGCGTCTGTCATCGTCACACTCCGGTTCACAACTGGAGCTTACTTTTGCCTGACGGCAGCGAAACCCGCTTTCCCCGACAACGACCTTCCCGAAAACCGGGAGAATTCACGCCTGGATGCCAACCGGAAGACAAGACCCGCGGCGGCAGGATCGAGTCACTTGAGCGATCTTGCCGCCTCCTCCTTGTGATCATACCGGATCTTAACAGGCGTCCGTCGCGCAGTTTAGCGGAAATCGCCCGACTTGTTGTTACGCGGAACTCCGGTCTGCCGCGGACGTTAAGCCCGGCAAGACATTTCTTGCTGAAGCAAGAGCGAGTATTGTGAAGCGGACGCAACCAGTCCCGAGCCACACACGGCCTGTTGGATTTGACGCAATGGCATGTTGAAATGACGGAACAAGCGGAGTTATTCCCATCCGATTTGGAGATTCTAAATTGCCAGTCCGAATATGCTGCGTCTTTGGGACCTGGCAATTGCTCAGCTTGGTTGCCTCACTTCGCCAGTCAATAGCGGATGAAAGCTCGCCGCCGCAACAGGAGCATGAGGACTATCTTGTCCTTTATGAAACGGCCGGCGTTTCCGAGCATTTCAAGACTGATCTTGCTAAGCTTGCGTCTACAGTATGGACCTGGAAACGGATCATATGGGCATACGACCTTCTGACATCCGAGCGTAAATATGGGCAACTGCAAATTTTCCGGATCCATCATCAGATCCGAGCCACGATAGGTCTTGAAGTGAGTTCTGCAGATGAAATCTGGGCCTGCTTCGTTAACCGGCCATCGGAAAAAATACTGCTGGACTCATACCCAAGAGCCAAGATCGTTCTGTATGAGGATGGCTTGACATCATACCTTCCGTTTGAAGTGTCAACCATGGCACGGCCGCCAGGCACCAGGCTTCGAAAGCGCATCACCGGAGCCTTTATTGCAGGCCTCTCTGCAATTTCACCGGCGCTCCGTTTAAGGAAAATGGCTGACAAGATAGAAAGACGCCACCTGAAACGGGTGAGACTCTTTTACTCTTTGCTTAGCGAAATCCCCGTTCCATATGCTCTGGCGGATGTACCGAGATCGCAGGTCGGCGCTTCACTGATGCGCGATTTAATAGATGAGGTCAGCAGGGATGCGCTTTCCGGCGACAATGGAGATTGCCGTGCGTCAACCAACCCGCGGATCCTGCTGCTGGGCCAGGCATTGTCACGAAACGGCATAATGTCGTACGCGCAAGAGGCGGCGATCTATCGGCACATTGCGGAGCAGATCGTCGAGAGGGGATACGATATCGTCTGGAAGGAACATCCTAGAATAAGGGCGCCCTTCTTCCCCGAGTTGCTTGATGCGGTCGGAAATATGACATCCGACCCCAGCACCAGGATCACGGAGGCGAACCTTCCGCACACATACCCGATAGAGCTTATCGTATCCCGGATGAATATCGTTTGCTGCGTCTCCGGCACGTCAGCCGCCCTTCTTTATCTGAAATGGCTTTACGGCATCAAAGCATACACATTTGCAGAAACATTGATCCCGCTCATGACCGGCGCGGACATTTTAATGAGTGACATGGTAAGGACCCATGCGATGCCTTTTTCAGCGCTCCAATCTTCGAATGAGACACAAGCAGGTATCTGTTGAAGGCGGGTGTCCGGTTTAGTGACACGTATGGCACCCATGATATCCTGATGGATGCCATGCTCAGCGGGAACACGCGGTAACCAATGCTGGTTCGGTGCGGACAAGCCACATCGATAATGGCGACAAACTATTTTCTGGCCTGTTTTATATGAGACCGGCAGACTACGACGCCGTTGTGGGACCCGACAATCAGTCGTTTTAATCCAAGTATGTCACGCTCGAGGACAGAGCCGCGCTGTTTAATGATGCCTATGTCGACGACACCCACTTGGAGTGCGTTGAAACCGTCAAGTACGACAGGAATCTGCTGGTGTTGTTCATCAATTCGATTGAATCGGTCCACGGCGTCACAGTCCGCCAGCCCACAGCCAAATGCCGGCTTTTCGTCAATCTGGTTGGAGAAGTCGAAAAGCCGTTTTACATCAAAGGAAAAAAGATACGGCCGCGCTATGTTCCGGTGCACCAAAGCCAGGATGAAGCGGAACAAACCTGGCTAAAGAGGCTCAAGCAAAAATTGCGGCTTTGAGAGACACGCCGTCGATCTGAGTTTCAGCCTGAACCGCCAATACCGAGCCGGATTCGACCTTTGCGGCGGCCAGGCACAGATTGGAACAGAATGAGATTTTATCCAGCCGCCGAACGGATCGCTTTTTTCGGCACGCTTATCGCTGTTCTTGCCCTTGCATTGCTGCCTATACCCCGACTCGAGGAGTATGGGATCGATATCGGTTTCCGGTCCGACAAGCTGAACCACGCCAGCGCCTTTGCCGTCATGACTTTCCTTGGAGGGCTCGGCTGGCCCGATCGCAAGACAAGGCTGATCGTCTTCCTCGCCATGGTTGGAGCGGCGATCGAGGTCCTCCAGGGCACGGCGCTGATACGACGTGATCTGGATGTGTTCGACTGGGTTGCCGATTGCGCCGGCATCGCATGTGGCCTCGTGGCCGTGATCTGTGTGAACTGGATCTTGCGGCGCAGAGGTTGAGCCTGTTGTCAGGCCTTATGTGCACGGCGCCGATAGCCACAGGAGTTCGCCCTCGGCTCCATTGACTCGGCGAAATCGGATTGCAACGATCCGATCCGGGAGTGGCGATTTTTCTACCTTGGCCGGACAGATGAAGCTTCGGGCGCGGCACCCAGGAAGCGCACCATCAGTATTGAGGGACGATGACGATCAAGATCAGGCTTCCGGGTGGTGTGTTGAAGGTCAAGCAACGTCATGAACTGCGGCGGCGGGAGTACAAGGGCGAAGTCCCGGTCTGGCAGTGTGGCAAATATTTCGTCATCTGGTGGCCCAGTACAATTCCTGATCGACCCTCCAAGAGCTCGAATACTGACAAGGAGCTTGAAATGACCCTTCCATCGACTGGAGAAGGCACGTAAGCTCTATGCATCATGGCTTTGCGAATCAGATTGCCGGGGGGCACACTGAAGGTGAAGACCTACCGCGAACTGCGTGATCGCGAGCGGGATCGCAGGGTGCCTGTGCTGAAGCTGGGATCACTCTATTTCGTCTGGGCTTCGGCCAAACTGCATTCGCACAAACACAATCCGACGCTCTGATTTTTTTGCCGGGGTTCACACTTTTCCCTGAAATCGCTCCAGAGCCGCCCATTCGCAGGTAGCGCGACCTGGGTCAGCTTGCCTCGCGCATCGCTTCGGCCGCCTGCAGGTCGACCGACACCAGCTGACTGACGCCCTGCTCGGCCATGGTCACGCCGAACAGCCGGTTCATGCGCGCCATGGTGATGGGATTGTGGGTGATGATGACGAAGCGCGTCTCGGTGGTGGCGGCCATCTCGTCCATCAGGTTGCAGAAGCGTTCGACATTGTGGTCGTCGAGCGGCGCGTCGACTTCATCGAGCACGCAGATCGGCGCCGGATTGGTCAGGAACACAGCGAAGATCAGCGACATCGCCGTCAACGCCTGCTCGCCACCGGACAGCAGCGTCATGGTCTGTGGCTTCTTGCCGGGCGGGCGGGCAAGGATTTCGAGACCGGCCTCGAGCGGATCGTCGGATTCGATCAGCTGCAATTCCGCCGTGCCGCCGCCAAACAGATGCGAGAACAGCCGCTGGAAATGCCCGTTGACGACCTCGAAGGCGGCCAGCAGCCGCTCACGGCCTTCGCGGTTGAGGCTCTGGATCGCCTGCCTGAGCTTGCGGATCGCCTCGATGATGTCCTCGCGCTCCGACACGATCGCCTCCAGCCGGTCGGATAGCTCCTTCTGCTCCTCCTCGGCGCGCAGATTGACGGCGCCGAGCCGTTCGCGCTCGATCTTCAGCCGATCGAGCTGACGCTCGATCTCGGCCATTTCAGGCATCGGGCTGTCAGCCTCAAGACCGGTGTGGCGGATGACCAGATGCGGTGGTGTGTTCAGCGTCTCCTGGATGCGCGCCTCGACCTCCAGCCGGCGTTCGTCGGCTGCGGTCAGCCGCTCTTCGGCGCGAACGCGGGTCTCGCGCGCCTCGGCCAGGAACTGGATGGCGCCGGCGGCGGCCTTGTCCAGTTCGGATTGCCGGTTCTCCGCTTCCTGCAAACGGTCGGCCGCCGCCTTGCGCAAGCTCTCGGCCTCGGTGAGCTGCGACAGCAAGGCACGCCGCTTGGCGTCGATTTCATCGGGAGCATCGGCCAGCCGCTCGCGTTCGGCCTCGGCCTCGGCCTTGCGTTCGCCGAGCGATGCGATCTGCGTCGAGGCGTTTTCGGCCCGCTCCAGCCAGTTGCTGCGCTCGGCGCCAATGGCATCGAGCCGGCGCGCGCGCGCCTCGGCTTCGCGCCGCAGCCCCTCATGCACGGCACGCGCATCGGCAAGCGCGGCGCGGTCGCGGGCGACATTGGCCGAGGACTGTTCGAGCTGCAATTGCAGATCGCCAAGATCGGGCGCGTCCTGCAGCAGCATTTCCGCCTCGGCGAAGGCGGCCGAAATCTCCTCATGGCTGTCGACGATGCGGGCGCGCGCTTCATCGAGCGCGGCGCGCCGGCTCTGCAATTCGCCGCCGGCTCTCTCGGCCTCGGCCAACGCATTGCGGGCAGCGTCCAGCCGATGCTGGGCGTCACGACCGGCCTGGCGCGTGTTGCGCTCGGCCTCGCTTGCCAGGCGCAGCGCCTGTTCAGCCTCTCCCAGCGCCTCCTCGGCCTGGCGCAGGACGAGCGTCGCCTGTATCGCCTCGGCATCGAGCTCAGCCAGCCGGTTCTTCTGCGCCAGCCGTTGTGCTGCGGCGGTCGGCGCATCGGCGCTGGCGGTAAAGCCATCCCAACGCCAGAGCGCGCCTTCACGGCTGACCAGCCTCTGGCCGGGAGCAAGCAGCGATTGCAACCGGCGGCCGTCGCCGGCGGTATCGACGATACCGACCTGCGCCAGGCGGCGGGCGAGCTGTGCCGGCGCGTGAACCACGCTGGCAAGGCTTTTTACGCCTTCGGGCAGGGCCGCGTCGCCGGGCTGGATCCCGCTTTCGCCCCAATGCACCGGAGCGCTGCGGTCGAGCGGCACGTCGAGATCTTCGCCAAGGGCCGCACCCAGCGCCGTTTCGAAACCGCGATCGACGCTGATCTGTTCCAACACGGCCGGGAAGAGATCCCCACTGGCGGCATTCAGGATTTTTGCCAGAGTGCGCGCTTCGGTTTCGATCCGTGCCAGCTCGGCCCTGGCATCCTGAAGCGGTGGCCGGGCGGCGCTTTCGACAGCGCGGGCATCGATGACCGACTGCTCGGCCTCGGACACGGCAGCCTCGGCCTCCTCCAGCAGCGCCATGGCCTGTTCGACCAGCACGCGCTTCTCGGCCGGATCGGGCAGGCCAGCGACCTTGGAGAGTATCTCCGACAATTCCCGGTCGACATCGGCAAGCTGACGCGCGAAGCGGTCGCGGCGCTCGGCGGTGTCGCGCAGCGTCCGTTCGATCTGGTTGCGCGAGGCGGCAGCCTCGGCCCGTTCGGCGGTCAGCGCGGCGAGCTTGGCTTCGCTTTGCGAAAGCGTCGACGCCGCCTGTTCGAACGCCGCACGGGTGGTGGCTTCGCGTTCGGCGGCGCCGGCATTTTCCGAATTGAGTGCTGCCTCTTCGGTGCGAAGGCGCTCGAGAATGTCCGCATTGTCGCGGACCATGCGCTCTTCACGTGCGATATCGCCGTCGAGCTGCTGCAGCCGGCGCTCGAGTTCGCTCTGACGGGCGCGGATGCGACCGGCTTCCTCCTCGATCTGCGACTTGGCGATCGACAGGCGCTGGAAGGCAGCGGCGGCGGCGGCTTCCGCGTCGCGCAGGTCCGGCAGCCTATGAGCGCCGATGCCTTGCTCCCTGGCGGCGGCCATCTGGGCTGCGGCGCGGTCGCCGACCAGTGCTGTCGCAACCGCCAGCGCCGAACGTGCCTCGCCTTCCTGGGTCTTGGCCAGTGTCCAGCGCAAATGCAAAAGCGTCGCTTCTGCCTTGCGGATATCGGCCGACAGGTTCTTGAAGCGGGACGCCTGGCGCGCCTGGCGCTTCAGGCTTTCGATCTGGCTTTCCAGCTCGCCGACGACGTCGTCCAGTCGTTCGAGGTTCTGCTCGGCCGCCTTCAGCCGCAGTTCTGCCTCGTGGCGGCGGGTGTGCAGGCCGGAAATGCCTGCCGCCTCTTCGAGCAGCGCGCGGCGTGCCTGCGGCTTGGCCTGGATCAGTTCGCCAATGCGGCCTTGACCGACCATCGACGGCGAACGCGCGCCGGTTGACTGGTCTGCGAACAGAAGCTGCACGTCCTTGGCACGGGCCTCCTTGCCGTTGATACGGTAAAGCGAGCCGGCCTCGCGCTCGATGCGGCGCGACACCTGCAGTTCGTCGGCATCGTTGAAGGCAGCGGGCGCCGAGCGGTCACTGTTGTCGAGGAAAAGCGTGACTTCGGCGGTGTTGCGTGCGGGCCGAGTGCCCGAGCCGGAAAAGATGACGTCGTCCATGCCGGACGCGCGCATGTTCTTGTAGGAGCTTTCGCCCATCACCCAGCGCAGCGCCTCGACAAGGTTCGACTTGCCGCAGCCATTCGGCCCGACAATGCCGGTCAGGCCGCGTTCGATGACGAACTCGCCGGGCTCGACGAAGGACTTGAAACCGAGGAGGCGAAGGCGCGAAAACTTCATTCGCCCCGCCCACTAAGCGGATTTCCGTGATTTTGCGAAAGGAATTCGCGGCACGACAGGAAGCCGCGCACGCCGAAGCGCCGCCGCCTCAGGGCTGACTGGATGTCAGAGCAGAGGGTCGATGATGGCCGACATTTCCTCAATCGACATCGCCCCTTTGTAGGTCTTACCGTTGATGAAGAAGGTCGGTGTCGAGTCGACCTTGAATTCATTGGCGCCGCGCTTCTGGACCGATCTCACATCGTCCAGAAGTTTCTGGTCCGTCAAGCAGGCCTCGAAGGACTCCTGTGTAAAACCGGCGAGCTTCGAGATTTGCAGCAGCGCATCCTTGGTATTCTGAACGCCAACCCAGTTCGCCTGCTGCCTGAACAGGACGTCGACCATAGGGTAATAGTTATCCTTGGCGCAGCGCGCCAGCATAAAACCGGCTTCGGCGCTCGGATCGAACGGGAATTCGCGCAGGATGTAGCGGACCTTGCCGGTGTCGATGTACTTGGTCTTCAGGTCCGGAAAGGTGGTCTCGGCGAAATGCGCGCAGTGTGGGCAGGTCATCGAGGCGTATTCGACGATGGTGACCTTGGCGTCATCCTTGCCAAGCTGCTTGTCGGGCAGCGCACCCGGCTTCATCAGTTCCGCCACATCCACGGTGCCCTGGGCCTCCGGCGCGGTGGCGGCGGCCGGCGTGGCCGCCTTCGCGGGGGCGGCCGGGGCCGCAGGCTTCACATCCGCGGCCTTCGCCTCCTCGCCAGAGTCGCTGCAGGCGGCGAGCAGGGCCACCGCCGGAATGGCGGCCAGCGAAGACAGGACATTTCTGCGAGACAAGCTTTGACCAAACGGGGGACGGTTCATACGAATCACCTGACAAGGGTTGGATTTTGCAATGCAAAGACACGAAAAGGCGAGAGTTGGCGCGAATTAAGGCATCTCGATCCCCAATCCAATCGCGAAACCTGACAAGGGCGATCACGAATGCGAGATATTGACGACGAATCCATGACTTTCTTCAAGACGCCTATGATTTTCTCTCCCCAATAATGGTCGCGCCAAGTTTCTCCAGCGAGGCGCGCAGTTCATCATTATCGACCAGGCCGACAGTTCCCGACAATTTCGTCTTCTCAGCCGCCGTCAGCGGCCTCAGGGCCGGTTTGCGCTTTCCTTTGTCGGCTGTCACCGGCTTCTGCAGGATCCTGATGCGGTTGATGGCGGTGAAGCCGAGGAAGGCGTTGACCCGGTTGATGATCTCGCCCGTCTCGTGCTGCAGATGAAGTGCCGCCATGCCTTCGCAGGCAATGACCAGCACGGCCGGCTCGAACGGATCGTCCTCATGCATACGGCGCGGCCACTGGATTTTTTCGGGGCGCGAATGGCTGGCCAGCCGCGGGCCGGCGATCTCGTCCCATGACTGGACGAGGCCGATCGAAATGCCGGCCCGCTTGCGCAGCACCGGATCGAGGATCCTGGTCGCGAGATCGCTGACCGGGACGGGATTGCCGTAGGGCGTTCTCCCTGCCATGTACGTCCTCCAGCGACGACCCAGCAGATACCGGCCAGGCCAATACAAGATCAATGGCACCAGCAGACCAGACCCGCAAGACCGCATCCTGGGATAGTGGCAAAGCCACATCCGGAGATAGCAGCACAGCTGCATCCGGTGTCAGCGACGATATCGCATCCCGCCTGCTCAGCTGGTACGATGTGCATCACCGTGAATTGCCGTGGCGCATCACACCAATTGAGCATGCGCGCGGCGTGCGGCCTGATCCCTACCGCATCTGGCTCTCCGAGGTCATGCTGCAGCAGACCACCGTCGAAGCGGTGAAGGCTTATTTCAAGGTATTCGTCGAGAAATGGCCCGATGTCGAAGCGCTGGCCGCGGCGCCCACCGAGGACGTGATGAAGGCCTGGGCCGGGCTCGGCTACTACTCCCGCGCCCGCAATCTCAAGGCCTGTGCCGATCTTGTGGCCGCGCGTGGCGGCCGGTTTCCCGACACGGAGACGGGTTTGAGAGAACTGCCCGGCATCGGCGCCTATACGTCGGCGGCCATCACGGCGATTGCCTTCGATCGCCCCGCCGCCGTTGTCGACGGCAATGTCGAACGTGTCATCTCCCGGCTGTTTTCGATCACAACCCCGCTCAGCGAAGCCAAGCCCGAGATCCGTGCCCATGTCGAGCGCATGGTGCCCGGGACAAGGCCTGGCGACTTCGCCCAAGCGATGATGGATCTCGGCGCCACCATCTGCACGCCACGCCGGCCGCGCTGCATGCTGTGCCCGCTGCGCGAAGACTGCAGCGCGGTCGTTTCAGGCGATCCCGAGCACTTCCCGGTGCGCCTGCCCAAGGCCGACAAGCCGCAGCGGCACGGCGCGGCCTTTGTCGCCGTGCGGGCCGACGGCGCCATCCTTCTGCGCAAACGGGCAGAGAAGGGTTTGCTCGGCGGCATGACCGAGGTGCCGACGACGGGCTGGACCGCGCGGATCGATGGGGCAACCACGGAAGCGGCCGCGCCCTTTCCCGCCGACTGGCGGCATGCGGGCCGCATTGCGCATGTCTTCACGCATTTCGCTCTCGAACTCGAAGTCTTTCACGCTCACATCAAAGGTGATGCGCCAGACGGGCATTTCTGGTCGCTCGCTCACGAGATTTCCGGCGAGGCGCTGCCGACTGTCATGAAAAAGGCAATCGAGGCTGCGATACCCGGCGCGACGAAAAAGCCGTCGCCACACAGTGCAAAGAGGCCCCATGACTGAAATACGCCACATCGTTTTCGACATCGGCAGAGTGCTGATCCACTACGATCCCAACATTCCGTTCAGCCGCCTCATTCCGGATGCCGAAGAGAGAAAGTGGTTTTTCGACAATGTCTGCACGCATGATTGGAACATCGAGCAGGATCGCGGCCGCACCTGGGAAGAGGCCGAGGCGCTGCTGATCGCGGACCATCCCGATCACGCGGAAAACATCCGCGGTTTCCGCCGCCATTGGCACGAGATGGTGCCGCATGCTTATGACGACAGCGTCGCCATCATGGTCGGCCTGATCGAGAGCGGCCACGACGTGACCATGCTGACCAACTTCGCCAGCGACACGCTGGCCGAAGCCCGCGAGCGCTTCGATTTTCTCAATCGTCCGCGCGGCGTCACCATCTCCGGCGAGATCGGCATGATCAAGCCCGATCGCGGCATTTACGATCATCACATCGCCGCCTTCGGCCTCGAACCGGCCGCGACGCTGTTCATCGACGACAGCCAGAAGAATGTCGACGGCGCCAAGGCGGCCGGCTGGCAGTCGGTGCTGTTCACCGATGCAAAGGCGCTTCAAGCAGACCTTGAGCGGCATGGCATCGCGACCTGATCGAGACCGGCAATGGGCAAGCTCGTTCTGACCTTCAACCCGGAATGGTCAATACTTGACGCCAGTGTCGAGCATGGCCACTTTCGAGGACGTGGCGATGCCTATTTCCCGACCGACGAGGTAAGCGAATTTATTGTGTCATTGCAGGCCTATCCGCTTAAACGCGCGGATCTGGTCCTGAGATCGCCCGGCCTGATAAGCATCTCGGTTTTCCCGGCGGATGGCGTCGGTCACCTGTTCGTCCGGATCGAGGTCGCGGAGGAGATCGAAGCCCGTGACTTCGCGCGTGTGCGACTCCGGACGGACTATTCGCGTCTGTCGCGTTTTGCCAGTCAGCTCTCACTGATGGCGAAAGGCGAGGTCAGCGAAATCATCCTGGAGGAAGACAAGGCCTGAGCTGCCGATCAGGCCCCTGCCCGCTCCATGCCGAGCCGCGCGATGCGGCGAAGCTCGTCGATCGGGGTCAGGCCACCGCTGCGCTCATAATGCCAGAAGGTCCAGCCGTTGCAGGCGTCCAGCCCCTGCACTTCGGCACCGATCTTGTGGATCGAGCCGGCGCTGTCGCCGATCGCCACCGTGCCGTCGGCGCGCACCTTGGCCGCCCAGCGCTTCTTGGCATCGTAGAGCGTCGCGCCCGGCATCATCAGGCCGGTGTCGATCAGGCTGACAAAGGCGACGCGCGGCTCGGCGCGCTTGCCCGTGAGAACGGTCAAGTCGGCCTCTTCCAGCGGCCGCACCGCGTCGATGCGCTCGTTGGCGGCGTCGATATAGGCCTGCTCGCGTTCGATGCCGACGAAATGGCGGCCGAGACGCTTGGCCACCGCGCCCGTGGTGCCTGAGCCGAAGAAGGGATCGAGCACGATGTCGCCCGGTTTGGTCGAGGCCATCATGATGCGGGCAAGCAGCGCTTCCGGTTTCTGCGTCGGATGCAGCTTGTCGCCATTGTCGTTCTTCAGCCGCTCGCCGCCGGTGCAGATCGGAAACAGCCAGTCGGAGCGCATCTGGATGTCGTCGTTGGACGCCTTCATCGCTTCGTAGTTGAAGGTATAGCCCTTGCCCTTCTGATCGCGCGTAGCCCAGATCATCGTCTCATGCGCGTTCTGGAAGCGGCGGCCACGGAAATTTGGCATCGGGTTGGTCTTGCGCCAGACGACGTCGTTAAGGATCCAGAAGCCGAGATCCTGCATCTTGGCGCCGACCCGGAAGATGTTGTGATAGGAGCCGATGACCCAGATGGTGCCGTTGGGCTTCAGCACCCGGCGCGCCGCCAGCAGCCAGGCACGCGTGAAAGCGTCATAGGCCTCGAAACTCTCGAACTGGTCCCAGTCGTCGTCGACGGCGTCGACCTTCGACTGATCGGGGCGGTGCAGGTCGCCGTCGAGCTGCAGATTGTAGGGCGGATCGGCGAAGATGACGTCGATCGATTTTTCGGGCAACCGGTCGAGCGCGGCGACGCAGTCGCCCTTGAGGATCGTGTCCAGCCATTCGGATTGCTGGGGAGCGTGGGATAGCTCGTCGAGAAGACGCACGGCAGACATTCTG
Source organism: Mesorhizobium sp. M0848 (assembly GCF_040319805.1). Taxonomy (NCBI): domain Bacteria; kingdom Pseudomonadati; phylum Pseudomonadota; class Alphaproteobacteria; order Hyphomicrobiales; family Phyllobacteriaceae; genus Mesorhizobium; species Mesorhizobium sp. M0848. The sequence continues at coordinate 368,445 of NZ_JAMYOM010000002.1, read as the reverse complement.
ACACCCAAGGCACGCGTTACTGTTTACTCTCCGTTATGGTTACCGATCAGCGTAAATATTCCGTGAAGGCCAAGGGACGGGTGTGGCGAATTTGCGAAGGCGGCCCTGTTGGTGTATGCCGCGCCGCCTGAGCCTTCCGAGGCCACTTCGCCCTCCTATTGTCCGGATCACCATGCCCCAGCCAGACCTTGTCATCTTCGATTGCGACGGCGTGCTCGTCGATTCCGAGATCATCGCCGCCCGCGTCGACGCCGAGCTTTTGACCTTGGCAGGATACGAGATATCGGCTGAGGAGATTTCGGAGAGCTATGCCGGCCTGACCTTCAAGGACATCATGCTGCGGGTCGAGGAAAAGTCCCGCATCCCCTTCCAGGCCTCTCTGATCGACAGGGAGGAACAATTGGTCGACCGCAAACTGCGCAGCGACGTCCGCGCCATCGATGGCGTGCGCGAGGCCGTTGCCACGGTAAGCGTGCCGCGCTGCGTCTGCTCGAATTCACGCTCCGAGCGGATCGAATTCATGCTGGAAAAGGTGCATCTTCTGCCGTTTTTCACCGACCGGATTTTTTCGGCGATGGAAACACCGACCGGGAAAACGAAACCGGCGCCGGACGTGTTCCTGTTCGCGGCGGAGAAACTCAGCGCCAACCCCACGAACACTTTCGTTATCGAGGATTCCGTGCACGGCGTTCACGGCGCAAGGGCGGCGGGCATGCGGGTGATCGGCTTCACCGGAGCCGCCCACAGCTATCCCGGCCATGCCGACGCGCTCACCGAGGCCGGCGCCGAAACGGTGATCCGCCGCTGGGCAGAGTTGAAAAGCGTAATCGCGGCGCTGTCGGAGTGGTCGGACGCCTGAGGGCGATTGAATTTCGCCCTCGTGGCGGGACTTTTCTCGCCCGGTCGGTCTACCGTTCTCGTGCTTCAGAGTGGTAGGAGGCGATACTGCAATTTTGGGAGCTGGTTTTCATTTCAAAACCCTGATGGCTATGCGATGATTGCGTCATGACGATTGAGCTTGAAATCACGCCAGAGTTACAGGCCCGCATCGATGCTATCGCGGCGCGGTCCAGCCTGTCCGCGTCGGAAGTCGTTGCGGACGCGCTTGAGAACGGCCACTCCCTTGAGTGGCAGGAGCGGTTTTTAGACAAGGTGAACGCAGGAATTGAAGCGGCCGACCGTGGTGAATTTGCCAGCCGTGCCGATATCGAGCGGGTGTTGAACAAGTACCGCCCCACCTGATGCAGGTTTCATGGACGAGCGCCGCTCTCGACGACCTCGACCAGATTCAGGATTTTATCGCGCAGGACAGTCCCGTTGCGGCGTATCGGCTAACAGCCGATCTGATTGGTCGCACCGACGAACTCTTGGCGTCAAATCCCATGGTCGGACGCAAGGGACGAGCGGGCGGAACCCGCGAGCTTGTGATAGCGCGGACATCCTATATCGTTGTTTATCGGGTGCGCGGCAGTGACGTTGAAATCATCGCCGTTGTCCATGGGGCCAGAGAATGGCCGGAGAGCCTCACATAGCCCGCCCATGTCTTGTGTTCGCCGCTTAGTTCGTCGCGGCGGCTCTCTTCCTCTGCTTCTTCTTCGGCTTGTCGGCCGTTGCCTGATGCGCGGTTTCGTCATAGCCGGCAAAGGCCTGATAGTCCTGCGCCGTCGGCTCGGGCACGACAATATTGGAATCGGTGAAGACGAACTGCGTGGCGACCGAAGGATCGGTGACCTGGACCTGATACTGGTGGAGCTGCGAATAGAGGACCTCGGTGCCATGCATCACAGCCGTGCGGATGGGCATGGTGATGGTGCCTGGAGAAAACTTCGGTCCGGGGACAATCTTGCCGGCGACCGCGATCTTCATCGTCAACTGGCCGTTGGCACGGCTGCAGTCGCGTGTCACGTCGCTGACCGATGCCTGGTAGATGATGTTGGCCGATTCGTCGGGCGGAGTTGCAGCAGCGGCGTCAGCCTCGGCCTGGGCCGCGGCATCCTGCGCGGCGTCGCCGGTCTTCTTGATCCTGGGCTTGGGCTTCTGAGCTTCCTTGGAATAGGTGTTGAAGAAAGCCGTGCCGTCCCGCACCGTCACCCTGGGACAATAGGCCTGCAACTGGCTGGCCAGTATCTTGGGATCCTGGGGCGGCGGTGGCGCCGTCGGGTCCTCCTTCTTGCCTATGCCGAGGTTCAGGATGCCATTGTCGCCCGATTGGCAGCCGGCGGCGGCAAGCATAAAGCCGGTGAGCGCAAGACCCGCCAAAAAGCGACCACTGAATGTACGAAACGCCATGAAACTGCACTTCCCTCTCGCAAAGCTGGTGACGTATATCAACCGCGCGGCAAAAATGCGACTGAGCCAGCGCAGAAATTAACCACCTTGCGGTGGATGGAAAAGCCAAGCAGTAACGGAATTGTGACATGCATTATGTGAGTACCCGCGGGGAAGCCCCCGTTCTTGGATTTTCCGACGCCGTGCTGGCCGGGCTGGCGCGCGACGGCGGGCTCTACGTGCCGCGCGAGTGGCCACAGTTTTCCGCCGCCGAGATCCGCGCCATGCGCGGCCTTGCCTATCCCGAACTTGCCATCCGCGTGCTGTCGCCGTTCCTTGGCGACGAGATCCCGGCCTCCGTTTTCGAGCGGCTGGTGCGCGAAGCCTATGCCACCTTCCGCCACGAGGCCGTCTGCCCGCTGGTGCAGACCGGCCCCAACACCTTCATCCTGGAACTCTTCCACGGGCCGACGCTCGCCTTCAAGGACGTGGCGATGCAGCTTCTGGCCCGGCTGATGGACCATGTGCTTGCCGAACGCGACCAGCACGCCACCATCGTCGGCGCCACCTCGGGCGATACCGGCGGGGCGGCCATCGATGCCTTTGCCGGTCGCAGCCGGACCGACATCTTCATCCTTTTCCCGCACGGCCGCGTCTCGCCGGTGCAGCAGCGGCAGATGACGACGTCGACGGCTGCAAACGTCCATGCGCTGGCGATCGAAGGCAATTTCGACGATTGCCAGGGCCTGCTCAAGGACATGTTCAACGATCACGGATTTCGCGACCGGGTGGCGCTTTCGGGCGTCAACTCGATCAACTGGGCCCGGATCATGGCCCAGATCGTCTATTATTTCTCCTCGGCGCTGTCGCTTGGCGCGCCGGACAGGCCGGTCTCCTTCACCGTGCCGACCGGCAATTTCGGCGATATCTTCGCCGGCTACGCGGCCAAGAAGATGGGCTTGCCGATCGAGCGGCTGGTCATCGCCACCAACGACAATGACATCCTGGCGCGGACCTTCGCGACAGGGGAATATCGCACCAAGGGTGTCTTTGCGACCACGTCGCCGTCGATGGATATCCAGGTGTCGTCCAATTTCGAACGCCTGCTGTTCGAGGCCTCCGGCCGTGACGCGGCGACCGTGCGGCGCTACATGGACGGTCTGAAGCAGTCCGGCGCTTTCACCATCGAACCCCAGCAAATCGCCGGGATGCGGTCGGAATTCGACGCCGGCCGGGCTGATATGGACGAGGTCGCCGCCACCATCCGCTCGACGCTCGCGGCCAGCAACTATCTGCTCGATCCGCACACCGCGGCAGCTGTGCATGTCGCTGCGGGCAAGGCGTCAGGCGCCGTGCCGATGGTGGTGCTGGGTACCGCACACCCGGCAAAATTCCCGGCCGCCGTCGAAGCCGCCAGCGGCGTGTCGCCCGCACTGCCCGCATGGCTAGGTGGGTTGATGACATCGGAGGAAAAATACACGGTACTTCCCTCCGACCTGAAAATGGTGGAAGATTATGTCGGCCGCCGCGCGCGGGCGGCGCGTTAAGGAGTACTAGCCATATGGGTGTTGAGGTAAGCCGTCTGTCGAACGGCCTGACAGTCGCCACCGAAACCCTTCAAAGCATCGAATCGGTTGCCCTTGGTGCCTGGGTCAAGTCGGGTGCCCGCAATGAACGTGAGGACGAGCATGGCATGGCCCATCTGCTCGAGCACATGGCGTTCAAGGGCACGAAAAGGCGGAGCGCCTTCGAAATCGCCTCGGAAATCGAGGACGTCGGCGGCGAGATCAACGCCGCCACCAGCGTCGAAACCACTTCCTACTATGCCAGGGTGCTCTCCGACGACGTGCCGCTGGCCGTCGACATTCTTGCCGACATCCTGCAGGAGTCCGAATTCGACCCGCAGGAACTCGAACGCGAACAGCATGTGATCCTGCAGGAGATCGGCGCCGCGCACGACACGCCCGACGACATCGTCTTCGACCGTTTCACCGAGACGGCGTTTCGCCACCAGACCATCGGCCGCTCCATTCTCGGCACGCCCGAAACGGTCAAATCCTTCACCTCCAAGCAACTCCACGACTTCATCGAGCGGCAATATGGCGCCGAGCGCATGGTGATCGTCGCCGCCGGCGACATCAAGCACGACAATTTCGTGCGCGAGGTCGAAAAGCAACTCGGCGGCTTCCGCAGCAAGGCCGACAGCACCATCCCGCAATATGCGCAATATGTCGGCGGCGACTTCCGTGAGGACCGCAACCTGATGGACGCGCAGATCGTGCTGGGGTTCGAAGGCCGGGCCTATCATGTGCGCGACTTCTATGCCTCGCAGGTGCTGTCGATGATCCTCGGCGGTGGCATGTCGTCGCGCCTGTTCCAGGAGGTCCGCGAGAAGCGCGGCCTGTGTTATTCCGTCTATGCTTTCCATTGGGGCTTTTCCGACACCGGCGTCTTCGGCGTCCATGCCGCAACCGGCCAAAGCGACATCGCCGAACTGGTGCCTGTCATCATCGACGAACTGCAGAAGGCCGGCGAGAAAATCCTGCAGGAAGAACTCGACCGGGCGCGCGCCCAATATCGCGCCGGACTGATCATGTCCGCCGAAAGCCCGGCCAGCCGCGCTTCGCAGATCGCACGGCAGCTGCTTCTGTTCGGCCGGCCGATCGCCAAGGAGGAACTGATGGAACGGCTGTCGGCGCTGACGGTCGAGCGGCTGACCGATCTATCGTCGCGCTTGTTCTCGACCAAGCCGACGCTTACCGCTGTCGGGCCTGTGGGCACACTGGCGCCATACGAGGCGATCCTCGAATCGCTCGCAGGCACGCAGACCACGGCCCGTAAGCTCGCCGTCTAAGCCCCTCGAAGCGTCGTGTTCGCGCTCCCTTTCTTTCGCCGCGACCTGCCGGCGCTGAAAGGCGACCGCGTCACGCTGCGCGTGCCGTTCACCAACGACTTCCGCGAGTGGGCGGCGGTGCGCTGCGAAAGCCGCGCCTTCCTCGAACCCTGGGAGCCACGCTGGACTCCCGATGAACTCGACCGCAACGCATGGCGGCTGCGCATCAGCCGCTATCGCGAAGATTATGCGCAGGGAACCGCGATCGCCTTCTTCATCTTCGAGAGGAGCAGCGGCAAGCTGGCGGGCGGCATCACGCTGGGCAACATACGCCATGGCGTCTCGCAAAGCGGCCATGTCGGCTACTGGATCGGCGAGCGCTTCGGCGGCCGCGGCCTGATGACCGACGCGGTCAAGGTGGTGACCCGCTTCGCCTTCGATACGCTGAGGTTGCACCGGATTGAAGCGGCCTGTATTCCCGACAACATCAGGTCGATCCGCGTGCTTGAAAAAGCCGGATTTCGGCGCGAAGGACTGCTGCGATCCTATCTCAGGATCAACGGCATCTGGCAGGACCACTACCTCTACGCCCGGATCGCGGACGATCCGCCGGGCGTTGGAACGAAGGACTGATTTTTGACGAATTTCCTGCGAAACGGGTCGCTGTTCGCCTTTGTCCTCGCGACACTCCTGACGCTGTGGGCGGCATCGTCGGCCTTTGCCGTCGAACCGATCAAGATTGCCCGGGACGACGTCGCGCTCGACCTTTCCGGCGCCGTCGAGATCTACCGGAACCAAGGCGAGAATTTCCAGGTGTCGACCGCGCCGGGTCCGGACGGCATCGTGCGACGCATCGAGGTCGAGGCCAATGATGCCCGTTCCACCGGCGACTGGGCTGTTTTCGCGCTCGCCAACACCACCGACCAGCAACTCGACCGGCTGATCGTCGCACCGCATTTCCGCCTGGTGAATTCCGGCATCTTCTGGCCGGATCTCGGCTCGACCCGCATCGCCGCCATCACGCCCAGCGAAGGCTTCGCGCTCGATCGCCAGACCAGCCCCGACGCCGACGTTTTCCGGGTGACGCTGAACCCCGGCACGGTGATTACCTTCATCGCCGAACTGGCCTCGCCGAAGCTGCCGCAGGTCTACCTCTGGGATCCGGAATCCTACAAGGACTCGGTCAATTCCTACACGCTGTTTCGCGGCATCGTCATCGGCATCGCGGGCCTGCTGGCGCTGTTCCTGACCATCCTTTTCGTGGTCAAGGGAACCTCGATGTTCCCGGCAACCGCGGCACTTGCCTGGGCGGTGCTGGCCTATATCTGCGTCGATTTCGGCTTCCTCAACAAGATCATCGAGATATCGCCCGGCAACGAGCAGATGTGGCGAGCGGGAACGGAGGTGGCGCTGGCGGGAACCTTCGTGGTGTTCCTGTTCGCCTATCTCAACCTCAACCGATGGCACGGCCATTTCAGTTATGGCGCGCTGGTCTGGATCCTCGGACTGGTGCTGATCGCCGGCGTCGCCATTGTCGATCCGGCGGTCGCCGCCGGCATTGCCAGGCTGTCCTTCGCCGCCACCGCACTGACCGGGCTTGGCCTGATCATCTTCCTCGGCATACGCGGCTACGACCGTGCCATCATGCTGGTGCCCAGTTGGGTCATGGTGCTGTTGTGGCTATGCGGATCGTGGATGGCGATCACCGGCATGCTCGACAACGACATTGCCCAGCCGGCCCTGGGCGGCGGGCTGATCCTGATCATCCTTCTGATCGGCTTCACCGTCATGCAGCATGCTTTTGCCGGCGGCGCGCTGCATCAGGGCCTGTTCTCCGACCTCGAGCGGCAGGCGCTGGCGGTCGCCGGTTCGGGCGACACGGTATGGGATTGGGACGTGCTGCGCGACCGCGTCGTCACCAAGCCCGATGTCAGCATCCAGCTCGGCCTGGCGCCGAACAGCCTTGGCGGCGCGGCGCGCAACTGGCTGCCGGTGCTGCATGCCGACGACCGCGACACGTTCCGCACGACGCTCGACGTCGTGCTCGAACACCGGCGCGGCCGGGTGTCGCAGAATTTCCGCCTGCGCGGCGCCGACGGCCACTATCACTGGTTCTCGCTGCGCGCGCGCCCAGTCATCGGATCCGACGGCGAGGTCATCCGCTGCGTCGGTACCATGGTCGACGTGACGGAGCAGAAAAAGTCCGAGGAAAGGCTGCTGCACGATGCCGTGCACGACAACCTGACCGGCCTGCCGAACCGCGAACTTTTGATGAACCGGCTGGAAGCGATCATCTCGATCGCGCGCACCGAAGAAAAGGTGCGCCCGACCGTCTTCGTCATCGACATCGACCGTTTCAAACAGGTCAATGACGGGCTCGGCATCTCGGCCGGCGACACCATCCTTTTGACCATTGCGCGTCGCCTGCACCGGCTGCTCAAGCCGAAGGATTCGCTGTCGCGCTTTGCCGGCGATCAGTTCGCTCTGATGCTATTGTCCGAACAGGATCCGGCCCGCATCGCTGCGGTCGCTGATGCAATCAAGCATGCCATCAACAACCCGATCACCTTTGCCAAGCGCGAGATCGTGCTGACCGCGTCGATCGGACTGATCACCTGGAATTCGCCGCAGATGTCGGCCGAGGACATGGTCAAGGATGCCGAGCTTGCCATGCACCAGGCCAAGCGCTTCGGCGGCGACAGGATCGAGCCGTTCCGTCCGGCTTTCCGCACTGTCGGCACCGACAGGCTGCAGTTCGAATCCGACCTGCGCCGCGCCATCGAGCGACGCGAATTCACGCTTGCCTACCAGCCGATCGTGCGGCTCGAGGATGGCAGCGTCGCCGGCTTCGAAGCGCTGCTGCGCTGGGACCACCCGCGCCGCGGCATGATCCCGCCGGCGGATTTCATCCCGGTCGCCGAAAGCTGCGGGCTGATCGTGCAGCTCGGCCTGTTTGCCATGCAGCAGGCGGCGGAAGACCTCGCCAGCTGGCAAAAGCAGATCGGCGACGCGCCGCTGTCGGTTTCGGTCAATTTGTCCAGCCGCCAGTTGATCCGACGCGACCTGGTCAGCGACGTCCGCTCGGTCATCGCGCGGGCCAATCTGAAGCCGCGCTGCTTCCGGCTGGAGCTCACCGAATCGCTTGTCATGGACAATCCCGAGCAGACCGCCCATGTGCTGACCAAGCTGAAGCAGCTCGGCATCGGCCTGTCGCTGGACGATTTCGGCACCGGTTATTCCTCATTGGCCTATCTGACGCGTTTCCCCTTCGACACCATCAAGATCGACAAGAGCTTCGTTGACGACAACACGCCCAAGCGCGCGGTGCTGCTGAAATCGATGGTCAACATGGCGCATGAACTCGGCCTGTCCGTCGTCGCCGAGGGCATTTCGGACGAGAGCGACGCGCTGGAACTGCGCCAGATGGGCTGCGAATATGTCCAGAGCTTCATGTTCGGCGCACCAATGCCGGGCGACCAGGTGCTGAAGACGCTAAAGGAGCAGTATCCGCTGACGCAAGCGTGATGGGATTCAGGCGCGCGCCGCCCAGGCGCGGACCTCTGCGATTGGCCGAGACGCCTATCGCTTCGTCATCCTAGGGCGAAGCAAGGAGCGCAGCGACGCGGCGCAGACCCTAGGATCCATGCCGTGAGGTTAAAGCGTTGAAAACGGTTCAGATTTCTTCGCCGCTGCATCCTTCGACATAGGTCACGGAATGGATCCCAGGGTCTCCGCGACGGAGCTTCGCTCCTGCTTCGCCCTAGGATGATGAAGGTGTAGGCGGCTTCGGCTAGCCGCGAATGTTGCGCATGACTGTTCGCGATTACGCGTGTCCGGCCGCCAAGCTGAGATGCGCAAGGTCGATACCGATCGAAGCGAGGATCCGGTCGTATTTGCGCTCGATATCGGTGTCGAACAGAAGCTCGGCATTGGCCGGACAGGTCAGCCAGCCATTTTCGGCAATCTCGGTCTCCAGCTGGCCGGCGCCCCAGCCGGAATAGCCGAGCGCCATCAGCGCATGACGGGGCCCGCGGCCGGACGATATTGCGCGCAATATGTCGACGGTCGCCGTCAGGCAGATGTCGTCGGAAACGGTCAGCGACGATTCCACCCGATAGTCTCCCGAATGCAGGACGAAGCCCCGGCTGCGGTCCACGGGGCCGCCATTGCGCACGACGAAATCGCGGGCCTGCGCCGGCAAGCGGATCGCCTCCTGCTCGTTCATGATGCCCAGTTGCACGAGCAGGTCCGGAAACAGCATCTGCTGCGTCTGGTTGATGATCAGGCCCATGGCGCCTTCATCGGAATGTGCGCAGACATAGATGACCGAGCGCGTGAAACGGTCGTCCTTCATGCCGGGCATGGCAATCAGGAACTGATCGTCGAGAAAGCCGCGACTGGCGACCGTCTTCTTGTGGCGCAACAAGTCCATGAAGGGAGCGTAACGCGTTTCCAAAGCGCCGAAAAGATGCGCCGTGCTGGATTCGACCAAAGCCTGTTGCGGCGGCTCGAACATTCTTCTCCCTCGAAGTCACGCAAATATGATACCGGCAAGGCCATGAAATCATTGCGCGGCCACGAACGGACGATCAAATCACCGCCATGCGAAGCTTGAAAATCCTGCTGCTCGGCGCCGCCGTCGGATCGGCAACCGCTCTTCCCGCCGCCGCCTCTTCGTCGGCGTGGTACAACAGTGAAGGCGGCAAGGTTCGGCTGGTGACATCAGGCAAAGCCGACGATGCCGGCCGTATCCAAGGCGTTCTCGATATTGCGCTCAAGCCTGGCTGGAAGACATATTGGCGCGATCCGGGCGACGCGGGCGTGCCGCCGCAACTCGACATTTCAGCCAGCACCAACATCGCCGACGCCACTCTGTCGTTTCCGGCGCCGCAGCGCCATGACGACGGCTATGGCAAATGGGCAGGCTACAACTATCCGGTTTCTCTGCCGGTGACATTCACGCTGGCGACGCCGAACCAGCCGGCGGTGATCGATGCCGACATCTTTCTCGGCATCTGCGAAACGATCTGCATTCCGGTGCAGACGCGGCTGACCGTCGACCCCGCCTCCGATCCGGACAATGCCGAGGACGCGGCGCTGGTGAAGGCGAGTTTTACGGCACTGCCTGGGCCCGCGAGGTCCGATTTCGGCATCAATGTGCTGCCGGGCGACCACGAGACGCTGATTGTCGAGGCGAGCTTTCCCGGCGATCCGGCGGCGGCGGATTTCTTCGTTGCCGGCGAGCGGGACTACATGTTCGGCACCCCGGCCCGCAGCGAAAAGGACGGCAAGCTGATTTTCACCGTGCCGATCCTCGATCGCCCCTCGACGACGCCGACCGATGGCGGGCTTCACTATACGCTGACGAGTGCGGCAGGTGCGGTCGAAGGGGTTCTGCCTTTCCCTTGATCCAGCCCACCGCAACGGTTGCAGGAAGCCGTCGGGTTCGCTAGGCAAAGACACGTCCTTCCCCATTTTCCCAAGCGAGGAATCCATGACCATTTCCGTTGGCGACAAGCTGCCTGACGTGACCTTCAAGACGATGACCGCCGATGGCGCCAAGCCGATCACCGGGGCCGAGATCTTCCCGGGCAAGAAGGTCGTGCTATTTGGGGTTCCCGGCGCCTTCACACCGACCTGCAGCAACAACCATTTGCCGGGTTATCTCGAGAACCACGATGCCATCCTGGCGCGCGGCGTCGACACCATCGCCGTCGTTTCGGTCAATGACGTCCATGTCATGGGCGCCTGGGCGCACTTCACCGGCGGCGAGGGCAAGATCCTGTTCCTCGCCGACGGCAGTGGCGATTTCGCCAAGGCGGTGGGCCTCGATTACATCAGCAACGATATGGGCCTGCGCTCGAGGCGCTTCTCAATGATCATCGACGACGGCAAGGTCACCGCGCTCAATGTCGAGACCAAGCCCGGTGTCGACGAGTCCGGTGCGGCTCATATTCTGGGGCAGCTCTGAACTTCAGCGACAACGTCGGGCTGGACCGCAACGGTTGCCGCCGCCCGACGATCGCCCTTGTATTCCAGGGATTGCCTTTGGGGGGACCTCAATGTTTGACATGTTCTGGCGTGCTATCGCGATCGGCATCGGCGCTACGGTGGCGATGGATCTCTGGGCCATCTTCCTGCACAAGGCGTTCGGGCAGCCACGGCCGAACTGGGGGCCGGTCGGTCGCTGGGTCTGGCATCTCCGCGACAAGGTCTTTCACGATGATATCGGCGGTGCAGCGCCCTACGCGCATGAAAAGGCGCTGGGCTGGGCCTTTCACTATTTTGTCGGCATCGTCTACGGCATCATCCTGGTGGTGTTGGCCGGAGCGGGCTGGCTTGCCGCGCCGACATTCCTGCCGGCCTTCATCCTCGGCATCGTCACCGTTGGCGCCGGCTGGTTCCTGCTGGCACCCGGCATGGGCGCCGGCTGGGCCGCCTCGAAGCGGCCCAACCCGATGCTGATCCGTGCGCTGAACCTGGTGTCGCATACGGTGTTCGCGCTCGGGCTTTGGGGCACAGCGCTGCTGATTCGATAAACAGCTCGCTAGAATAAACGGTTCAGATCCCGCCGGCCGTCCACCACACGGACGATTTCAACCCACTCAACAGGGCCATCATCCGTGTCCGGGATCGTTTCGTAGAGCAGTACAAACGGCGCCTCCACCAGCATCCGTACGGAAGACCTGATATCGGGTCGCCTAACACCCATGCGTGGATGGTCTGCCAGCTGCAAGGCCCGCGCTTCTAGTTGATCATAATAGCGATCGGCCGCTCGTATGTTTTCGCTGCCTATCATCACGTAGACGTCGATGAGGTCCGCCTTGGCCGCGGGTGACCAGACCAGCCTAACGGTCATTCCGCGAGGCTTCCGCCAGCCTTCGCCGAGCTTCCTTTCGCAACGCGTCGAAATCCACAGGCTCCGGCCTCCCACTTGCCTTGCCTTCATCCCACAGGTGCCTTAGCCGGCGGATATCGTCATGCCGAAGTTCACGCTTGGCCAGCCAATCCCGCACCGCTTCACGCACAATCTCGCTTGCGGTGGCATACTCGCCCGCCTCGACAGCCTCACGCATCACAGCTGCTTGTTGCGGGGTCACAGCCACGCTCATTTTTTCTACGTTTGCCACGCCGTTTCCTTATCGCGTTTTGCTCTATGGTAGGAAATATTACTCCCATCCGTATTCTGGAGCAACTGCGACGCCACCAAAGGCCTTACGTCCGCTGGACGCTGGTCAAGGCAGCCTGTCGTCGGTCGTCAACCGTTGATAACGCGATGCGCGCCTAGCCGCGCCGCTCCGGAAATTCAATAGCTCTGGGTAGAGCGCCGCACTTTCGCGATTGCCGGTTGTTTGGCCGGCGCAGCAGGCTTTGGCGCGGCTGCAGGCTTGAACGGACCTTTCTTGAACGGTGCCATGCCTTCGCGCGCGAGTTCGTCGGCGCGCTCGTTCTCGACATGACCGTCATGGCCCTTGACCCAGTTCCAGGTGACCTTGTGGCGCTTGTTGGCCTCGTCCAGCGCCTGCCAGAGTTCACCGTTCTTCACAGGCTTCCTGTCGGCGGTCTTCCAGCCGTTCTTCTTCCAGCCGTGGATCCACTTGGAAATACCGTCCATGACGTACTTGCTGTCGGTGTGAAGGTCGACCGTGCACGGTTCCTTCAGCGCGTTCAGCGCCGAAATGGCGGCCAACAGTTCCATGCGGTTGTTGGTCGTCTCGGCTTCGCCGCCGGAAAGCTCCTTGGTGGTGCCGTTGAAGCGCAGGATCGCGCCCCAGCCGCCGGGGCCGGGATTGCCCGAACAGGCGCCGTCCGTGAATATCTCAACCTGTTTGCTCATGATACCCATATCAGGCCAATCCATATTCCGAAGACGATTTGATCGCCCGGTGGAACCGCATCCTTCTGATGTATTCGGTCGGATCGCGTTTCATCACCAGCCCGCCATCGGGAACGGTCAACCAGTCGTACAGCCGGGTCAGCATGAAGCGCAACGCCGAACCGCGCGCCAGCATCGGCAGCGCAGCCTTTTCCTGGTCGCTCAGGGGCCGGAGGCTCTGGTAGCCGGCGAGCAGCGCCTTGCCCTTGGTGAGATTGAAGGAAAAATCCTTCTCGAAGCACCAGGCGTTGAGACAGGTGGCGACATCGTAGGCGTAGAGGTCGTCGCAGGCGAAATAGAAATCGATCAGGCCGGACAGTTTTTCGCCGAGGAAGAAAACGTTGTCGGGGAAAAGATCGGCATGGATGATGCCTTGCGGCAGGTCTTTGGGCCAGTTGCGCTCGAAATCGGCAAAGTCGGCATCGACCTCGGCGGCCAGACCCGGCTCGACCTCGTCTGCGCGATCGCGCGCTGCATCCCAGAGCTTGCGCCAGCCGTCGATGGCCAGGGCATTCGGACGCGTCATCGAAAAATCGGCGCCGGCCAGATGCAATTGCGCCAGCGCCTTGCCGACCTCGGCGCAATGCGTTGCTGTGGGCCGCCGCAACGAAAGCCCTTCCAGGAAGGTGATGATGACCGCCGGCCGGCCGGCGAGCGTGCCGATGACGCTGCCGTCATGCGCGGTCACCGGCAGCGGGCAGGACACGCCCTTGTTGGCGAGATGGCCCATTAGCCCCAGGAAAAACGGCAAATCCGCCTTTTCGACGCGCTTCTCATAGAGCGTCAGGATGTAGGAGCCGCTGGAGGTGTGCAGCAGGAAGTTCGAGTTCTCGGTACCTTCGGCGATGCCCTTGTAGGACAGGAGATCGCCGACCGGATAGTGCTTCAGGAATGCGCCGAGTTCGCCTTCCGCAACGTCGGTGTAGACCGCCATGTGGCTTACGCGGCTCCATTGACGAAGGCCATGTCGGCCCGCGTCAGTTCGACATCGCGCAATACCCGCATGACCGGAAAATCCTCCGTTTCCGTGGCCGTGATGGCCAGATCGATCGTGACATCGAAGCGCTGCCGGAACGCGTCGATGATCTCGTCGACGATGATTTCGGGCGCCGACGCGCCGGCCGACAGGCCGAGCGTCGAGATGTTGCCGATGTCATTCCACGGAATCTCGGCGGCGCGCTGCACGAGAAGCGACATGGTGGCGCCTGCACGCTCCGCGACTTCGACAAGTCGTCGCGAATTGGAGGAATTCGGCGCGCCGACGATCAGATAGAGATCGGCGCCCGGCGCGGTGTCCTTGACGGCTTCCTGGCGGTTGGTGGTGGCATAGCAGATCGATTCCGCCGCCGGTGCCTGCAGCGCCGGAAAGCGATCCTGCAAGGCGCGGATGATGCCGGCGGTGTCCTCGACCGACAATGTGGTCTGGGTAACGAAGCCGAGCGCCTGCGGATCGGCGGGCGAGAGCTTTGCGGCATCGGCTTCGGTTTCGATCAGCGTCACCGCTCCGTCCGGCAGCTGGCCCATGGTGCCGATCACCTCGGGATGGCCGGCGTGACCAATCAACAGCACATGACGGCCGAGCCGCTGATGGCGCATCGCTTGCTTGTGGACCTTCGACACCAGCGGGCAGGTGGCATCGAGATAGAAGAGATTGCGCGCCTTCGCATCCGCCGGCACCGATTTCGGCACGCCATGCGCCGAGAACACGACGGGCGACTGCCGATGTTCGGCCGGTATCTCGGAGAGTTCCTCGATGAAGACGGCGCCAAGGCTTTGCAGCCCCTCGACGACGTAGCGGTTGTGCACGATCTCATGGCGGACATAGACCGGCGCGCCATATTTCTTCAGCGCCAGCACGACGATCTGGATGGCACGGTCGACACCGGCGCAGAAACCGCGCGGCTGGCAGAGCCGGATCGTCAGAGGTGGTTTGGTGGTTGTCTGAAGCATTAAATCCGGGCCGGTTGATCAAAGCCGAAATGAGGTGCGCACCCCTGCCCTGTCAAGGGCATCAGCCGCGTTCATTCGTCTTTCGCGGGACGGCGAAGCCGCAGGATGAGCACGGCTGCGAGCGCCGCGGCAAGCCCGTACCAAGTCATCGCATATTGCAGATGGCTGTTCGGGAGGTCGATGATGGTGACGCCGCCAACCGGCAAGCCGCCCGGGTTTGGCGTCTTGTCTGCGTCGATGAAGATCGGCACCAGCGCGGCGCCCGCCGGCAGACCGGCGCTCGCAGCCATCACGTCGCGGTCCTTCCAGTAGAAGATGTTCTTCGCCACGTCGTTGTCGGGCAGCATCATCGACGGCTTCGCCGGCAGCGGGTTGCGGGCCAGCCCGGTCACGGTCACTCTGCCAGTCACCTGTCCCTTGGCGCGCTTGGCGGCGTCCTTCAGATCGTAAGGCACGAAGCCGCGATTGATCAGGACGAAGCGGCCGTCGTCGAGCGCCAGCGGCGTGTAGACATTGAAGCCGGCGTCACCTTCCCAGGTTGCGTAGAAATGGCGTTCGCCTTGATGCAGGAACGTGCCGGTGACGGTAACCGGCGTATAGTCGACATCCCCGGTGGCGGCGAACTCTTTCTCGACCGCAACCAACGGCAAGGGCGCCGAATGGGTACGCTGGTCGATGGTCTGCAGAAGGCCTTCCTTCCAATACAGGCGCTGCACTTGCCAGGTGCCGAGCACCAGCAGGATCAGGAACAGCATAAGGCCAAGGCCGAGCAGCAATGCCGATCGCGGTCGCGAACGACCGTCAGTTTTAACGGAAGCCTCGCTCATTCGCCGCGATCCAGCCGGCCCTCGGCCGCTTTGTTGCGGTATTGCAGCGTCAGCAGCACGCCCTTGATCAGCCGCAGCGTCGTCAAGCACAGCACGATAGCCAACGGAATCCAGACCAGCAGATGCAGCCAGAGCGGCGGGCTGAGCGTGACTTCTACCCAGAGCGCCAGGCCGACGATGATAAAGCCGATGATCAGGATCACGAACACCGCCGGCCCGTCGCCGGCATCAGCGTAGGAATAATCGAGGCCGCAATTGACGCATCGCTTGCCGACGGTGAGGAAGCCGGAGAACAACCGCCCCTCGCCGCAACGCGGGCAGCGGCCATGCAGGCCGGCCGAGATCGGATCGATCGGCGGCCAGATCGCCCTGTCTTCACTCATGGGAGCGTCGTCGCTCATTGCCTACCGCTCGATCTCGATCGGTGTGCCATCGGCCACCATCGCCCAGATTTCGTCCATATCGGAGTCCGTAACCGCAATGCAGCCGTCGGTCCAGTCGACCAATTGAAGCAGCCAGCCCCACCAGCCATAACCGTTTGGCTGGCCGTGGATCATGATCATGCCGCCCGCGTCGACATTGCGCGCCTTGGCGGCCGCCAGATCGTCGGTGTTGGGGTACGAAATATGGATCGATCTGTGCGCGATGCTGTTCGGGTTGCGCCAGTCGAGGACATAGTTCCCCTCGGGCGTGCGTTGATCGCCCTCCTGGTGCTTATGCCCGACAGGATCGCCGCCGAGTGCGATGCCGTAGCTGCGCAGGATCTTGCCGTCGCCGATCAGTTCCAGCCGGCGTTCGGCTTTGTGGACACGCACCAAATCCACCTTCTCGCCGGCAAAGGCCGGGAGTGCCGCGATCATCAATGCGCAAATGGCCCGGAAAATTGTCAGCCGCATTGGCTATCGATCAGCGATCATTGCGCCAAAAAGAAGAAGGCGGCCACGTTGCCGCGGCCGCCTTCTCGAAACGGAAATTCCTCAGGCCAGGATCAGTGGCCCTCGATCACCGCGCCGACCGATCCCCAGACGTAGATCGAGGCGAACAGGAAAAGCCAGACCACGTCGACGAAGTGCCAGTACCAGGCGGCCGCCTCGAAGCCGAAATGCTGCTTGGGGGTGAAATCACCCTTCATCGCCCGGATCAGGCAGACCAACAGGAAGATGGTGCCGATGATGACGTGGAAACCGTGGAAGCCGGTCGCCATGAAAAAGGTGGCGCCATAGATGGAATCCTTGAAGGCGAACGGAGCATGCATGTACTCGTAGGCCTGCACCATGGTGAACAGCATGCCGAGGCCAACAGTCAGCACCAGGCCATTGATCAGGCCTTTGCGATCGCCATGGATGAGCGAATGGTGCGCCCAGGTCACCGTGGTGCCGGACAGCAGCAGGATGACGGTGTTGTAGAGCGGCAAATGGAAAGGATCGAGAACTTCCATGCCCTTCGGCGGCCAGACACCGCCGGTAAACGCGGTGCGGGCATATTGCTGGGCTTCGCTCGGAAACAGGCTGGCATCGAAATAGGCCCAGAACCAGGCAACGAAGAACATCACCTCAGAGGCGATGAACATGATCATGCCGTAGCGCAGATGCAGCGACACGACACGCGTGTGATGGCCCTCATGCGCTTCCTTAATGGTGTCCGACCACCAGGCGAACATGGTGTAGAGGATGATCACGAGGCCGATGAAGAACAGCCATGGATTGGCGATGTTGAAGCCGAAGATCGGGAACGAGCCGCCCTTCAGGTACTCCATCAGGCAGACGCCGCCAAAGGCGGTGACAAGTGCGCCTACCGATCCCAGGAAAGGCCACGGGCTCGGGTCGACGAGATGATAGTCATGCTGTGGTTTTGCGTGCGCGTCTGCCATATCAACCCCCGAGATTTGCTTCGGTATTCGAAATTGTCTTGCTGTTGCCCTCGGCCGGCTCCGAGGAGGCGACCGGCTTGGTCTTCTCGACCGGGAACATCGTGTAGGACAGAGTGATCGTCTTCACGTCCTTGAGCTCCGGCACATTGACGATGTCGGGGTCCACGTAGAACAGCACCGGCATGTCCAGCGTCTCCCCGGGCTTCAGCGTCGTGTCGGTGAAGCAGAAGCACTCGACCTTGTTGAAATAGGGACCTGCCAGTTCAGGCTGCACGTTGAAGGTAGCGCGGCCGGTCACGGGACGATCGAACTTGTTGGTCGCCTGATAGTGCGCCTGCACGGTCTCGCCGATCTTCATCGTCATCGAGCGCTGGACCGGCTGGAACTCCCACGGCACGCCAGCGATGTTGGCATCGAAGCGGACAGTGATCTCGCGGTCGAGCACGCGGCCGGCATACTGCTTCTCGGCACGTTGCGTCGTGCCGCCATAGCCGGTGGCCTGGCAAAACATTTTGTAAAGCGGCACCGCGGCATAGGCCATGCCGATCATGCCGGTGAAAAAGGCGAGGCAGACAGCCGCGACGATGACGTTGCCGTTCTTGCCAGCCGTTTTTTTTGAGGTCTCGACGCTCATCACATCGTGCCCAGATTGTGGCCGAACTTCACGATCGTCGCGATGTAGAAAATGACCACCAGCAGCGCCAGCGCCACACCGATGGCGATAGAACGGCTGCGCTGCGCCTTCTTCTGACGCTCGGTCAACGTGACGGTCTCGAGCTTTTCCTCGATCATGGTCATGCTCCACCCATGGCAAGCGCGCGTTCGACAACGCTGTCGGCCAGATAGGCAGCGAAGATGGCGAAGAGGTAAAGCAGCGAATAGGCGAACAGGGCCTTGGCCGGTTTCATGACGCCGTCATCGTCGGCCATGCCAAGCACTTTCCACGCGTACCAGACAAAACCGACTCCCAGAAGCAGGGCGGCCACGCCATAGAACGGCGTGGTGTAGCCAAGCAGCCACGGCAGCACGCCGACCGGGGCCAGCACCAGCGCATAGGCGAAGATCTGGCGGCGGGTCGAAGCGTGGCCGGCGACGTTGGGCATCATCGGAATGCCGGCCTTGGCATAGTCCTCGGACTTGAACAGCGCCAGCGCCCAGAAATGCGGCGGCGTCCACAGGAAGATGATCAGGAACAGGACAATGCTTTCGAGGCTGACTGTCCCGGTCACCGCGGCCCAGCCGATCACAGGCGGAATGGCGCCGGCGGCGCCGCCGATGACGATGTTCTGCGGCGTCCAGCGCTTCAGCCACATCGTGTAGACGACGGCGTAGAAAAAGATGGTGAAGGCAAGCAGCGTCGCCGCCAGCCAGTTGACCAGTACGCCGAGCGTCATCACCGACAGCACCGACAGCACCAGCCCGAAGGTCAGCGCTTCGTGCGGCTGGATGCGACCGGCCGGGACCGGGCGGGTGGCGGTCCTGGTCATCACGGCATCGATGTCGGCATCGTACCACATGTTGAGCGCGCCGGAGGCACCAGCACCTATTGCAATAGCCAGGATGGCGATCACCGCCAGCAGAGGGTTGATGGTCACGGGTGCGGCGACAAGGCCGACAAAGGCGGTGAACACCACCAGCGACATGACGCGCGGCTTCAGCAGCGCGAAGAAATCGCCCGCCGTCGCTTCCGACATGCGAAAGCCCGCTTCGTCAATCAATGGGTCGTCGACAAGGGCCATGCGTACTTAAGTCCATCATCCGTTGGCCAAAACCGCCGGCGGACCGGCGGTTTCGTATTCGAGCGGGCAGCCGCCTTACTTGATTTTCGGCAGCTGTTCCCACTGGTGGAAGGGCGGCGGCGAAGGCAGCTGCCATTCGAGCGTCGTTGCGCCCTCGCCCCATGGGTTGGCGCCGGCGATCCGCTTCTTCTGGAAGGCCTCGAACACGCCATAGAGGAAGATCAGGACGCCGATGGCCGAGATATACGAGCCGATGGACGACACATAATTCCAGCCGGCAAACGCATCGGGGTAGTCGATGGTGCGGCGCGGCATGCCGGCGAGACCGAGGAAGTGCTGCGGGAAGAAGATCAGGTTCACGCCGACGAAGGTGACCCAGAAGTGGGTGTTGGCGATGACGGGCGAATACATGTAGCCGGTCATCTTCGGGAACCAGTAGTACCAGCCGGCGAAGATGGCGAACACCGCGCCCAGTGACAGCACGTAGTGGAAGTGGGCAATGACGAAATAGGTGTCATGCAGCGAGCGGTCGAGGCCGGCATTGGCCAGCTGGACGCCGGTGACGCCGCCGATGGTGAACAGGAAGATGAAGCCCAGCGCCCACAGCATCGGCGTCTTGAACGAAATCGACCCGCCCCACATCGTCGCGATCCAGGAGAAAATCTTCACGCCTGTCGGCACCGCGATGACCATGGTGGCGAAGACGAAATAGCGCTGCGTGTCGAGCGACAGGCCGGTCGTGTACATGTGGTGCGCCCACACGATGAAGCCGACGGCGCCGATCGCCACCATGGCATAGGCCATGCCGAGATAGCCGAACACCGGCTTCCTCGAGAAGGTCGAGATGACGTGACTGATGATGCCGAAGCCCGGCAGGATCAGGATGTACACTTCAGGGTGACCGAAGAACCAGAACAGGTGCTGGAAGAGGATCGGGTCGCCGCCGCCGTCGGGCGCAAAGAAGGTGGTGCCGAAATTGCGGTCGGTAAGCAGCATGGTGATGCCACCGGCCAGAACCGGCAACGACAGCAGGAGCAGGAAGGCGGTGATCAGCACCGACCAGGCAAACAGCGGCATCTTGTGCAGCGTCATGCCAGGCGCGCGCATGTTGAAGATGGTGGTGATGAAGTTGATGGCGCCGAGGATCGACGACGCACCGGCAATGTGGATCGACAGGATCGCCAGATCCATGGCCGGCCCGGGCTGGCCCGAGGTCGAAAGCGGCGGATAGAGCGTCCAGCCGCCACCGACGCCAAAGGCGCCCGGCGCGCTCGGCACGAACATCGAGGTGAGAAGCAGGATGAAGGCCGGCGGCAACAGCCAGAAGGAGATGTTGTTCATGCGCGGGAACGCCATGTCGGGCGCGCCGATCATGATCGGAACCATCCAGTTGGCGAAACCGCCGATCAGCGCCGGCATGACCATGAAGAAGATCATGATCAGGGCGTGCGCGGTGGCGAAGGCATTGTACATGCTCTTGCCGCCGTCGATCGCGGCGTCACCGTTCATGCCATAGACCATCTGCGCCAGGCCGCTGAAGATCTGGATGCCAGGCTCCTGCAGCTCCATGCGGATGGCGACCGACAAGGCACCGCCGATGATGCCGGCCATGATCGCGAAGATCAGGTAGAGCGTGCCGATGTCCTTGTGATTGGTCGAATAAACCCAGCGGACCCAGCCGTGATAAGGCTTGTGGTCATGCCCGTCGTGAGCTGCAGCGTCTGCCATGTTCCGCTCCGTTCCCTAAATCTTGCTAACCCGCGGCATCAGTTGCCGGCGGCCGCTACCTTGTTCTGGCCGTCGACCTCGGCCATCAGCGTCTTGTTGGCGCCGGGCAGATCGGTCTTGGCTGCCGCCAGCCAGGTCTTGAACTGCGCGTCGGAGACGACGCGAATGGCGATCGGCATGAAGGCATGGTCCTTGCCGCAGAGCTGCGAGCACTGGCCGTAAAAAATACCTTCCTTCTCCGCCTTGAACCAGGTCTCGTTGGTGCGGCCCGGAATGGCATCGATCTTGATGCCGAACGACGGCATGGCAAAGGAGTGGATCACGTCGGTCGCGGTCACGAGCACTCGGGTCATGGTGTTGACCGGCACCACCAGTTCATTGTCGACGGCCAGCAGGCGCGGATAAACCTTGCGGTCCTCCTTGCCGGCGCCGGCGCGGTCGGTGTCCTGGAGGATCGCGGAGTTGAAGGAGAGCGTGTTTTCGGTCTGGTACTCGTAGTCCCAGTTCCACTGGTTGCCGGTCGCCTTGACGGTCAGCTTTGCTTCTTCCGGCGGCGTATATTGCGCGGTCAGCAACTGGAACGAGGGAATAGCCAGGCAAAGCAGGATGACGACCGGACCGACAGTCCAGATCACCTCGATCAGCGTGTTGTGGCTGGTCTTGGACGGAACCGGGTTCGCGCTCGCACGGAATCTGACGATGCAATAGGCGAGCAGAAGCAGCACCAGGATGGTGATCGGGACGATGAACCACATGGTGTAGTTCCCGAACCACTCGATCTGCCGCATCATGTCGGTCGCCGGCGCCTGGAAGGTTGTCTCCCAGTTCTTGGGCTGGTCGGCATGGGCGGATGCGCCGGCGAAAAACGTGATAGCGGCACAAGCACTTAGAAACTTGGCACTTGCTGGAACCTTGGCGTTTGCCAGGAAATTTCTCATCGCCCTCATCGTCTCCCAGTTCCTCGCTGCGGTACCCACGAGAATAACGAACAATGCCGGGACGGGAATCCCGACAGTTTCAAGCTGGTTCAAACCATACTCTTTTTCCCTCCGCAAGAAAGGAGCGGACGAAACCGTGCGGCATTTTTGCGCGCAAGCCCGGATGTGCCTTTGGCGGCAGCCGCGGCAGCACCGAATCGCCTACAGTGAGCCCGCAGCAGCATTCCCGCGGGCCGCACGTGCCGAACGTCGCAATTCGGGCGAAATTGGCAGGGAAAAGCGCCCTATTGGCTTTTTCGGGGCAGACCTGGTGCGGTCTCGTCCTTTACTTGGCTTTGGCGCGGCTTAAAGTGCCGTGATTCGCAATGGAGCCGTCATGAATTACTGGCTTTCGAGAAACTCTCGGTTTTCGAGAAACTGGGCGAAGGTCATCTTTCTCGCCGCCCTGTCTGGCATCGGCTTGTCCGCGATCGTGTCCGGCACGGCCAACGCCGCGCAGCCGAGCGGCACCGTGCGCTCGACGCATGGCGCATGGTCGATCATCTGCGACACACCGGCCGGCGCCACCTCGGAACAATGCGTGATGATGCAGAACGTCGTCGCCGAGGACCGTCCCGAGATGGGACTGTCGGTCGTGGTGCTGCGCACCGCTGACAACAAGGCGGAGATCCTGCGCGTGCTGGCGCCGCTCGGCGTGCTTTTGCCCAACGGGCTCGGCCTCAATGTCGACGGCAAGGATATCGGCCGCGCCTATTTCGTGCGCTGCTTCCAGGACGGCTGCTATGCCGAGGTCATTCTCGAAAAGCCGCTTCTCGACACGCTGAAGACCGGCACGTCGGCCACCTTCATCGTCTTCCAGACCCCGGAAGAAGGCATCGGCATCCCGGTCGACCTCAAGGGTTTTGCCGACGGCTTCGCCGCGCTCCCCTGACAGCCCGGCGACATCACCGACTTCATCAACCAGAAGTGACATCGGCCGGCTGCTGGCAAACCGCTTTTGTCTTCACAATGCGGCAGAACGATTGTCTCGGCGCACCTTCGCGCCTACATCGTGGCAAAGACCCATTCCTCCTGTGAACGGACGCGCCATGAACAGCCTGATCGGCCAATTCGACATTTCAGACGATCGCATCAAGCAGATCGTCGCTGAGACCATCAACGGCGCCGATGACGGCGAGCTGTTCCTCGAATACAGCGAGAGCGAAGCGCTGATGTTCGACAACGGCCGGCTGAAGACCGCCAACTTCAACACCGACCAGGGTTTTGGCCTGCGTGCGGTTGCCGGCGAAGCCAGCGGCTATGCGCATTCCAGCGACCTCTCCGAAGCTTCGCTGCTGCGCGCGGCCGATGCCGTTTCAACCGTCAAGGGCGGTTATTCCGGCACGCTTGCCGCGGCACCCGCCCGCACCAACCGCCATCTCTATGGCGAAGAGAACCCGATCCCCTCGCCTTCCTTCGAGGCCAAGGCAAAGCTCTTGCAGGAAATCGACGCCTGGCTGCGCGCCGAGGATCCGCGCGTGCGGCAGGTTTCGGCATCGCTCGCCGCATCCTGGCAGCATGTCGAGATCGTGCGCGCTGATGGCCAAATGGTGCGCGACATCCGCCCGCTGGTCCGCATCAACGTCTCCGTCGTGGTCGGCGATGGCGACCGCCAGGAGAGCGGCTCCTACGGCATGGGCGGCCGCAAGGCGTTTGGCGAATTCCTGGTCGAGGACAGCTGGAAGCACGCCGCCAAGGAGGCGCTCAGGCAAGCTCTGGTCAATCTCGAGGCCATACCGGCCCCGGCCGGCACTTTCGACATCGTCTTGTCCAGCGGCTGGCCGGGCGTCATGCTGCACGAGGCCGTAGGCCATGGGCTGGAAGGCGATTTCAACCGCAAGAAGACCTCGGCCTTCGCCGGCCTGCTGGGCCAGCAGGTCGCCGCCAAGGGGGTCACGGTGGTCGACGACGGCACGATGCCCGAGCGGCGCGGCTCGCTGACCGTCGACGACGAAGGCACGCCTTCGGCCCGCAATGTGCTGATCGAAGACGGCAAGCTGGTCGGCTACATGCAGGATCGCCAGAACGCCCGGCTGATGGGCATGAAGGCAACCGGCAACGGCCGTCGCGAAGGCTACGCCCACCAGCCGATGCCGCGCATGACCAACACCTACATGACATCAGGCGACATGGAGCCGGACGAAATCATCGCCTCGGTCAAGAACGGCATCTATGCTGTCTCCTTCGGTGGCGGCCAGGTCGACATCACCTCTGGCAAATTCGTGTTCGGCTGCACCGAGGCCTACATGATCGAGAACGGCAAGGTGACGCAGCCGATCAAGGGCGCGATGCTGATAGGCAACGGCCCGGACGCCATGCACCGCGTGTCGATGATCGGCAACGACATGAAGCTCGACACCGGCATCGGCATGTGCGGCAAGGCCGGACAGGGCGTGCCCGTCGGCGTCGGCCAGCCGCATCTGCGCATGAATCAGATGACGGTCGGCGGCACGCGGGTCTGATGCGATGGCCACTGGAGAAAAATCCGTTGCCTCCAGTTCAACCGCCGATCAGCTCACACGGCCTGCTCCGGTCTTTCCCCCAACGCGACCCGAGGATGTGTTCGGGTCGCTGCCCAACAGAGGCAAGTCGAAAACATTGAGAGAAATAGAAACGGGCGTGCTCGCGGAAGCACGGCTTCGCCAAACCAGCGAATGATCTACCGCCTCTTCTTCGGCTTCTCCAGCAGCGCGACCGCCTCGACATGCGGCGACCACAGGAACTGGTCGATCGGCGTCACGCTTTTCAAGGTGTAACCGCCGTCGATGAGGATGCGCAGGTCGCGCGCCAGCGTCACTGGATTGCAAGACACGGCAGCAACGAACGGAACATCCGAGCGGGCGATCTGCTTCGACTGATCCTCGGCGCCTGCCCGCGGCGGGTCGAACACCACGCCGTCGAAGGCATTCAATTCCTTGAAGGTGAGCGGCCTGCGGAACAGGTCGCGGCGTTCGCCCGTCACCCGCTTCAGCCCGGTCGCGAAGCGCGATCCCCGGTCGAGCGCAGAAAGAGCCGCCGCATCCCCCTCCACCGCATGGACTTCCGATTTCATTGCCAGCCGCAAGGCAAAGCTGCCGCAACCCGCGAAAAGATCCGCCACCTTCTTGGCGCGCTTCAGATGTCCGCCGACGATATCGGCCATCGCCTGTTCCGCGGCCTCGGTTGCCTGCAGGAAGGCGCCTGGCGGAATGGCAACGGCTACGCCGCCGAACATGACTACCGGCTTTTTGGGTTCGATGATGATCTCGTCGTCGATCGAAAGCCGGGCAAATCCCTGGGCCATGGCGAAGTTGGAGGCGACCCGACGCTGGTTTTCGCCCAGTTTGCCTGACTCATAGACCGCGACATCGAGCCCCGAACCGGTCACGGTGACCGCCAGCCGGAACGATTTGGTGGTTGCGCAGACCAATTCGGCGAGCGCCTTCAACCGATCGAGCGAAGCGACGATCTCCGGCAGCGAGATCGGGCATTCCGATATGGCGATGATCTCTGGCGACAGATGGCGATGGAAGCCGAGCAGCATGCCTGTATCGGTGCGGCGGGCGGCAAGCACGACACGGCGGCGCGTCTGCGGCGCGCAGGCGACCAGGTCACCGATCTCGCAATCGATGCCTTTGCCCTTCAGGATGTGCGCCACCTTTTCGCGTTTCCACTGGCGATAGGCTTCGGCTTCGAAATGCTGGAGCGCGCAACCGCCGCATTCGGTGAAATGGCGGCAGGCGGGATCGATGCGCAGCGGCGATGATTCCAGCACCGCCATCAGCATGGCGCGATCCCTTTCGCGCGCGGCGGTGACCGTTTCACCGGGCAGTGTGAAAGGAATGAACAGATCCCCTGTCTCGGTCTCGGCGACACCGTCGCCCTGAGCGCCAAGTTTCCTGATGCTGAAGCGCGCGCTCATCGGTCCTTGATCCCACCGAGCAGGAATTCGCGATTGCCGTCGCCGCCCTCGATCGGCGACAAATGCAGCCCCAGCGAGCGCCAACCGGGAACGGAGTCCAGCCAATCCTGCAGCAGGCCGGCGACACGAGAGGCGTCGTAGGGGTCTTTCAACAGACCACCCTTGCCGATCGCATCACGGCCCGCCTCGAATTGCGGCTTGACCAGAAACATGGCCTTGGCGCCAGCCTTCGCCAGACCAAGCGCCGGCGGCAGCGCCAGTTTCAGCGAGATGAAGCTGACGTCGGACACGATGAAATCCGGAATACGCCCGCTGAGATCGGCGAGGGCGAGGTCGCGGGCGTTCAGTCCTTCGATCACCGTCACACGCGGGTCGCCGCCGATATCAGGATGCATCTGGCCATGACCGACATCGACCGCGGTGACATGGGCCACGCCGCGCTCGAGCAACACCTGGGTGAAGCCGCCGGTCGAGGCGCCGATGTCGAGCGCTTCACAGCCGGCAGGGTCGAGGCCGAAATGATCGAGCCCACCGATCAGCTTGAGTGCCGCGCGCGACACATAGCCTTGCGCCGGATCATCGATGGTAACAAGGCATTGCGGCAAAACGCTCTGGCCGGGCTTGCGCGCAATGACGCCGTCGACGGTCACCGTGCCGCGCTCGACCGCGTCGCGGGCACGTGAGCGGCTGGCAAACAGCCCGCGCTGGACGAGCAGGTCGTCGAGCCGCTGGCGTGCGCTGGCTGGCAGAGGCGAATTCATCGGCCTTCATGGCGAAAGCCGACGACGATGGCAAGAGCGCCGGCCGGAAGCATCTCGTCTCACGTTCCCGTCATCACGCCCAGCATCTTGGACCGCGACGATGGTGAGGCATTCCGTCCCGTCGACCATCTTTATGAATATCCATGCGTTACGCCCGTTGAGACAGATGACCGCCGTAGCATGAGGTCTCGCCGCCTGCGGATAAATACCAAAAACCTAGAAAGCCTCATGATTTCTTAACCAATTTTCATCGCATTTGCTTGAGGACTTCAATGTTATGACCGCGACGACCGGAAAACCCGGATGGAGAGGCGGCAACCTTGGAAATGGCCAGCGATATCGTCTACAGGGTTCTTGATCGGATTTCCGGCGCCGGCCTGCTGGCGACCGGACTTCTGTTGCTGACTGCTTTGGTCAGCGCCCTGGTCGCCTACTGGCGCACGGTCGAGAAAAAGAGCTGGAAAGAGTTCTTCGAGTTCGCAGTCCCGCATGAGGTCATCACGCACCCTTCGGCGAAAGCCGACCTTTTGTTCTGGGTGACGCGGAAGGCGCTGATGCCATTCCTCATGCTGCCCGCCGGCGTCGTCTTCGTCAGCGCCGTCGGCTATGCGACGAACTGGTTGCTCTCCACGCTGCTGGCAATCCAGCCGCCCCTGATCGAAGGGCCGGCAGGGCCGGTGACGGTGACGATCTTCACCATCACCATGCTGCTTGCCTACGACATCTCGTACTATCTCTATCACGTCGCCCAGCACCGCTATCCGGTGCTCTGGGAACTGCACAAGGTGCACCATTCGGCCGAGGTGATGGTCGGCATCACCAAGGATCGCGTCCACCCGCTCGACGAATTGATGAACCGGGCCTGGGACGGCGTCATTCCCGGCATCTGCTTCGGCATCTGGTCGCTGGTGTCGCTGAACCTCGTCGAGCTGACGGTCTTCGGCGTCAACGTCTACATCATACGCAACATCCTGATGATGGATTTCGTCAGGCACACGCATTTCAAGATCTCGTTTGGACCGTTGAACAATCTGATCCTGTGCCCGCACTGGCATCAGTTGCACCACAGCACCGACCCGCGCCACTACGACAAGAACTTCGGGCTGCTCTTCTCGTTCTGGGATCGGCTCTTCGGAACTCTGTGCGTCCCGAGACCCGACGAGGACTTCAAGTTCGGTTTGATCGAACGCAACGTGCGCGACTACCAGTCGCTCGCAGGCCTCTATGTTCTGCCGCTGAAGCGGATGTGGCGGCAGATCGCCAGACATTTCCGCACCGACAAGCCCGAGCCACAGCAATCGCCGCAAGGGGGCAAGCCATGAACGGACCCGCCGTGTTCCGGATGCCGCGAACGCACCGGATCGAAATTGCAACCTCGCCAGCGCGGCTGGCAGAAATCGCACCCGCCTGGGCAGCGCTCTGGCAACGCGCCGGCGGCCTCGTTTTCCAGCATCCCGACTGGATCTCGGCCTGGTGGCACACCACACCGCATCAGGACCGTCGCGGTCTCAGGATCGGCCTGGTCTGGAGCGGCGAGCGTCTCGAGGCCGTCATTGCGCTCGCGACCTTCTGGCGCTCGGGCATCCGTATGCTGGAGTGGGCGGCGAAGGATCACTGCGACTATGGCGATGTCCTGCTTGCTCCCGATGCCGAGCCACAGATCCTGCCGCAACTCTGGCAACATATCCTCGACGATGGCGGCTTCGATCTTGCCTACCTCAATCGTCTGTTGCCCGATGCCCGATTTCGGACCCTGCTCGGTCCCGCCGCCCCAGGCCAAGACAATATCTTGCAGCCAAGCCACCGCAGCGAGGTCAGCTATCGAGTTTCCGGCGCCGGGCAACGCGGCGCCCAATGGTTTGAAAGCCAGTCGAAGAAAACCCGGCAAAACTATCGCCGTGGCTACAAATTCATGGAGGAAGGCGGCGCGCTGCGTTTCCGCCTGATGGATGCGCACGAAGCCCGCGAGCCGGTGCTGGAGCGCGTCGCGACACTGAAGCGGGTATGGCTTGCAAAACACGGCCGCGTTTCGGACCTCTTCGACGAAGGTTCCCCCGCGCTGGCGGCACTCATATCCGTTCTGGCCAAGCTTGGATTGCTGCGCATCTTCGTGCTCGAACGCGAAGACGAGATCATCGCCATCTCGATCAATTTCGAGCAGCATGGAACGATGATGGCTTTCGTCACCACCTATGATCCGGCCTTCGAACGGGCCTCGCCGGGCATGGTCTTGATGATGGATTACATCCAGTGGTCGTTTGACCGGGGCTTGACCACGATCGATTTTCTCTGCGGCGGCGAGGATTTCAAGCGCCGCTTTGCGACGCATTCGGTGACCTTGTCGTCAGTGGTGGGTGGACGAAACCTGCGCGGACGCCTAGCCGCCCTGGCAGACCGCGCCCGCCATGCGGCGCAATCCTGGCGCCCCGAGAAACCGGCGCAACAAGCGGAGTTGGTGGCGGCGGAGTAGCATTGCCAGCGCCTTCTTAGATCACCCGCACAGCGGCAAGCACGATGAAACGATCGGGCAATCCCGATCAAGGCTTGCTGCTCTCCAGCTCAGAATACGCTTCGGGGAACCGGACGCTCGACGGCTGGAGACAACCCATCCTCACGCCCTCCCGAAGCTTGCTCGCGTGCAGGCTCGATGGCAACCGCAGGCGCGGGAACAGGCGCCGGCAGAACCACCAATTGCGGCACCTGCTTGAATGAAAAGCCGCCGCGGATGTCGCCCATCTTGCCAGCGATGATGTCCATCGCCGCCTTTTCGAGGCTGCGATCATAGCGCGTTTCGGCTGTGGCCGGCGCGACGATGACGGCGCAAAGCGCTGCACCGCACAGAAGCGTTTTCATTGTTGTTGTCTCCCTGCCTGATCACGATCTAGCAGGGCGCCATTGAAAAACGGCCAACAGACACGGTAAGCAAAGCGCCAAACGTCAGCGTAAACAACGCGTTAAGATCGTTGGCCGGCAAACCGATTCAAGTCATTGAGACTTTGATTCAGGCGCGCTGGGCGTGGACTGTGTGCCCGAGTGCCACGAACACGGTGCGCACGATGCCGGCGGCATCGAGCCCGGCATCGGCATACATCTTTTCCGGCTTGGCGTGGTCGGTGAACGCGTCGGGCAGCACCAGCGGACGCACCTTCAGGCCGCTTTCCAGCAGGCCCTCATGGGCAAGGAACTGCAGCACGTGGCTGGCGAAGCCGCCGACGGCGCCCTCCTCCACCGTCACCAGCACCTCATGCGAGCGGGCCAGCCGTCGGATCAGATCCTGGTCGAGCGGCTTGGCGAAACGGGCGTCGGCGACAGTGGTGGACAGCCCGGCAGCCCCTAGCTCCTCGGCGGCGATCAGGCAATCCTGCAGCCGCGTGCCGAAGGACAGCAATGCAACCTTGGTGCCCTCCTTGACGACGCGGCCCTTGCCGATTTCGAGAACCGAGCCGCGCTCCGGCATGTCGACGCCGACGCCGTTGCCACGCGGATAGCGGAAGGCGATCGGACCCTCATCATAGCTCGCCGCAGTGCGTACCATGTGACGCAGCTCCGCCTCGTCGGCGGCCGCCATGACGACGAAACCCGGCAGTGTCGCCAGGAAGGTGGTGTCGAAGGCGCCGCAATGGGTGGCGCCATCGGCGCCGACGAAGCCGGCCCGGTCAATGGGAAAGCGCACCGGCAATTTCTGGATGGCGACGTCGTGGACGACCTGGTCGTAGGCGCGCTGCAGGAAGGTGGAATAGATGGCCGCGAACGGCTTGTAGCCTTCGGTGGCAAGGCCCGCCGCGAAGGTCACCGCATGCTGTTCGGCGATGCCGACATCGAAGGTGCGCGACGGGAACGCTTCACCGAACAAATCGAGGCCGGTACCGCTCGGCATGGCTGCGGTGACGGCGACGATACGGTCGTCCTCGCGGCCCTCCTGGACCAGGCTTTCGGCGAACACCTTGGTGTAGGCCGGTGCGTTGGCTGGCGCCTTGGCCTGCGCGCCGGTGATGACGTCGAACTTGTTGACGCCGTGATATTTGTCGGCAGCGGCTTCGGCCGGCGCATAGCCCTTGCCCTTCTGGGTGACGACATGGATGAGCACCGGGCCTTCGCCATTGTCGCGGACGTTTTTCAGGACCGGGATCAGATGCTCCAGATTGTGGCCGTCTATCGGGCCGATGTGATAGAAGCCGAGTTCCTCGAACAGCGTGCCGCCGGTGACGTAGCCGCGTGCATGCTCGACTGCCCTTGTGATCGCACGATCCGCGCGCTTGCCGAGATAGGACGTCAGTTTCTTGCCGAAATCGCGCAGGCCGATATAGGCCTTGCCGGAGGCCAGCCGCGCCAGATAGGCGCTCATCGCGCCGGTCGGCGGCGCGATCGACATGTCGTTGTCGTTGAGAATGACGATCAGCCGTGCATCGAGCGCGCCGGCATTGTTCATCGCCTCATAGGCCATGCCGGCAGACATGGCGCCGTCGCCGATGACGGCAATGACGTTGTTGCGGCCGCCGGAGAGATCGCGGGCGGCGGCCATGCCGAGGCCGGCCGATATCGACGTCGAGGAGTGGGCGGCGCCAAAGGGATCGTACTCGCTCTCGGCGCGGCGGGTGAAGCCGGACAGACCGCTTTCCTGGCGCAGCGTGCGGATACGGTCGCGGCGGCCGGTCAGGATCTTGTGCGGATAGGCCTGGTGGCCGACATCCCAGATCAGCCGGTCGTCGGGGGTGTTGAAGACATAGTGCAGCGCCACTGTCAGCTCGACCACGCCAAGCCCTGCGCCCAGATGACCACCCGTGCGGGACACGGCGTCGACCAGCTCGGCGCGAAGCTCGGACGCCAATTGCGGCAGTTCACTTTCGGCAAGCGTGCGCAGGTCGGCCGGGATGCGGACCTTGTCGAGAAGCGGCGTATGCGGCGTTGCGTTCACGGTGCTCGGGCTTTCGGTTGATGGGCGAATAGGCCGCCGGCCGGCGAAAGTAAATGTGTGTCAGTGACGCGGATCAGGCCCTAGTCTTTTGTCTATGCATTTCGTTCTGCCACTTTTGGGTGACAGGGCATCAGCTTTCCGGCAGCGGAATAAACTCTTCCTCGTCTCCGGGAACGATGTCGAAGCGGCCCGTCTTCCATTCCTCTTTCGCCTGTTCGATGCGCTCCTTGGACGACGAGACGAAATTCCACCAGATGTAACGCTTCGAACCAAGAGAGGCGCCGCCGAACAGCATGAAATGCGCCCCGGTCTGCGACGACACGACGATCTCGTCACCGGGACGGAACACCAGCAGCCGTTCGGCTGGGAATACATCACCCGAAATTGAGACCTCGCCTTCCAGCGTATAGATGGCGCGTTCTTCCGCATCAGCAGGGATTTTCACGCTGGCGCCGGGCGCCAGGCGCAGGTCGGCGTAGAGCGTCTCCGTGTCGGCCCTGACCGGGGACCGCAGTCCCTGGAAATCGCCGATGATGAGGCGCCCGTTGACGCCTTCGGCTTCGATCTCGGGAAGCCGAAGCGCTGCGGTATTCTCGAAAACCGGAGCCACCTCTTCCTTGTCGTCCGGCAGAGCCAGCCATGTCTGCAGGCCGGATACCGACATCGGCGCGCCACGCAGTTCCTCCGGCGTACGCTCCGAATGGACGATGCCGCGGCCGGCGGTCATCAAATTCACGTCGCCGGGCTGAATGACCATTTCGGTGCCGAGTGAATCGCGGTGCCGGATCTTGCCGTCGAACAGATAGGTGACCGTCGACAGGCCGATATGCGGATGCGGACGGACATCCAGTGCCTGACCGGCGCGCAGGATCGCGGGACCCATGCGGTCGAAGAAGATGAACGGCCCCACCAGCCGCCTTTTTGCCGTCGGCAGGGCACGGCGCACCTGAAAACCGCCGATATCCTTGGCGTTGGGTATGACCATCAATTCGATCTGATCGCTGGCGAAGGCATCGCCTGCCTCAGGGTCTTTCCCGGGGAAGAAGCTCATGGACTCTCCTTGTCGGTGGTCGAAGGCCGCCTGGCCGCATCAGGCAAAGCGGATCGCCGCCTTTGCCCGCAGCTTGGCCGCCACCTCTTCGCGATTACGCGGATGCTGGTGGGTTTCCAGGGAATCGAGCAGTTCGCGCGCCGAGGCGGCGATGGCTTCGACGGCATGGTCGAAGGCGTGCTGGTTCTGCTTCGAGGGCCGCGTCGTTCCGCTCAGCTTGCGGACGAACTGAAGAGCCGCGTCGCGCACCTCGTCATTGGTTGCCGGCGGATCAAAATTGAACAGGGTCTTGATGTTTCTGCACATCGCTTCCGTATCTCCTCTTGTCCTTGAGCTGTTTCAAGCGGAACGAGTTATATCCTCGATCATGATCCTGTCCAAAAACTGGTGAGGCGAGGCCATCGTTCGGACCGGGCCTCAATCCGCGTCGAGTGGCTCCGTTCCGACCGGCTTGCCGTCGCGCGACAGCCTGATCTTCTCGACCTTGTCCTCGGCGGCCTTCAGCAGCCGGTCGCAATGCGCCTTCAGCGCCTCGCCACGTTCATAGATCCTGATCGACTGGTCGAGCGGCACGTCGCCACGCTCCAGATCATCGACGATCTTCTCCAGCGCATCGAGTGCCTGCTCGAAGCTCATCGCCTTGACGTCTTCGTTGGTCTCATCGGCCATCATTCATCCTTTCATCAGTCGCCCGACATGGGCGGCGACCGAAAATGCCAATCCCTGCAGATCGTAGCCGCCCTCGAGCAGGCTGACGAGCCGGTTGCCGCTGTGGCGTGCCGCGCGCTGCATCAGCTGGCCGGTCGCCCAGTCGAAATCATCCTCGGTCAGATTGATCTCGGCCAGCGGATCGCGGTGGTGCGCGTCGAACCCCGCCGAAATGATGATCAGGTCGGGCGCGAAATTGTCGAGCGCGGGCAGGACGCGCGACAGGAAGGCATCGCGAAACACTTCGCTGCCGGTCTGCGGCGCCAGCGGTGCGTTGACGATGTTGCCGGCGCCCGTTTCGGTCTTCGCTCCGGTGCCGGGATAAAGCGGCATCTGGTGTGTCGAGCAATAGAGCACCGACGGATCGTCCCAGAAAATATCCTGCGTGCCATTGCCGTGATGCACGTCCCAGTCGACGACGGCAACGCGCTCGACACCGTGTTTCTTCTGCGCATAACGCGCCGCGATCGCCGCCGTGTTGAACAGGCAAAAGCCCATCGCCGTGGTCTTTTCGGCATGATGGCCGGGCGGCCGGGCGGCGACGAAGACGTTGTCGGCGCGGCCCGAAAAGACATCATCGACGGCGGCGTTGGCGGCGCCGATCGCGGTGATCGCCGCTTGCCAGCTCTTCGGGCTGGCAGTGGTGTCGGCATCGATGCGGGCAATCCCCTCGTCGGGGATGGCGGCGCGAACGCGGGCGACGAAATCGGCGGGATGCGCGTAGAGGATGGTGGCCTCGTCGCCTTCCGGCGCCTGAATACGATCGAGCCCGGCAAAGGCTTCGTCGTCGAGCACGCGCTCGATGGCGCGTAAGCGGTCGGGCCGCTCGGGATGTCCGGGCGGCGTGAGATGCTCGAGGAAGATCGGATGGGTGTAGAGACGGGTGGTCATCGTCCTAATCTAGTGACCCGGATCGACAAAGGCCATGCACGGGCGGCCGATGACTGGGGAAAATCGCGACTGCGTCCATTCGCGTCGCCGCAGGCATTGGCCCCGCGGGCGCTTCGGCGTAAGGTCCCTGGTACTGCCTGGTGCCCGCCGCAAGCGGGAGAATCGGGAACACGGTTGAATTCCGTGGCGTGCCCAACGCTGTGAGGGGGACCGCGCCGGTAAATGCCACTGTCGATGACGGGAAGGCACCGGACGCGGGTTGATCCCGAGCCAGAAGACCGGCCTGGCAGGCATTGTCATCCGCGTGGTCAGGCGGATGGCATCAGAGCGACGTGCGTCTACTTGGACGCACAAAGTACGCTCTGTCAGTTTTGAATCTGCAATCGCAAGGGGACAAGCGATGCCGGAACACATGACCGCTGCCATTGACGATGGATTTGACCAGAATGCGCGCGATGCGGTCTACCGCGCCATGTTCACGCGGCGTGACGTGCGCAGCCATTTCCTGCCCACCGCGATCGATGACGACGTGCTGGCACGGCTGCTGCTTGCCGCCCATCACGCGCCATCGGTCGGCTTCATGCAGCCATGGAATTTCATTGTCATTCGCGATGTCAAACGACGGGCGGAGGTGCGCGACCTGTTCCTGGCCGCGCGAGAACAGGAACTGCCGGCTATCGAGGCGGAAAAACAGGCGCTGTACCGCAAGCTCAAGCTGGAAGGCATCTGCGAGAGCGCGCTCAACATCTGCATCACCTGCGACCGGCAGCGCTCGAAGGGTTCGCCGCTGGGACGTTGGCACAATCCGGAGATGGATCTCTACAGCACCGTCTGCGCGGTGCAGAATTTCTGGCTGGCCGCGCGTGCCGAGGGCGTTGGCGTCGGCTGGGTGAGCATCATCGAGGCTGAGGCGCTGAAGCGGCTGTTGGCCATTCCGGATCACGTAACGCCGGTCGCCTATCTCTGCGTCGGCCGTGTTTCCGAGTTCGCTCCCAAACCGGACCTTGAAACGCATGGCTGGGGACGGCGGCTGCCGCTGCCGGAGCTGATCATGAGCGAGACCTTTTCCGGGCAAGGCGAGACACAGCTCAAATCCACCGTGGCGCGCCTCAACACCGTTCCTGCCTCACCAGACACCATCCGCCCAGCCGATCAGGGTGTGGCGCCGGCCGTAGCCCAGCGCGAACCGCCGAAGGAGGCCAGCGCCTTGTCCTTGAGCTCCCTGAACTTCGACGATGCCTCGGCCAGCCGGGCGTCCCAGGCCGGATCGGGCACCTGGCCCGCGATGGTCTTGAAATAGACCTGCATCAGGCAGGCGATGGCGAAAGGCTCGATGAACGCCGCCTTGAATGCCCAGGCGAAGACGATGGCGAGCACAAAAGCCCAGCCGGCGAGCTGGCCAGGCATCAGGAACAGAATCGCACCGGCAGGTGCCAGCATCATCAGAAAGATGATGAACGACATGCCCCACATGATGACCGCCAGCCAGACGGCGTTCTTGACCATGACCTTGCCGTTCTGAGCATAGAGCACTACGCCTTGGCGCGCCGTCTCGAAGGGCGAGGCTGAATTGATGCGGATGTTGTAGCCGAGGATGATCTCGTCGACATAGGTCAGCGACAGGCGGATCACCGTGTTGATGAAGGAGACCAGGCCGCTCAGGCCTGGTATCGGCAGGAAGGCGGCGATACCGCCGAGCAGGCCGGTGATGGCATGGATGGCACCCTTGACGAGTCGGTCGACGACGAAAAGGATGTTGGCTTCGGCAAAACGCTGGGTGACGACATCCCTGGCGTAGGCGATCTGGTCCTGACCGCCGGGAATGTCGCGGCCGTCGATCAGATGAACCATGACGGCGATGTGGCCGGCCTTGACGACATAGAGGATGTATTCGCGGATCCAGTAGACGGCGATCGAGACGACGCCGAAACCGACCACGCCGCCCCACAGGGCAAACGACAGCGGCCCGTCGGGATCAGTGGAGATATGGCCGACGCCATAGCCGACAGAGGCACCGGTGCCGGTCGCCATGATGTAGGCCAGCGTGATGCCGAAATAGACGATCATGCGAAAAACGATGAACGGCCAGGTCCGCATCATGATGGACACCGACCGGCCGATCTCAAAATCCCACATGTGCCCCGAATCTCCGCCTCAGAGATGGTGGAAGAGGATGGACTCAACCCGGCGATTGTCAATTGCCGGCCCTGACGCCAAAGGGCGACGAATTCGGGGTAACGGGTTGGTTCGGAGCCCGCCAGCGCGTTGGCTGACGGAGCATCAAACGAAAAACCCGCCTGTGCGGCGGGTCACTGGCGCAAATCAGCACCATGGATGAATATATACCTTAGCTGAGGGCACGGTGTCAAGAAAAAATTCCTATCGTGAACAGCTGCCGGCACGAAAGCTCCGGTGAGAACTTCAATTCGACTGCGGATCCGGCTTCCTGAGCAGGCCTTCGAGCAGTTGCTTGAACGCCGTCACCACCTTCTTCGACGTCGTTTCGGGGTCGTTCGAATTGGCGATCCGTTGCGCTGCCTGGCTGCTCGCTCCGATGATCAGTCGCGAGGCGGTCTCGGGGTCGAGGCTGGAGACAACGACCCCCTCCTCCTGCAGCGCGGTCAGATGGTCGGTCATTGAAGCGATGCACGCACTGGCATTCGGCCATTGCGCTGGATCCCCCAGCACGGCCGGGCCATCGCGGAACATGATGCGCTGGATTTCCGGCTCCAGCGCCATCTCGATATAGGTCGAGCACTCGTCGACGAAATGTTGCCAGCGGGTCGGTGCTCTCGACGCGACCTCATTGATGCGCGCCGCCATCTCGCCGTCAATCTGGGCTATGACCGCCTGCAACAGCCCCTTCTTGTCGCCGAAATGATGATAGAGCGCACCGCGCGTCAGCCCGGCCGAAGCGGTGAAATCATCCATCGAGGCTTCCGCATAGCCTGTTGTGCCGAAGGCATGACGGGCCGCCGCAATAAGCTTTGCGCGCGTCTCGGCGATCATCTCCTTGCGGGGTTTGTGCATGTGTCCTGGACCTATTCACATACGCTTCGTATGCTAATTGACATACGCGGCGTATGCTCTATCTAATAATCATACGCTCCGTATGTAATTGTCCAATCGTCCTTTGTCGAGGAACCAACCGATGCAAAATCCCTATGCGGAAATCTTTCGTGCCCCCGGCGCCAAGGGCTTTGCGGCCGCCGGCTTCCTAGCGCGAGGCGCCGCTGCAACGCCAGCTCGCCATCGCAGTCGCCCTCGTCGCGCTCGGCACGCTGTTGCCGCTCGCCGCCGACACCGTGCCGCTGCTGGCGCTGACCGTGTTCATCAGCGGTGTGGCGATCTCGCCGACCTTCATCACGGCCTTCGGCCTGATCGAGCGGCATGTGCCGGAAGCGATGCTGACCGAAGGCATCACCTGGGTCATGACCGGCATCGGCATCGGCATGGCGCTGGGCTCGTTCGCGGCCGGCGCGGTGGTGGATGCGTTCGGTGCACCGAACGGGTTCTGGGTGTCGGTGGCTTCAGGCACGATCGCGCTGGCCACGGTGCTGCTTGGCCAACGCAGCCTTGCCACGACTGAGTGCGAGATGGACGGATGTGAAGCGGCCGCGATTGCCGCGGAATAATCAGATAGCGCCCGGTTTCGAGCCGGGCGCTAGCTGCCTAGAGGATCTCGGTCTTGGCGATGTGGATGCCAAAACCTTCGAGGCCGACATAGTGGCGTTCGCGCGAGGCGATCAGGTTGATCGAGGAGATGCCGAGATCCTTGAGGATCTGCGCGCCGAGCCCGATCTCGCGCCACTCGTTTTCGCGGCGGCGAGCCTCTTCGTGATCCTCGCGGTCGCCGCTGGCCGGCCGTTTGCGTTCCTGATGCGCAACGCCGACGGAGCCTTCTCTGAGATAGACGATGACGCCGCGCCTGCGCTCACCCATCGCCTTCATGATGGCGTCGAGCCGGTGGCTGGTGCCGAAGACATCGGTCACCACATCCTCGGAATGCAGACGCACCGGGACCTCCTCGCCGTCGCGGATGTCGCCGAAGACTATCGCGACGTGATGCATGGAGTCCCACGGCAGCGTGTAGGTGAAGACCTGTGCCTTGCCGCCGAGCGTGTCGATTTCCGAGCACGCGACGCGTTCGACCAGAGTTTCCTTGCGCTGCCGGTAGGCAATGAGGTCGGCGACCGAAACCTGCTTCAGCCCATGCTCCTGGGCGAAAGCCTGCACCTGCGGGCCGCGCTTGACGGTGCCGTCATCATTGACCAGCTCGGAAATGACGCCGACCGGCGGCAGGCCGGCGAGCTTGCACAGATCGACCGCTGCTTCGGTATGACCGGAGCGCATCAGCACGCCGCCTTCGCGCGCAATCAAAGGGAAGATGTGGCCGGGCCGGACGAAATCCGAGCCGCCGACATTGCCGTTGGCAAGATTGCGAACGGTCAAAGTGCGATCTTCGGCCGAGATGCCCGTGGTGGTGCCATGCTTGAAATCGACGCTGACGGTGAAAGCCGTGGTGTGGGCGGAATCGTTGTCGGCGACCATCGGCGCAAGGTTAAGCCGCTTGGCTTCTTCGCGCGGCATCGGCGTGCAGACGATGCCGGACGTGTGGCGAACGATGAACGCCATTTTTTCGGGCGTGCAGTGGACGGCGGCGACGATCAGGTCGCCCTCGTTCTCGCGCCCGTCATCATCCATGACGACGACGATCTCGCCGCGTTCGAAAGCACGCAGGGCTTCGACGATTTTTTTCTGGTCGTAAGGCATGGGTACTCGCTTCGCTCGCAGGGGAATAAGGGAGTAGGGCAGTACGGGAGTAGGGAAAAGCAAAAAGATTTGGCCGGCCGGACTAAGAGCGCAACATATTGCCCTATTCCCCTATTCCCCTCCCCGTCTGTCCCCGATGCCGCAGATAGTGGTCGGCGATCGCACAGGCAACCATTGCTTCGCCGATCGGCACGGCGCGGATGCCGACGCATGGATCGTGGCGGCCCTTGGTCATGATCTCGACGTCCTTGCCGTCCTTGTCGATCGACTTTCGCGGCGTCAGGATCGACGAGGTCGGCTTGACGGCGAAACGGGCGACGATCGCCTGGCCGGTCGAGATGCCGCCGAGGATGCCGCCGGCATTGTTGGACAGGAACACCGGCTTGCCGTCATTGCCGATGCGCATCTCGTCGGCATTCTGTTCACCGGTGATGCGGGCGGCCTCGAAGCCGTTGCCGATCTCGACGCCCTTGACGGCGTTGATCGACATCAAGCCGGAGGCGATGTCTTGGTCAAGCTTGGCATAGATCGGCGCGCCGAGGCCTGGCGGAACGCCGTCGGCGACGATTTCGATCACCGCACCGACCGAGGAGCCCGCCTTGCGGATGCCGTCGAGATATCTGGTGAAGACAGGAACGGACGCCGGATCGGGGGTGAAGAACGGATTTTCGGCATCGCCGATGAAATTCCAGTTCCAGTTGGCGCGGTCGATGGATTTTTCGCCCATCGACACCAGCGCGCCGCGCACCACCACGCCCGGAACCACCTTGCGCGCCAAGGCACCGGCCGCCACCCTGGCTGCCGTCTCGCGGGCCGAGGAGCGGCCGCCGCCGCGATAATCGCGCACGCCGTATTTCACGTCATAAGTGTAGTCGGCATGGCCCGGCCGGTATTGGCGGGCGATCTCGCCATAATCCTTTGAACGCTGGTCGACATTCTCGATCAGCATCGACACCGGCGTGCCGGTGGTGATCATCGTCTCGCCGTCCTCGTCGAAAATGAAGCCAGACAGCACCTTCACTTCATCTGGTTCGCGACGCTGCGTCACGAAACGTGATTGCCCCGGCCGGCGCTTGTCGAGTTCGACCTGGATATCGTCGCGCGTAAAGCGGATGCCAGGCGGGCAGCCGTCGACCACGCAGCCGAGGGCGGCGCCATGGCTTTCCCCCCAGGTGGTGACGCGGAAAAGGTGGCCGAACGTGTTGTGAGACATGGAAAGTGCCCTGCCCGGCAGCGGAGCCGGCTGAAGCCTGCCTTCTATTGGCGTTTTTCGCAGTGGTCAAACTGTCATCCCAGCCGTTTAAGTTTTGACACATTCGGCTGGTTTCTGCTTTCTTCGATCCGCCGTTGAGTATCCGCCGCCGCCGTGCCGGTGCAATGATAAAGAGGAACGATTATGCGTACCCTGATTGGCGCCGTTGCCGCCACGCTGCTGCTTTCCACCGCCGCTTTCGCCGGCCAGACCGAAGGCCTGATCAAGAAGATCGACAAGGACACGGCGACGCTGACGCTGGATGACGGCAAGTCCTACAAGCTGAACGCCGAGACCGACCTCGACGCGCTGAAGCCGGGCATGGACATCGTCATCGCCTACGATGTAACCAATGGTGAAAACATCGTCACCGACATGGAACTGCCGGACAGCTCTGCCAACTAGAGCTTCCAGTAAAAATCGGGCGGTGGCTCGCCCTCAGAGGTGGGCTTACAGCCATTCCAGGCTCTTGCCTTCAAGCTTGAGCAGACGATCCTGCGGTATCTCCAGGTTCGAAGCCTCGGCCTCGGCAATGCCCAGCACAAAGCGAAACAGGGTCCGCATGACGCCGCCATGAGTCACGCAGATCGACTGGCGGTCGATCGCGTCGAAGCATGGCCTCACCCGTTCGAGCAGCATCTGATAGCTCTCGGCGCCTTCGCCGGGGGGCTGAAAGTTCCACTTGTCCAGAGCCCGCGTCATGCTCGCTCCGGGATACCGTGTCTCGAGTTCGGGAAAGGTAAATCCCTGCCAGTCGCCGAAATTGACCTCGACGAGGCGCGGATCGGTTCGATAGGCACCCGGATCGAGCTTCATCGCAGCGCGAATACGCTGCATCGTTTCGCGCGTCCGTTTCATCGGACTGGCGAGGAAATCGAATTCCCAGGGATTTGGGACCAACGCGGCTAGCCGAAGCCCGTTTCCGGTCGCCTGCTCGCGGCCAAGAGCGTTGAGATCGGTGTCGGCCTGCCCCTGAAGCCGCATTTCGGCGTTCCACGCGGTCTGGCCGTGGCGCGCGATATAAACCAGCGGGTACATCAGGTCTTCCGGTGCGGGATCGGGACGGACGACGGTTGGCCGGGTGTTAGTCCTTGACCGTCGAAATATCAGGCGCGTCGACCGCCTTCATGCCGACGACGTGGTAGCCCGAATCGACGTGATGCACTTCACCGGTGACGCCGCGCGACAGGTCGGACAGGAAATAGACGCCGGAATCGCCGACTTCCTCCTGCGTCACCGTCTGCTTCAGCGGCGAATTGTACTCGTTCCACTTCAGGATGTAGCGGAAATCGCCGATGCCAGAGGCCGCAAGCGT
The DNA here is from genome assembly GCF_040319805.1 of Mesorhizobium sp. M0848. Classification (NCBI taxonomy): domain Bacteria; kingdom Pseudomonadati; phylum Pseudomonadota; class Alphaproteobacteria; order Hyphomicrobiales; family Phyllobacteriaceae; genus Mesorhizobium; species Mesorhizobium sp. M0848. The sequence continues at coordinate 326,810 of NZ_JAMYOM010000002.1, read as the reverse complement.
CTTGATCGGGCCGGCCGAAATGGCGTTGACGCGGATCTTCTTGGCGCCGAGGTCGACCGCCAGGTAGCGCACGCTGGCCTCGAGCGCCGCCTTGGCGACACCCATGACGTTGTAGTGCGGCATGACCTTTTCGGCACCGTAGTAGGTCAGCGTCAGCAACGAGCCGCCATTGGTCATCAGCGCCTCGGCGCGCTTGGCAATGGTGGTGAAGGAATAGACCGAAATGTCCATGGTGCGCAGGAAATTGTCGCGCGTCGTCTCGACATAGCGGCCGGTCAGCTCGTCCTTGTCGGAGAAGGCAATGGCGTGGACGAGGAAATCAAGCTTGCCCCAATGTTTGGCGACATTGGCGAAAACCTCGTCCAGGCTCGCCGGATCGGTGACGTCGCAATGGCCGGCGACAAAGGCGCCCAGTTCCGCCGCCAGCGGCTCGACGCGCTTCTTGAACGCCTCGCCCTGATAGGTCAGCGCGATCTCGGCGCCATGGTCGACGCACGACTTGGCGATGCCATAGGCGATCGACCTATTGTTGGCGACGCCAAGAATGAGGCCGCGCTTGCCGGCCATTAGGCCCTGTCCACCCGCCATGTCAGCGCTCTCCGCAAGATTCAGCTTTGTGGGTTGCCCTATCGCACAGGCACAGAGCCCCTTCAAGCGCTCAAACCGGACAGTTCAGGGGACAAAAGCCGCCGATCAGCCTTTTTGGCTGCGCAACAGCGCTTCGAGCGCGCTATCACCGTCTTCCGGCAGCATGATGCGCACATGAGCGTAGAGATCGCCGTGGCCGCCGGCCTTTTCCGGCAGGCCCCTGCCCTTCAGCCGCAGGACCTTGTCGGAGCTCGACCAGGCTGGAATGTTGACCGCGAGCCTGCCGGTCGGCGTCTCGACCGGCACCTTGGCGCCGAGCACCGCATCCGCCAGCGCCACCGGCAGATCGGCGTGCAGGTCGCGGCCCTCGATGCGGTAGCGTGGATGTCGGCGCAGATGGATCTTGACCAGCGCGTCGCCTGGCTGGCCCGGCCCCTGCTCGCCTTGGCCTTTGAGGCGGATGGTCTGGCCATCCTCGACATAGGCCGGCAGCTTGACCGCCACTTTGCGGCCGTCGGGGAACATCGCCGTCACCTTTTCGGCGGTCGCCGCTTCCTCGATGGTGACGTCGAGCGTGACGTTCAGATCGGCTGCTGTCGCCTGCTGGCGGCGATCGCCCGTGCCGGGACCGCGCGCGCCCGAAAAAGTGTCGCCAAAAATCTGGCTGAAGATGTCGCTGTTGCCGTCGAACGGATCGCCACCCGGTCGGCCGGAGCGGAATTCGAACCGCGAACCGCCCGGACCCTGTTGCCGGCGAAAGCCGCCAAAGGAATCGCCGCCACCGGCAGCGCCCTCAAAGCCTTGGAATCGCGGCTTGCCGTCGGCGTCGATTTCGCCGCGATCGAAAGCGGCGCGATTCTTTTCGTCGCCGACGATCTCATAGGCCTGGTTGGCCGCGGCAAAACGGTCCTTCGCCTTGGGATCATTCGGGTTCTGATCCGGATGATGCTTCTTGGCGAGTTTCCGGTACGCCGATTTTATATCCTTGGCCGATGCGTTCTTGGCAACGCCCAGCACCTCATAGGGGTCGCGCATGCTTACTGCCCTGGAGAAGAGTTGAGTCTCTGGTTGCCCCCTATATGCGCTCGCATAGGAAGAAATTCCAGTGCTGGAGCCGCATATCAGACGCGGAAATCAGAGCCGGTCCGATCGACTTGCGGATCAGGCTCAGAGTGCCTTGAAGTCCTGCATGCGCCAGCCGCCGGCGCTGGCCAGGCACAGTTCGCCTTCGAACATGGCAACGCCGTCAAAGCTTTCGCGCGAGGCCTTGAAGCGGCGGCAGGTCTGGCCGTTGTCCTTCAATTCCGCCAGATCGGTGATGGTACCGCGCGAGCCGGTGCCGGCATTGGCCCATGGGACGGCCTGCCCGCCGAGCTGCTCGATATCGGCCGAGGAAACCGCATTGCCGATCGTCGTCTGGTCGGAGTCGCGATCCAAATTGGCCGGCGCGGCCGAGGCCGATGTGCTGCTGGTCAGGATCGAGCGGTCGACTTCGGCTTTTTCCAGGCTGAAGCCGCCGGCGCCACACGCGGCAAGCGGCAAGGCGACCGCCACGATCGCGGCTTTCGCGCTGGCCGAAGCGATAACGCTCCATTGCCTGCTGTCAAAAGCTTGCGCGATACGCGACAATCGGCAGCCTCCCCCTTGCTTCGTTAAGAATCTTGGTTTTGTAAGAATCTTGGCTTCGTGACAATTTGAGAAAAACTATGAGTGACACTGAGTTAACAAGCGGTGACTTTACCGAGGCTGCCGAGCCGTTTCGCCTCTTTGCCGCATGGCTGGACGACGCAACGAAAAGCGAGCCGAACGACCCCAACGGCGTGGCTCTGGCGACCGTCGATGCCGACGGCATGCCGGATGTGCGTATGGTGTTGCTCAAGGGATTCGATGAAGGCGGGTTTGTCTTCTACACGAATTTCGAGAGCGCCAAGGGCCAGGAGATTCTTGGCAGCATGAAGGCGGCGATGTGTTTCCATTGGAAGTCGCTGCGCCGCCAGGTGCGCATTCGCGGACCGGTGGAGATCGTCAGCGACGCCGAAGCCGACGCCTATTACGCGACGCGGCCACGCGGCAGCCGCATCGGCGCCTGGGCCTCGAAACAGTCGCGACCACTGGAAAGCCGCTTTGCGCTGGAAAAGGCGGTGGCAGAATACACGGCACGCTATCCGATCGGCGAGATCCCCCGGCCAAAGCACTGGTCCGGCTTCCGAATCGTGCCGAGCACCATCGAGTTCTGGCACGACAGGCCGTTCCGCCTGCACGACCGGCTCGTCTTCAGCCGCGACGCGAAAGGCGCCTGGGATAAGACGAGGCTTTATCCCTGAAGGAGAGGCTCAGGCCTTCTTTCTCGTCATGAACGCGGTGAGCGCGGCGCGGGCCTCATCGGACTTCAGCCGCTCGCGAAAATGCTCGCTTTCCTCGCCGATGCGGGCGACGAGGTCGTCTCGCGAGCCACGCATCAGGTCGCGCGCGATCTTCAGCGCCTGCGGCGGCTTGGCCGCGATCTGCCCGGCCGCCGCCAGCACCGAGGCCTCCAGCGCTGCTTCCTCGACCACCTCGTAGATCAGGCCGGCGGCCTTCGCCCGTTCAGCCGAAAAGCCTTCGCCGAGGCCGAGCAGCGCGAAGGCACCCTGCTGCCCGAGGATGCGCGGCGCCAGAAGGCTCGATCCCGCCTCAGGCACCAGGCCAAGGTCGACGAAAGGCGTCCTGAACACGGTGCGTGGCGTGGCGAAGGTCAAGTCGCAATGCAGGTTGAGCGTGGTTCCGATGCCGACCGCGATGCCGTCGACGCCGGAGACCAAGGGTTTTTCGACCTTGGCCAGGGCCATCAGGAAATCCCAGACTTCGGTGCCGCCGTCGCCGCCGGTGGCGACGACCATGAAGTCGGCAAGGTCGTTGCCGGAGGAGAAAGCGCCGGGCACGCCGAGGAAGACATGGACGCGGATCGCGGGATCGGCGTCGCCTTCAGCCAGGGCTTTTGACATTTTCGCATACATGGCGCGCGTCAGCGCGTTCTTCTTGTCCGGCCGGTTCATGCGGATAATCTGGATGGCGCCCTGGCGCTCGACGAGGATATGGTCTGTCACGGTGTCTTCCTTGTGAAACGTCAGGCGGAGACGAGCGTCTTGCCGGCAGCGGCGAGGCTTTCGGCGCCATCGATGACGCGCGCCCTCAAGGCGCTGACCTCGCCGAGCAGGTTTTCGGCAAAGAAACGGCAAAGCGCTATGCGGTTGTGATCGGCAAGAGCACCGCGCGCCAGATAGGCGCCGCCGGCGGCAAGCGAGATCAGCCTGAGATAGGGCGTGGCGCCTGCCAGCGCCTCTTCCGACCGGCCATCGGCCGTCAGTTTTTGCAGGAAGCGGGTCGCTTCGCTGAGATCGCCAAGTGCCGCGTCGAGAGCGTCGGCGGTGCGGCCGAAACCCTGCATGTTCGAGGTCCGCACCGCTGCGGCCATACCAGCCAGTTCGGCGATGTAACCATGCACATGGTCGCCACCGCCGAGCGGCAGCTTGCGCATCACCAGATCGATCGCCTGGATACCGTTGGTGCCCTCGTAGATCGGCGCGATGCGCGCGTCACGATAGAAGGCGGCCGCTCCCGTCTCCTCGATGAAACCCATGCCGCCATGAACCTGGAGGCCGAGTGAGGCAACTTCGACGCCGATATCGGTCGAGAACGCCTTTGCCAGCGGCGTCAGCAGATTGGCACGGTCGCGCCAGTGTGCCGCCTCGTCACCGGCGGAGACTCGGGCCATGTCGATGGCGTGGGCACAGGAATAGCTGATGGCGCGTGCGGTTTGGGTCAGCGCCTTCATGGTCAGCAGGTTACGCTGGACATCGGGGTGATGGACGATAGGCGCCATACCCGTGCCAGTGTAGCTCGCGGCCTTGCCCTGCCGGCGCTCATTGGCATAGGCGATCGCCCTCTGCGTTGCGGCTTCCGCGACCGCTACCCCCTGCATGCCGACACAAAGCCGCGCATTGTTCATCATGGTGAACATGCAGGCTAGCCCCTTGTTCTCCTCGCCGATCAGCCAGCCGACGGCGCCGGGTTCGGCACCTTCGAAGCCGTCGCCATAGATCATGGTGCAGGTCGGTGAGGCATGGATGCCGAGTTTATGCTCAAGTCCGGAACAGAAGACGTCGTTGCGCGCGCCAAGCGCGCCATCGTCGCCGACCAGGAATTTCGGCACCAGGAACAACGATATGCCGCGCGTGCCGGCCGGCGCGTCGGGCAGCCGCGCCAGCACCAGATGGATGATGTTGTCGGTGAAATCGTGCTCGCCATAGGTGATGAAGATTTTTTGGCCGAAGATGCGGTAGCTGCCGTCACCCGCCGGCTCGGCGCGGGCGCGCAAGGCGGCGAGGTCCGAACCGGCTTGCGGCTCGGTCAGGTTCATCGTGCCCATCCAGTCGCCGGAGACGAGCTTTTCGAGATATTTGGCCTTGAGGTCGTCGGAGGCGTGTTTGTCGAGCGCCTCGACCGCGCCCATGGTCAGCGTCGGGCCGATGCCGAAGGCCATGGCGGCGGAGTTCCACATTTCGAGCGCGGCCACGCCGAGCATGGTCGGCAGCGCCTGGCCGCCATATTCCGCAGGCCCGGAGAGCGCGTTCCAGCCGCCATCGATCCAGCGGCGATAGAGTTCCTTCCAGCCGGGCGGCGTGGTGACGGCGGCGCCCTTCAGCACCGCACCCTGCCGATCGCCGATCGTGTAGAGCGGTGCGACCTCTTCGGTGGCGAAACGGCCGGCCTCACCCAGAACGGCATCGACCAGATCCTCGCCGAGATCGCCGAAGGTGCCGGCATCGAGCGCCGATTTCATGCCGGCCACGTGCTTGAGCGTGAAGGCGATATCCTCGACCGGTGCCCTATACATGCCGCTCACTCCTCCTGATGCATCGGCCCGCCCAACCCTAGAGCCGGTGCCGCTGCAAAACCATCCGCCGTATCAGCGCCCCCATGTTCTTTTTACGTAAACGTCAAATTTTGTCACGCGGATTTTGCAATCGGGGCGGCGCGTATTAAGTTCAAGCCATGCCGGATCGACCGGCGCGAGATCAGAACCAGCAACCGGAACCGCCCATGCTTGCCAGACCCGACGCTTACCGCTGCATCGAATGCGGCCTGCCCTATCGAGCGGAGGGGTTCTGCTACCATGGGGGCAGACTGGACCACGGTGCCGCCTACTGGTCGGATCGCGGCATATTGTGCTCGCCGCAATGTTCGCTCGCCCACCACCGCAAACGCGCCGCCGAAGGCACGCTGCGGCAAGAGCCGGCGCCGGACCCGTTTGAATTCTAGCCATTCAGCCGGCGCTGAACGCTCGACCAAAGGTGATCATAATGCCAAACGAACAGACCGGTATTGCCCACACCGAAGCAGCGCAGCCCTCCATTGACGAGGCTGCCGCCATCCGCCTTTCAATCGAGGACCAGATCGCCTTGGTGGCAGCGATTGTGAACCCGCCGGAGCCGAATGAAGCGCTACGCAAAGCCGCGAATGCTTACAAACGGCTTGTCGTTGAATCCCGGTAAATCTCACCCTGATCGTCGATCCACCAAAGGCCACCTCAGCCGTGTCTCCCGCCGAAGCAAATCCTTAACCATGGCGGTTCAGGATTTGCCTTTGATCAACGGGGATTCCCTGTTTTGAAAAGTACGGTGCGCCTTCTTCGCCGCACAGCGCTCCTCGCTCTTGCGGCGACGATGGCGCTTTCGACGGCGGCAACGGCCTCGGATTTTTCCGAGCCGTGGAAGAACGCCGACCGCGCTCTGGTCGTCGATGCCTACGAATACAATTCCATCGACTGGGCCCAGCTCGCCACCGACAAGCGGGTCGTCGGCTTCATCAACAAAGCCTCCGACGGCATGCCGCCGGCCTATTTCTGCTTGGGCAACGACATCGAGGTGAAGCTTTGCAAGGCGCTGTGGAAACGTCATGCGGTGACGCGCGAACTGTTCCAGACGCGCAGGGTGGTGGCCAAGGCACTCGGCCTGAAATGGGGCGCCTATCACCTTGCCCGCCCCGGCAATCCGGTCGAGCAGGCCAACAATTTCCTCGATTTCGCCGAGCCTGCGCCGGACGATCTCATGGCTCTCGACATCGAGGGCAATGATCCCTCGCAATGGATGTCGCTCGACGACGCCGAGGAGTTCGTACGCCAGGTGCATCGCCGCATCGGCCGTTTCCCGGTGCTGTACACCAACGGCAAGACCGCCCAGTACATTGCCGACAACAGCTACCGATACCGGCTCCTGTCGCGGCTGCCGCTCTGGTATGCGCGCTACACCAACGACATCGACGTGCATTTCCCGATGGGCAACTGGCAAGGCTACGCACTTTGGCAGTTTTCGGCGCAAGCCAATTGCGGCCGTTTCCGCTGCCCTTACAGGGTTGCCGGCACGCCTAACGACATAGACGTCAATGTCGCGCCGACAGACGCCGCCACGCTGCGCGCGCAATGGCCGTTCGGTGGGCTTATCGACGTGCCGCCGGACTATCTCGCCTCGATACCGCTACCGGTCTCACGCGAGGCCGGCCTCGCCGGCAATGTCACCATCACCTATGCGTCTGTGGCCGCGCCGCCGACTTTCGAGGACATGGTTGCAGCGTTGGGCACACGCTGGTCCCGTTTCCGCGACGGCTTCCGCATGCCAGTCGTGAAGACGGTGCCGCGACGACCAGGCTTCGGCATTGTCCAATATGTCGCCTGGAAGCGGACGGAACGGCGTTCACCCGCACAACTCGACGCTGCCTTTGCCGTGTCCGATCCACTCAGCACCGCTTCCACCGAACTCGATCGCGGCCAGCGGTGAGCCAACGCGGAACTTCAGGTTCCCTGTTCGCGCGCCACGGCCTGCCAGCCGATATCGCGGCGGCAGAACCCGTCCGGCCAATCGATGCGGTCGAGGGCAGCATAGGCTCGTTTCTGTGCCTCGCCGACCGTGGCGCCTGATGCCGTCACGTTGAGGACGCGGCCGCCATTGGCAACCAGCGCGCCGCCATTGATGGCGGTACCGGCGTGGAAGATCTGGACGCCGTCGCTCGCCGCGTCTTCGACGCCGCGGATGACCGAGCCTTTTTCCGGCGTGCCGGGATAGCCTCTCGCCGCCATCACCACGGTGAGTGCCGCCTCGTCGCGCCAGCGCACCGAAGTATGCGCAAGCTGGCCGTCGGTCGCCGCGTTGAGCAGCACCAGCAGATCGTCCTTCAGCCGCATCATCAGCACCTGGCATTCCGGGTCGCCGAAACGGGTGTTGTATTCGATCAGCCTCGGTCCCTTGTCGGTGATCATCAGCCCGGCAAACAGCACGCCGGAGAACGGCGCGCCAAGTTCGGCCATGCCGCGCATGGTCGGCTCGATGATCTCGCGCATGGTGCGTTCGACCAGTTCCGGCGTCATCACCGGGGCCGGCGAATAGGCGCCCATGCCGCCTGTGTTGGGGCCAGTGTCGCCATCGCCGACGCGTTTGTGATCCTGCGCGGTGCCGAAGGGCAGCGCGGTGTTACCGTCGCAGAGACAGAAGAAGCTCGCCTCCTCGCCGGTCATGAATTCCTCGACCACAACTTCCGCGCCGGCGGCGCCGAAGGAACCATCGAAGCAGGCATCGAGTGCTGCCTGTGCTTCACTGAGCGTCATGGCGACGGTGACGCCCTTGCCGGCAGCGAGCCCGTCGGCCTTGATGACGATCGGCGCTCCGGTCTTTTCGACATAGGCCTTGGCCGAGGCCAGATCACTGAAACGGCCATAGGCGGCGGTCGGGATGTCGTAGCGGGCACAGAGGTCCTTGGTGAACCCCTTCGAGCCTTCCAGCTGTGCGGCAGCCTTGGAGGGACCGAAGACGCGGATATTTTCGGCGCGCAGATCGTCGGCAATGCCGGCGACCAGCGGCCCCTCCGGACCGACCACCACGAGGTCGATTTTTTTCTCCCGGCAGAACGCGGCCACGGCGGCGTGGTCGGCTAAATCCAGCTTCACCAGCTCAGCCTCGCTGCCGATGCCCGGGTTGCCGGGAGCCGCATAGAGCTTCGTCAGCAGCGGTGATGCGGCAATCTTCCAGGCGAGCGCATGTTCGCGGCCGCCGGAGCCCAGAAGAAGAACGTTCATGGCCACCTCTTGATGCCGAAATTCTGCTCTGGCGGCCATCTGATGGCGTTTTCTGCGCTTCCGTTGCTCACGGACCAAATGTCCGCTCCGCTACGGTTCTCGAAACCACCACCATATGACTCGCCAGCGCGAATTTCGAAACAGTCTCTTGGAGCACCCGCTATTGCTCTCCGGGCGACGGGTCAAGGCATCAGGGTGTTTTGATCGGAATTGCGCACGGGAACGTTACCCCAGCCAGAATATGGGCCTCGAATACCGGCGCTCATATTCTGGCTGCCGCCTCAGCCCTGGTAGACCACCGGAAACCAATCCTCGCGCAATCTCTGTCCCGGCTGCATGCCATGGCCATGATAGGGCGGCGAGGTGCGGCCCGGCCGCTCGACATAGCGCGCATCGTCACCGACCCAGCGCAGCGACAGCGCCCGGCGCCGCGCCGCGGTCATATTGCCACGGGCGCCGTGCGCGGTCCTGAAGTCGAACAGGATGGCGTCGCCCGGCTCCATTTCCCATTCGAGCACCTTCATCGACGGATCCTGGTCGGGATCGGGCACCGGCAGATAGTCGCCCTCGCCGGCATAAAAGTTGCTGTCGTCGAGCCAGCGCACGGGCAGGATCATCTTGTCCCATTTGTGCGAGCCGGCGATCAGGCGCAGCGTCGCTTCCTTCACCGGGTCGATGGGAATCCAGAAGCTCACCGTCTGCCGGCCATCGACGAAATAGTAGGGGATGTCCTGATGCCAGGGCGTCGGCTTCTGCGTGCCGGGTTCCTTGACCAGCACATGATCGTGGAAGAACTGTGCGGTGCGCGACTGCATCACCGCCGCCGCCAGTTCGGCGGCGGGTGAGTCCCGCACCAAGCTGACGAATTCGGGGATGCGCTCCCAGTTGCAGTAGTCATCGAAGAAACTGCCGCGGCCGTTGGCGATGTCGGATGCGGTGGCGCTGCGGTTCTGCATGTTGCGTTCGATGCCGGCGGCAATCGTGTCGACCCAGCCCTTGAAGGCGCCGCGGATGCAGACAGCGCCGTCACGCTGATAGGCGGCAATCGTGGACGCGCCGATCATGGTGACGTCGATGGTGGCAGTCTGGGAAGCCATGGCGTTTTCCTCTTGGAATGAAGCCACTATCGCAACATCTATTCATTCGGTAAAATAATAACTTTCGATCTGACATATAGAGTGCCTCTATGAGTGTGACCCTCACGCAGCTGCGCTACCTGGTTGCCGTGGCGCGTCACGGTAGCGTCACCGGCGCGGCAAAGATGCTGAACGTCTCTCAGCCGTCTATTTCGGTGGCGATCGACGCGGTCGAAAAGAATTTCGGCCAGAAGCTGTTCGTCCGCCAGCGCGGAAGCGGCGTGTCGCCGACATCGTTCGGCCGCGCCGTCGTGGCCAAGGCAAGGCAGGTTCTCACCGAAACGGACGAACTCGTCGGCCTGGGTTCAAGCAAATCGGCTGTCAGCGGTGAGTTGGTGCTGGGATGCTTCGAGGATCTGGCGCCTTTCTTCGCGCCGGCTTTGATCCGCGCCTTCTCCGAACGCTATCCGGCCGTCAAAATCGTCGTTCGCGACGAGACGTTCGAGACCCTGGGACGACGGCTGGGTGATGCGGCCATCGATCTCGGCCTGACTTATGATCTCAGCCTGCCGACGCATTTCGCCCGCATCCTGCTGCGCGAACTTCGCCCGCACGCGCTGTTGCCGGCAGGCCATGCCCTGGCGGACCGGCCAATGGTCAGTCTTGCCGATCTGGCCGCCTATCCGCTGATCACGACGGACCAGCCGCACAGCTGGCAGCACATGCTCGACCTGTTCCGCAGCCGCGGCCTTTCGCCGGTGGCCGATACGACGACAAGCTCGTTCGAACTGCAGCGGAGCATGGTCGCCAACGGATTCGGAGTCGCGGTCAGCTACACCCGCCCGCACGGCGACCGCAGCTATGACGGCCTGCCGCTCATCTGCAAGCCGCTGTCCGATCCGCTGCCCATGCAGCGGATCCTGCTCACCTATGACACGCATCAGCGTGTGTCGAATGCAGCGCTGGCCTTCGTCGAGGTGGCCAGGGACTGGTTCGCCACCCGCGACATCTTTGCCTCGTGAAAGGCTGACGTGCACCACTCTCCCGCTTGCCGCTTGACGGTTTCTGCCGCTGCTGCCACTCCATGGACATGGAAAATATCCAGTCGAAAGCGGCCCAGGGCCGTGTCGCCGATGCGCCGAACGGCCATTGGGTCTACCGCGTGCTGCCGCGCTCGATATGGCCCTATGCGCAGCTTGCCCGATGGGACAGGCCGATAGGCTGGCAGCTGCTGCTGTGGCCGTGCTGGTGGTCGGCGGCCTTGGCGGCAAGCGCCTATCCGCGTCCCGGCGACCCGCTGCTCTCACTGCTGCCGGCACCAGTGTATCTCGTGCTTTTCCTGGTCGGGGCCATCGCCATGCGTGGCGCCGGCTGCACCTACAACGACCTCGTCGACGAGGACATCGACAGCCAGGTGGAGCGCACGCGCTCGCGACCGCTGCCGTCGGGCAAGGCGACCCGCCGGCGGGCATGGCTGTTTCTCGTCCTGCAGGCTCTGGTCGGCCTCGTCGTGCTCATCCAGTTCAACAGCTTCGCCGTCCTGCTCGGCATCTGCTCACTGGCGGTCATCGCCATCTATCCATTCATGAAGCGGATAACCAACTGGCCGCAACTGGTGCTTGGCCTTGCCTTTTCCTGGGGCGCGCTGATGGGATGGGCGGTCGAGTTCGGCGATCTCGATGGGCCTGCCATCATGCTTTATATCGGCTCGATCCTGTGGGTGATCGGCTACGACACGATCTACGCGCATCAGGACAAGGAAGATGACGCCATCGTCGGCGTGCGCTCGACGGCACGCTTGTTCGGCGACAACACCAAGTCGTGGCTGGCAGGGCTTTATGGTGGCGCGCTGATCTGTTTTGCGATCGCCTTCGCGTCGGCGCAGGCGCCGGTGGTGGCGCTGGCCGGGCTGATTGCCGCCGGCGCCCATATGGCGCGGCAGATCGCGGTTCTGGATATCGACAATCCGGACCAATGCCTGCGACTGTTCAGGTCGAACAACCAGGTCGGCTGGCTGATCTTCCTCGGCCTGATCGGCGGCGCTGTGTGGGTGGCGCTGAAGCCGCTGGTTTAGCGGCTTCCCGTTTCAGCATTCCCAGCGGGATCATGCTCAGTCGCGCGAAATAATCTCCTGGCCGTCGATGACCAGCCTGAGACCGAGGGCGCCTGCTCTGCGGCGAGCGAGGAAACGCGGGCGGCGCGTGTTCGAAATCCGCCCCTTGCGCCTATCCTGCGGCGGCAGCGTCTTGATGGCGGCGCCGAGCGATTCTTCCAGGGTGCGGGCGACGCCGTCCGATTCGATCAGCAGCATCGGCAGACGGTAAGCGTCGGCCCAGGCGCGCCAGTCGGCTGCGACATCGTCGAGATCGTCGGCCACCAGCAGCGGCACCGACAGCATCGGGTCGTTGTGCAGGAGTTCCAGGGTCACCGTGACATTGCCGTCCGGGTCTTCCATGGCGCGGGCGGCAACGCCGCGGAACGCATTGGCGGGCAGAACGATGATCGCGGGCAGGCCGCTCATCTCGAGCAAGCGGCGGATCACGGCGCCGCGCTGGTCGATGGTGAAGGTTACATCGCCGTAGTCGTCGCGAGTCGCGTAGCTCACCACTTGCGGCAGGCGGAATGGGTCGAGACGCATGTTGCGTCCCGCCCAGACTGGCTTCAGTCCGGTGTTCATAGAGTGGCCTTCCTGTCTGTCTCCTGAGAGCCGGTGTCCGGTTCTCTCCGGGCCGGTTTTTCCAGCCTCGTTTGTATGGAGACAGTAGCGCGGGCTCCTTACCGCCCCGCTTAAGAAAGTCGGTTAAATTTTGCTGATCTCAGGGATGGTTATCGGAATCCCACCAGCCACAAGATGTCGAAAGGATCAGATAACCTTACCCGGATTCATGATGCCGGCCGGGTCGAAAGCGGCCTTAACCCTTCGCATCAGATCGATCGCCATCGGCGGCGCGGTGGCGATCAGTTCGTCGCGTTTCAACTGGCCGATGCCGTGCTCGGCCGAGATCGAACCGTGCAGGCTGCGCACCACATCGTGCACCGCCTTGTTCATGGGATGATAGAGAGCGAGGAACGCCTTATCGTCGCCGTCGACGGGCCGCGAAATGTTGTAGTGGAGATTGCCGTCGCCCATATGGCCGAAGCAGACCACGCGGGCACCTGCACTTACCGACGCCACGGCGCCGGCAGCCTCCGCGATGAAACGCGGGATCGAGGCAATAGGCACCGAAATGTCGTGCTTGATCGAGGCGCCCTCCGGTTTCTGCGCCTCGGGCAGCAGCTCGCGGAAATTCCAGAAGGCATCGCCCTGCGCGAGACTCGCGGCAATGACGGCGTCGCCGACGAATTCCTGTTCGAGGCCGGCCGAGAGCACATCCTCGATCAACGCTCTCGAATCCTCCGACGAACGGCCTGATGAAATCTGCATCAGCACGTACCACGGCCAGTCCTCGATCAGCGGCCGCACCACGCCCTGGGCATGCGCCAGCGTGAAATCATATGGCCGCCTGCCGATCAGTTCGAAAGCGGTGAGTGCTGCCCCGGCACGATCCATGGCCAGGCTGAACAGCGAAAGTGCTGCCTCTGGCGACGACAGGCCGGCGAAGGCGACTTCGCGCCCCTTCGGCTTCGGGAACAGTTTGAGCACGGCGGCGGTGATGACGCCGAGCGTGCCTTCGGCACCGACGAACAGGTTTTTCAGATCGTAGCCGGTGTTGTCCTTCTTCAGCTTGCGCAGGTCGTCGAACACCTCGCCGGTCGGCAGCACCACCTCGACACCGAGACAGAGTTCGCGCGCATTGCCATAGGCAAGCACGCCGGTGCCGCCGGCATTGGAGGAAAGATTGCCGCCGATCTGGCAGGAGCCTTGCGCGGCCAGCGACAGTGGGAACAGCCGGTCGGCGGCGTCGGCCGCCTCCTGCAGCGTCTGCAGGATGACACCGGCCTCGACCGTCACCGTGTTGGACAAGACATCGATTTCACGAATGCGGTCCAGCCGCGACAGCGACAGGACGATTTCGCGCCCGGATCTGTCCGGCACCTGGGCACCGACCAACCCGGTGTTGCCGCTTTGCGGCACGATCGGCGTTCCCGTCTCCGTCGCCAGCCGCATGACCCGGCTGACTTCGTCGACGCTGCCCGGCCGCAGCACCAGCGATGTCGCGCCGTGCCAGAGCCCGCGCCGTTCAACCAGGTAAGGCGCGATATCCTGCTCTTCACGCAGCGCATATTTGTCGCCGACGATCGCCGCGAAGCGATTGATGAGAGCGGGATCGAGTTTGTCTGAATTTTCGGTCATGGGGAAAACTATGTCGTGGGCTGTTAGATGTCACGAGGGGCGGCGGCACGCGAGAGGCGATCGTTGATCGCCTCGCCCAGGCCGTCGAAGGGAACCGGCTCGACGGCGATGGTCCGCGCGCCGCTGCGGTCAAGCTCCTGCATATAGGCGAACAGATTGCTCGCCGCTTCGCGCAGGTCCCCGGTTTCGGACAAATTGAGGAAGGCTTCGGCGCGGCGCCAGCCTTGCGCCCTCTGGCTGCCGAAGCCGAGCAAAGCCTCGCCCTCGCCGACCGTGCCGGCATGGAGCCGCATCGCAGCACCTGGCGCATAGTGCGAGGCAAGCATGCCCGGCGCCTCGATACCGGCGGTGCCGCCGCGCAACAGCTCCATGCCGATAGCCGCCTCAATCTCCTCGGCGGCGATGCCGCCGGGCCTCAGCAGCCGCAATCTGTTTCCTTCGGCCTTGATGATGGTCGATTCCAGCCCGATCGGGGTCGCGCCTCCATCGACGACCAGCTTGATCCGCGCGCCGAGATCGGCCGCCACCGCTTGCGCGGTCGTCGCGCTGATCCTGCCGGATGAATTGGCGCTGGGCGCGGCAAGCGGGCGGCCGAGCCTGGCGATCAGGTCGCCGCCAAAGCCCCTCGGCATGCGCAAGGCAATCGTATCGAGCCCGGCGGTGACCAGCGGATGGATGCCGTTGCCGGGCCGTTGCGGCAGCACCAGCGTCAGCGGACCTGGCCAGAATGCCAGCGCCAGTTTCCTGGACAGCGGATCGAACATCGCGAGGCGCTCTGCCATCGCCATGTCTGCGACATGGGCAATCAGCGGGTTGAAGCGTGGCCGGCCCTTGGCCTCGAAGATGCGCGCCACGCCGATGCCGTTGGTGGCGTCGCCGGCCAGCCCGTAGACGGTTTCCGTCGGGATGGCGACGACATCGCCCTCCCTGAGCAGCGCCAGCGCCCGCTCCAGCGCCTCGCCCGAGCCAAGTATTTCAGCCACTCTCGTCACCTCACAGATGCGGGGTGCGTAGTACGATGGCGGCCGTTGGGCAAGTCGGCTGTTGGGTAACCGATTGTTGGCGAGCAGGAGCATTGGCGATTTATCAATCCCTAAAATGCTATGTTTCCACGAAAGCCGGCATCAATTCCGGCCTGCTATCGAACAGCTTCTGGGCAAAGGGGAGCGATATCAGTGTCTGCGCGTATCTTGCTGGGTATCATTCTTGCTGCTGCGGCCGGCGAAGCCCAGGCGTCATCCCTGGTTTTTCCAGGCACGCCATCCTCCACACCATCGATCGTCAGGATCGGCGCCCCCAACCAGCCTGGAACCGCCGATGCAGTCAATGCCGGCGATGCGCGGTCGGTGGTGGCAAAAGGGGAAGCGCAGCCCGACGTCACCGATGAAAAGGTGGCGGCGATCCCGGACAAGCCCGCGACCGGGCACGGCTTCCAGCCGGGCCCGATGGTCATTCGTGGCGGCGTTACCGGTCCCGACTTCCCGGCACCGGCGCCAACCGCTGCACCAGCGACAGGTACTGCGCCGGCCGCTGGCACGGCGCCGGCAACGGCCACCGCCTCCGCAGCCCCTTCGGGGACCGAGAACCAACCCACCCCGCCGAGTCCCCCGGCGCCGGCTGCAGGTCAGCGCATGCCTCCCAACGGCTACACCAAATAGTCCCGGCTTGAAGACAGGCTGACATCGATGGCGTGACTTGACGGCGGTCTGGCGACCGGCGCACCATTGCCAAGCAAACCCCGTTTCGGTTTATGTCAGCCGCAGGACGCCATCGCCTGTATTTCGCCAGGCGGTTTTGGCAGACGGGATTTCATCACTAGGGGGTAAAGGGGGGGACCATGAGAAAAGCTGGAATCGTAACCGGGGCTGGCCTTCTGCTGGCGTCACTGCTTGGCGTCGTCGCAGCTCACGCCGACGACATGCTGGGATCCTATGTCGCGCGCATTTCCGATCGCGACCATCAGGCGAGTGACGGCTATGCGCTGGACAATGCCGCGCAGATGGTGCGGCAGGACCGCGCCAACTGGCACAAATTCCACCGCCGTGACAGCGACGACGAGGGTGATGGCTGGTTCAGGACCAACGGCCAGCGCGCCGACCTGCAACGCATGCTGGAACGCGGCGGCGCGATGAGTTCCTCGACCAAGCGCGCCATCGTCAATGGCGAACCGCTGATCCAGGTCGATGTCTACGAAAACAGCGTGCGCGTCAGCATTCTCGAGAACTGACCGGGCCGTCGCCCGGGGCGGCTGACAGTCGGCTTCGGGGACGACTGACAGGAAAAGGCGGCGCCTCAGCACCGCCTTGCCATCGATGGAACCGGCGGCTGAAAAAATCAGGCTTTTTCCTTGTCATCGTCTTCTTCGGACTCGTCGCCTTCAGCCTTCACGCTATCCTCGGCGTCGTCTTCGTCTTCGTCCTCGTCGTCTTCATCTTCGTCGTCATCCGAGAGCGTGGCAGTTTCGGTGGACTCTTCGCTATCTTCATCGTCGCCGTCTTCGTCGTCATCAGACAGGTCAGCGGCTTCGACCGCTGCGGCGGCGGCATGATCGAGGATGGTTTCGGAAGCGGATTCAAGCGCCTCGGCGGAAGCCGGGGTTTCTTCTGTCACTTCGATGTCGTGATCGGAATTCATAGAAGCCTCCGTGGGGTTGGGGAACATGTCCCTTTTGCCACGGAGAGATCATCGCCATATGACTGTAAGCCGGCTCGAACGGCCGGCGGCAAAGAATATTTTCTTCGCCTTAACCTGCGATCTTCGAGAAATCCGCGACCTGGCCGGTGGCCGCGCGGATGCGGGCGAGCAGCGCCAGGCGGTTGGCACGCACCGCCTGATCCTCATCGTTTACAAGAACATGCTCAAAGAATGAATCAACCGGTTCGCGCAACACGCTAAGCGCCAGCAAGGCGGCGGAAAAGTCATCGTTTTGAATCGCTTCGCCGGCTTGCTTCTCAGCCTGATTCACCGCCGCAAACAGCGATTTCTCGGCATCCTCGCGCAAGAGTGCCGACTCAACGGTTTCGGCGACCACCGTTTTCTTCTTCTCCTCGGCGGCCAGAATGTTGGCCGCACGCTTGGTGCCGGCGAGCAGGTTCTTGCCATCCTCGGTGTCGAGGAAGGAGCCCAGCGCCTCGACCCGGCGCACGATCTGCAGCAGGTCGTCATTGGACGATTGGCCAATCTCCCCCCTTGTGGGGGAGATGCCCGGCAGGGCAGAGGGGGGTACTTGGCGCTGAGAGGACGGCGGGACAGCGCCCCCCTCTGTCGGCTTCGCCGACATCTCCCCCTCTAGGGGGGAGATCGGGCGCGAACCTGTCGCCAGCACCGCATCGATCAGGTCGTGCCGAGCGCCTTGATCGCGGAGGTAGACCTTTAGGCGATCGTGGAAGAAGGCCAGGAGGTCGCGATCCCCAGACTTTCCGTCGCCGGCGTGCGCCCGTGCACTCACATAGTCGCCACCCAACTTGACCTGCTCTTCAGCGTGCCGGCGGTCGATCTGGTCTTCAATGATTCTTCGATGTTCAGCTACGATCGAAAGAAGGCTTACCGGCGTCTCGTTATCCAGCACCAGCCTCACCACCCCAAGAGCAGCTCTGCGCAGTGCGTAGGGATCCTTCGACCCGGTCGGCTTTTCATCGATCGCCCAAAAGCCGACCAGCGTATCGAGCTTGTCGGCGAGCGCGACAGCGACCGACACTGGATCGCTCGGTACGCGATCGGACGGGCCCTGCGGCTTGTAGTGTTCCTCCGCTGCAGCGGCGACCGATGCATGCTCGCCCTGAAGCAGCGCATATTTGCGACCCATAGCGCCTTGCAGTTCTGGGAACTCGCCAACGACTTCGGTGGTGAGATCGGCCTTGGCCAAGACGGCAGCGCGCCGCGCCAGTGCCGGATCGGCGCCGATGATCGGCGCCAGTTCCTCGGCAAGCCGCGCAATCCGCTCCACCCGTTCGCCTTGCGTGCCGAGCTTGGCGTGGAAAGTCACGCCGAGATGGTCGAGGCGGGCCATGCGCTGGTCGAGCGGCTTCTTGAGATCAAGCCCGAATTTTTCCGCCGATGCCTCGAGCTCACGCAGGTCAGGCAAGTCGCCCTGGTCGGTCGTCCAGAAATAGAGCGCATCGGACAGGCGGGCGCGCACCACCTTGCCATTGCCGTGGGCGATCTCCTTGCCGCCATCCCTCGCTTCGATATTGGCGGTGAGGATGAAGCGATTGGAAAGCGCGTCGTCGAAACCCTGCGGCCGCGTCACAAAGCATTTCTGGTTGGCGCGAATGGTCAGCCGGATCACTTCGGCTGGAATGGCGAGGAATGCCTCCTCGAACTCGCCCATCAGCACGACCGGCCATTCGACCAGCCCGGACACTTCCTCCAGCAGCCCTTCGTCCTCAACCAGATCAAGCCCGTTGGCGAAGGCGAGATTGCGGGCATCGGCAAGGATGATCTCCTTGCGCCGGTCGGCATCGAGCACGACCTTGGCCGCTTCCAGCTTGGAGACATAGTCGTCGAAGCGGCGCACCGTAATGGCATCAGGCGCATGGAAGCGGTGGCCATAGGTGATGTTGCCGGAGCGGATGCCGTCGATCTCGAAATCGACCACGACAGGCTCCTCTGTTTCCGGGCCGAAGGTGCACAGGATCGATTGCAGCGGCCGTACCCAGCGCAGTGAACCGGGCTTGGCCGAGGCCGGCCCCCAGCGCATCGATTTCGGCCACGGAAAATTGCGGATGATGCCCGGCACCAGTTCGGCGATGATCTCCTCCGCCGCCCTGCCCGGCTTCGAAATGTGGGCGACATAAAAATCGCCTTTCTTCGGATCGGAATGGACATGCGCCTCGGCGATCGAGGAAAGTCCGGCCTTGCGCAGGAAACCCTGGACCGCCTGTTCAGACGCCGATGTCGAAGGCCCCTTGATCTCTTCGCTTATATCCTTCGAGCGTGCGGTGAGACCCCTGATATCGAGCGTCAGCCGGCGTGGCGTCCAGTACTCGCGCGCCGCCTCATAGGTCAGTCCCGCCTCGACCAAACCGTCGGTCAGCATCTTCCTGAGATCACCCGCCGCCTTGCGCTGCATGCGCGCAGGGATTTCCTCGGAGCGAAGTTCTAGAAGCAGGTCAGGCATCGGGGTCAGCTCATGCGGGAGAGTGGTCCGGGCGGGGCATAGCAACTCGGCTGGCTGCTGTCACCCTTTACACAAATTTTGACCGCCCTGTCGGGACGAGACCACGCCACCCGTCCTTGGATCAAAGATTTCCATGAACCGGACGCAGCGCTGAAGCGACCCACGCTCAGGCAGGGAACATTTGGCTCAACGATCATGAAAACGGCATCCAGACTTCTGCAGATCCTCGCACTCGGCGCCTGCTTCACGGCGCAGGCTCACGGCGCCTTCTCGATGCCGGGCGTGCGGCAGGCATTGCGCACCATCGACGGTGCCGGCGGTCAGGCCGTACCGCCGATCAACGTTTCCCTCGAGATGATGAAGCGGGCCTGAAGCTCAGGCCGCCAAGCCACCCGCCTGCGTCTTCAAAAATGCCTCACCGCAAGCCTTGGCCAGATTGCGCACCCGCAGGATGTAGCTCTGCCGCTCAGTGACCGAAATCACGCCGCGTGCGTCGAGCAGGTTGAAGACATGGCTGGCCTTGATGCACTGGTCGTAGGCCGGGAAAACCATGCGGTGCATCGGCAGATTGTCGTTCGATGCCGGCGCGCCGGCGTCGAGCAGCGCCTTGCACTCGGCCTCGGCGTCCTCGAAGTGGCGCAGAAGCATCGCCGTGTCGGCGTATTCGAAATTGTGGCGCGAATATTCCTGCTCGGCCTGCAGGAAGACATCGCCATAGGTGACCTTGTCGGCGCCTTCGCGGCCGTTGAAATTGAGGTCGTAGACATTGTCGACGCCCTGCACATACATGGCCAGCCGCTCCAGCCCGTAGGTGAGTTCGCCGGCCACAGGCGCGCATTCGATGCCGCAGACCTGCTGGAAATAGGTGAACTGCGAGACTTCCATGCCGTCGCACCAGCATTCCCAGCCGAGACCCCAGGCGCCCAGCGTCGGGCTTTCCCAATCATCCTCGACGAAGCGGATGTCGTGCAGCAGCGGATCGACGCCGATCGCCGCCAGCGAGCCGAGATAGAGCTCCTGCAAATTGGGCGGGTTCGGCTTCAGGATCACCTGGTACTGGTAATAATGCTGCAGCCGGTTCGGGTTCTCGCCATAGCGGCCATCCTTGGGACGACGCGAGGGTTGGACATAGGCAGCGTTCCAGCGTTTTGGGCCGAGCGCGCGCAGCGTCGTTGCCGGATGAAAGGTGCCGGCGCCGACTTCCATGTCATAGGGTTGCAGGATGACGCAGCCATAGGCCGCCCAGTAGTTGTGCAAGGTCAGGATCAGCCCCTGGAACGAGCGGCTGGGATGCATATGGGCGGGGATTTCAATTGTCACGGGTGGCCTCGACAGCACAGGCTAGCTTGCCGGCACGTCCTAGAGACACGGCATCGAAGCGTCAAGCAAGGCACGCCGATGCGGTCGCGCCGACATTATGGACAATGTTGAAAGCTTTGCAGGGGCTGGCCCATTGCCCATCTCTCGGGCCTGCGCTCTGTTCGCCTGTGCAGCAACGACAACAGGTTTCAGCCATGCCCAGCCCGATCGTCATCCGCCCTGTCGCGCGACAGGATTTCGAGCAATGGCTGCCGCTGTGGGATGGCTACAATGCATTTTATGGCCGCTCGGGCGAAACGGCCCTGCCGGGTGAGATTACCCAGATGACATGGTCTCGTTTCTTCGATGCCTATGAGCCGGTCCACGCGCTGGTGGCCGAAGGCGAGGGACAGCTTCTCGGCCTCGTGCACTATCTCTTCCATCGCAGCACCACGGCGATCGCACCGAATTGCTATCTGCAGGACCTTTTCACCACGCAGGCATCGCGTGGCAAAGGCATCGGACGGGCGCTGATCGAGGGCGTCTACGAGCGCGCCCAGGCGGCCGGCTCGGGCCGCGTGTACTGGCTGACGCATGAGACCAATCACACGGCGATGAAGCTTTACGACAAGGTCGCCGAACACTCCGGCTTCGTCGTCTATCGCAAGCTCTTCTGAGACAGCCAGCCTAATACGGTTCAAACGAAAACGGGACTCCGAAAGAGCCCCGCTTGCGTTGAATTCAAATGGCTGACTTCATCCCTTCGGGGCGGGCACCGGCTCCGGCTTGACCTTCGGGGTCTCCTGCGCCGTGTTGGATTCGATCGGCGGCAGGCCCTTCATCAGCTTCTGCTGCAAGTTGGCCAGCACATCGGGATCCGGCTTCAGGTCGCGAGCCTGGTTCCACTGGAAGGTGGCTTCCAGCTTGCGGCCGACGCGCCAGTAGGCGTCGCCGAGGTGATCGTTGAGAACCGGATCTTCCGGCTTCAGCGACACGGCGCGTTCCATTTCGCGCACCGCGTCATCGAACCTGCCGAGGCGGAAATAGGCCCAACCCAGCGAATCGACGATGTAACCGTCGCTCGGCCTGAGGTCGACGGCCTTTTGAATCATCGCCAGGCCTTCCTTGAGGTTCATGTTCATGTCGACCCAGGAATAGCCGAGATAGTTCAGCACTTGCGGCTGGTCGGGGAACAGTTCCAGCGCCTTGCGGAAGTTCGGCTCGGCCTTGGGCCATTCCTTCAGGCGCTCATAAGCGATGCCGCGCTGGTAGAAGATGTTCCAGTTGGCCGCGGTCGGCGCCTTCAGCACCTCGACGGCCTTATCGTAGAGAGTGGCGGCCGAACGGAAATCGTCCTTCGAGGAATAGACGCCACCGAGCGCCAGATAGGCGCGCATGTCATTGGGATGGGCGTCGACCAAGGCTTTCAGATGGGTGATCGCTTCTTCGTGACGGTCGAGATCGGCAAGATTGAGGCCGAGTTGCAGGTCCGAAAGCTCCTTCAGCGGCGAAGCGGCGGGAATCCGGCGATAGAGCGCGATGGCACCTTCGCCGTCCTTCAATTGCTCGGACACGGCGGCGAGTTGCACAAGGGCAGCGTCGCTATCTGGCTTCAAAGCAAGCGCATATTGCAGATAGAGGCGGACGAAGGGCTCGCCGCCACCACGGTTGAGCGCGGTGGCGAGGTCGAGCAGGATTTCGGAGGCGCCATCGGATGGACCGGCAACCAGCGGCGCAATCTTGTCGCCTTTTGCAATTCGGTCGCGCAAGGCGACGATTTCCAGCTTGCCCGGCGAAAACGCCTCGGCCTGGTCGAGCACCGACAGCGCCTTGGTCTTGTCGCCCTTGCGGACCAGGAACGAGGCGTAGGCCTGGGCATTGCGCATCCAGGTTTCGGGAGCGGCACCGCCGGCGGCGGTATCCTGCATGGTCGCGGCATAGATCGCCTCGGCCTTTTCGGGCATGCCGGATGCATCAGCGATCAGGGCGCGGTGGAACGACTTGAACAGGCCGAACCAATCCGGCCCCTGCAGCTTGTCGATGGACGCCATCGCATCGGCAGGCTCGCCGGCGCCTTGCTGCGCCCAGCCGGACATCACCCCGGAGATCAACCGGTCGAGATCGGATTCCAGCGACAGCTTGAGCCAGTACTGCGCCTTGGTGAAATCCTTCTTGTGGAAGGAATCGACGGCGAGCGCCAAGCGCGAGAAACGCTCGACGTCAGGCACTTCCTTGAGCTTGTCGGCATAGACCAGGGACTCGTCGAAGCGCCCTTGCGCGATCAGCGACAGCATCAGGCTCTGCTGCAGGCCGGTGTCGCTCGGGTCAAAGGCCAATGCTTGCTTGTAGTAGGCGATGGCGCTGTCGAGGTCGTTATCGCCTTCGGCGATCCGGGCTGCCAGATAGGCGCCCGAAAATGACGTGATCTTGACCGGTTCGCTGGTCTGCTTGGCATAGGCCGGCAAAGCCGAGATCGTCATGCCTGTCACAATTGCCAGCCTTGTCAGCCAGCGCGCACATCCTTGCCGCATCGTATCCCTTTCAGCCAGGCGCCATCTCCGCATCAGCGGGATCGGCGTAGACTCGATCTTTCCAGGCAAAGCATGGCCTTTTTGGGGTCGCGCTTCAATCCGCCTCGAATTCACAATCCGGGCACCCGATTAACAAACCATGGCGACAGGGGGCAGTTTTCCGATTTTGAATTTCGGCCATGGCCCTGCGCAGCGCCGAATATATCACAGCTTCGACCCTTGAGCTCGGCTTCGACCGCTAAGGCTCGGGGCCAATATCAGCCCTCGGCTGGCGAGGCGGACCGCTGCACCAGCGCGTCGCTATATCCACCGGCCGCTATCGTGCTGCACAGTTCGTTCCATTCGCAGCCGCCGCAGGCCTTGCGTACAAGGCCAGCCGAAAACGCCTGCCGCATCCGGGCTAAGGTCCCCGTGTCGAGATCGAGGTGGGTGCCGACACGGATTGGCCGCGCCAGCAATTCCTCTACATCCAGCGCGGCGAGCCGGTCCCGCTCGACGACACTCTCGTTGAGACAATGCGGTTCCGGTTCGTCGAGCAAGGGAGCGCAGACATCGTCGGGGCCGGAAACGAGGAGAATCTCCTCGCCCCGGCTCAGGCGCTCCGCGACGCGATCATAATTGGCGATGAAGGCGGGGCCGTATCCCTTGCCCACATAGGTGAGCAGGCAAAGGAGGTGATGGGCGCGCAGCCTGATCGTCACGGATTGGCCGGCTTCGCCTTGCCGCCGGGAAGGGCCATGAGGGTCGCGGCACCCAGCGCTGACTTGAGCAAGCCGCCAACGATGAACGGCAGGAGGCCGAAGGTAACGGCCTGTTCGGCTCCAATCATGACGGCAAGCCATGCTGTGCCCAGCACAAGGCAGGCAAGGTTGCCAAGCAGCATGGCGACGAAGGCAAGCATCACCCTTTTGCCGTTCCAGCCGCGTTCGGCCAGCCAGCCGACCAGTGCGCCGACAAGCGGGAAGGCGAAGAGATAGCCACCCGTCGGCCCGACGAAATGCGCCGCACCCGCTGCCCCTCCGGACAGAACCGGAAAGCCGACCGCACCCTCGACCAGCCAGGCGGCGATGGTGAGCGCGCCAAGCCGCCAGCCATAGAGGGCGCCGATCAGGGTCACCGCAAAGGTCTGCATGTTTACCGGGACCGGCACCATCGGCACCTCGATATAGGACGCCAGCGCCAGGAACAGCGTGCCAAGCACGACGGCTCCAACCTGCCAGGCAAGAGAACGATCCTGGAGCCGGAGCGGACTGAACGACGGCTTGCCGGGTGAGAATGCGACGTCTGTCATTGGGATTCCTTCGATCGATTGCAAATTATAGATAATTTCTGTTTTCGATCTATTATCGAATCCACACTTCCCCGGGGATTGCAAGCCCTGGCTTTGGCGGAGGCCGTCTAACCCACGATGGCAAAAGCTTCGCGCGTCGTCCCGGAGGCCGTCCTGACCGGCTTGCGGCCAATCCATTGGACGTGCCGCCCCAGTGTGACGGCCGCGGATTCGGTGTTTCCCTGCCGCAAGGCGGAGAGGATCGCGCGATGGTCCTGATCGGTGCGCGTCTCCCACTCCGACCGCCATGCCGCGAACAGGAAACGGGCGCTTGCCGCGTGCAGGTCGTCGATGGTCGCGAGCAGGCGCGGCATGCCGCATGGCGACAGGATCAAGCGGTGGAAGGCGCGGTTGGCCTCTTCCCACGACCTGACATCGCGGGACTTGTCGCCGGCCTTGGTCGCCTCCTCGGCGAGATCGAGAATGGCCGATGTCAGGTGCGGCGCGGCGTGGCGCAGCGCCAACACTTCGAGTGCCGCCCGCATTTCGGCGACTTCCTTGACCTCTCCCAGATCGAAAGACGCCACGCGCACGCCACGACGCGGTTCACTGATGGCCAGGCCTTGCGCCTCGAGGCGGCGGAAGGCCTCGCGCACGGGAACATGACTGGTTTGGAATTCCTCGGCGATATGGTCCTGCCGAAGCCTGGCCCCCGGCTCGATTGCGCCCGAGATGATGCGGTCCGCCAGCACCTTGCTGATGCGCACCGCGATGGTGTCGTCCGTGCCCTTTGCCATGTTTTATAGATAATTTGCGGCGGGGCGGCTTGTCGAGACGATCACACGCAAAATCGCGAATGCTCCCCCGGAGAGACTCAAGGCTGCAAGACGAAACCGTCGAGCGCCGGCATCGCCACGGTGATCAGGTCATGCAGCCGCTTCTTCGCCACCCCGTCGCGCGCCTGCACAGAGAGGCCAAACAACAGTGTGGTGTAGTAGTCGCCAAGCACTTCGGGATCGGTGTCCGGCTTGAGGTCGCCATCGCGAATGCCCTTTTTCAAGCGCTCCACAATCAACGCATTGCGCGCCAGTCGGCGCTCGGCCAGCCAATGCAGCACGCCGTCATTTTCAGTAGCGCAGTTGGTGGCGGCCGAGACAACCATGCAGCCCTTCGGCAGATCCGGCCTTGTGTAGATATCGATCGCATCGCGCAGCAACCGCTCGACAAACCGCCTTGCGGTCGGCTCCTCGGCAAGCGCGCTGGTGGCGAAGCTTCCTTCGCTGGTCTCGTAGAGAACAACGGCTTCGCGAAACAGATCCTCCTTCGAGCCAAAGGCGGCATAGATGCGCGCCGATGCCAGACCAAGCATGGACACGAGGTCGGCCATCGAGGTGCCCTCGTAGCCGCGCATCCAGAAGGCATCGCGCGCTTTCTGCAGAGCCTGGGCTCTGTCGAACTCCCTTGGCCGTCCCGCCATCGCCGTCTCCATTTCTTTATCGATCAACAAATAATCCGCTTGACTCAGGATTGCAAATTCAATTCTTTGTCGATCGATCAAGAATCAAAAGGAGATTTGCATGAGCACACTCGATCAAGGGGTGCCGTTCGGCGCCACCGCGACACAGGGAGGAACGGGCGCGAAGCGCGGCGCCACGCTGGCATTGCTCGCCTTCGCCCAACTTATCATCGCTCTCGACATCAACATCGTCTTCGTGGCGCTGCCCGAAATCGGGGCTGGGCTGGGCTTTTCCGGCCAGACCTTGCAATGGGTGGTGAGCGCCTACACCGTGTTTACCGGCGGCTTTCTATTGTTCGGCGGCCGCGCCGCCGATCTCATCGGCCAGCGCCGCATTTTCATCTTCGCGCTCTGGCTCTATGCGCTGTCATCCCTGCTCGGCGGTCTCGCCTGGTCGCCCGGGATCATCATCGCAGCGCGTGCCGTCCAAGGCATCGGCGCCGCCTTCCTGTTTCCGGCGACATTGTCGCTGGTCAATCGCCTGTTCGCCGAAGGGCCGGAACGCAACCGGGCGCTGGCGGTGTGGGGCGGCGCCGGCGCGAGCGGGCTCACCCTTGGCTCGTTGGCCGGTGGATTCCTGACAGGCGCCTTCGGCTGGTCGTCGGTCTTCTACGTCAATGTGCTGCTGGCTGGCTTCGCCATCATCGCCGCCTTTGCCATCATTCCACGCGACCCCAAGCGGCACCAGCGCCGCAACTTCGATCTGCCTGGCGCGCTGACCGTCACTGCGGGCGCCACATTGCTGGTCTTTACGCTGGTCCAGGGACCTGAATATGGCTGGGGTTCGCCAGCGATCGTCGCCAGCGCCGCGCTGGCAGCGATCTTAATCATCGCCTTCGCGCTGATTGAGGCGAAGAGCGCAGACCCGCTGATGCCGCTGCGGCTGTTCCGCAATCGCAGCCTCGTCGCCGGCATGACGATCACCTTCCTGTTCATGGGAACGTTCGGGGCCCTGCCCTATTTCCTCACCGTCTTGTTGCAGACCGTGCATGGCTTTACCGCGCTGGAAACCGGCCTCGCCTTCCTGGTGCCGTCGATCGCCATCGCCGCCGGCACGCAGCTCGGTGAACGCCTGGCAACGCGCTTTTCAACCCGCTCGACCCTGGTCGGCGGCATGGTCATAGGGGCGGCCGGCACGGCGCTGATGGTCCTTGGAGCATCAGCCAACAGCTTCTATCTGGCTCTCGTTCCAGGGCTGATCATCTCCGGTGTCGGACAGGGCATCGTCTGGACCGCCATGTGGATCGCGGCCGCGTCGGGCGTGGCTCACGACGAACAGGGCGTCGCCTCGGGGATGGCCTGCACGACGCTCAACATCGGCAACGCGATCGGCATGGCGACGTTGATCGCGATCGCCAACAGCCATGTCGGCGGATTGAGCGGCGATGCACTGAAGGCCGCGATAGCCGACGGCATACAGATCGCCTTCTGGCTGGCGGCGGCGGGCATCGTTGTCAGCCTGCTTGCCGCAATCGCTTTGCCGGGAAAGGCGAAGTAGCCGGCAACCGGGTGACGCCGCTCAGTTCACCCGGCTGATGCAGAAATCGATGACGTCGATCAGCGCCGATTTCTGCGGCGTCGCTTCCAGCGGCGCCAGCGCGTCGCGGGCGATCTCGCCGAAATGGCGGGCGCGTCCGATCGTGTCGGCAATGGCGCCATGGCGAGTCATCAGGCCGATCGCCTTTTCCAGACCGGCGTCATCGGTGACATTGTCCTCGATGGCACGCTTCCAGAAAGTGCGCTCGGCCTTCGTGCCCCGCCGATAGGCGAGAATGACCGGCAAGGTCACCTTGCCTTCGCGGAAATCGTCGCCGACATTCTTGCCGAGATCCTTGCTGGTGCCGCCATAGTCCAGCGCGTCATCGATCAGCTGGAAGGCAAGGCCGAGATTCATGCCGTAGGAGCGCAGCGCCGCACGATCGTTGCGGGTCGCCTGGGCAATGACGGGGCCGACCTCGGCAGCAGCCGAAAACAGTGCGGCGGTCTTGGCCTTGATGACGGCGAAATGCTCGTCCTCGGTGGTTTCGAGGTTCTTGGCGGCGGCAAGCTGCATAACCTCGCCCTCGGCGATGATGGAGGCAGCACTCGACAGGATATCGAGCGCTTCGAGCGAGCCGACATCGACCATCATGCGGAAAGCCTGGCCGAGCAGGAAGTCGCCGACCAGCACGCTTGCCTGGTTGCCCCAGATCATGCGGGCGGTCTTCTTGCCGCGCCGCATGCCGCTCTCGTCGACGACATCGTCGTGGAGAAGCGTCGCCGTGTGCATGAATTCGACGGAGGTGGCGAGCTTGACGTGGCCCTCGCCGGCATAGCCGAACATCTGCGCGGCGGCCAGCGTCAGCATCGGCCGCAGCCGTTTGCCGCCGGACGAGATCAAATGGTTGGCGACCTCCGGGATCATCTCGACGTCGGAGCCGGCCTTGGACAGGATCAATTCATTGACGCGCCCCATATCCGCCACTGTCAGATCGATCAGATCCTTGATGGAGGCGGGCTCCCGCTTCCCGTTTTCGATGTTGAGAACGACACCCACAACAATCACTCCCGTCTTGGTATAGAGCGTGCGACGGCACCCTTAGTCCCTGCATGGACTCTAGGGCGGCGGACATGGCCACGGCAAGTGGCGAATTGGCGCGGCGTCGATGACGGAATGTCAACGACCCGAGAGGGAACGGGGACCCGAGAGGGAACGGGGCTCTGCCTCGGAATCCCCTGCCCGTTTACATCAATAGCGCAAACTGCGAGTTTCATACGATGATAGAACTTGTCCGCACCAACGATGCCGTGATCATCTCCTTTGTTGAATCGCTGATGCGCGACGCCGGCATCGCCTGCTTTGTCGCCGATCAGAATATGAGCATTCTAGAAGGGTCGATCGGCCTTTTGCAGAAACGCGTCATGGTCGATGCCGACCAGGCCGACGCGGCACGGCGCATCCTCAGGGATGCCGGCATCGCCAACGAAATCCGCGGAAAATAATGTCCGCCGCGCCCGCCGCCCTTGTCCCGGACACGCCGGCCCATACGGTCGACGCTTTCCATCGCGGCCGATTCTGGCTCGTGCAGCCCAAACATGGCGGTCATCGCGCCGGCATGGATGCGATGATGCTGGCGGCCTCCGTGCCATCGACCTTTAGCGGGCGCCTGGCCGATTTCGGCGCCGGAGCCGGAGCTGCCGGACTGGCGGTGCTGTCACGCTGCCCGGCGGCAGAGGCGGTGCTTGTCGAACGCGCGCCGGAAATGGCGGCCTTCGCGGCGGCGACGCTTGCCCATCCCGGCAATGCCCATCTCAGCGATCGCGCATCCGTGCTGGTCGCCGATGTCACCGTATCGGGCCGGGCGCGGGCGGCCGCCGGCCTCGCCGACAACGACTTCGACTTCGTCATCATGAACCCTCCCTTCAACGCTCCCCGGGACCGCGCCTCCCCCGATCGCCTCAGAAAAGAGGCCCATGTCATGGAGGACGGGGTGTTCGAGAGCTGGATCCGCAGTGCGGCGGCGGTGGTCAGGCCGCGCGGCGGGCTCGCCGTAATCGCCCGGCCCGAACAGCTCGGCGCCATTCTCGATGCAATCGCCGGCCGCTTCGGCGATGCCGAGATGCTCGCCGTCCACCCTCGTCCCGATGCGGCGGCGATCCGCATCGTCGTGCGGGCAGCGCTCGGGACACGGGGAAAGCTTGCCATCCGCCCGCCCCTGATGCTGCACGCGCAATCAGGCAACGGCCCCGACGAGCGCAGCGAAATGATCACCAACGGCCTCGCCTCGCTGTTCGGAGATTGAGCTATTCTGCCCGGCCACATTGCCGTTGGCCGGGAAATCCCTACATGCCTGCAACCTATCGACCGGAGACCGCGCCCTCGTGAAACGACTCATCAACCGCCTGTTGCCGAAATCCTGGCGCTCCACCGTCGTCACCATTCCGGTCATCCGGCTGCACGGCACCATCATGGCAGGCGGTGGCCAGTTTCGGCCGAGCCTGTCGCTGGCCTCCACCGCCGGCCTCATCGAGAAGGCGTTTTCCTACGACGCGCCGGCGGTCGCCATCTCGATCAATTCGCCCGGCGGCTCGCCGGTGCAGTCGCGGCTGATCTTCAAGCGCATCCGTGACCTGGCCACGGAAAAGGACAAAAAGGTGCTGGTCTTCGTCGAGGACGTCGCGGCGTCGGGCGGCTACATGATCGCGGTCGCCGGCGACGAGATCTTCGCCGACCCGTCGTCCATCGTCGGGTCGATCGGTGTGGTCTCGGCTTCGTTTGGCTTCCCGGAACTGATGAAGAAGATCGGCATCGAGCGACGTGTCCACACAGCTGGCCAGAACAAGGCGGTGCTCGATCCGTTCAAGCCCGAGAAGAAGGAAGACGTTGAACGCCTGAAAGCGCTGCAGCTCGAGGTGCACGGCACCTTCATCGACCTCGTCAAGGAGCGGCGCGGCACGAAACTGAAGGACGATCCGGACCTGTTCACCGGCCTGTTCTGGACCGGCATCAAGGGCCTCGAACTCGGGCTGGTCGATGCGCTCGGCGACATGCGCACTGTGCTCAAGACCCGTTTCGGGGCGAAAACCCAGCTCAGGCTGATCACGACACCGCGCGGTTTTCTTAGCCGCTTCGGCCTGTTCGGCTCAAGCAAGGGCTTTTCAGAGCCCGATATCGTAGCCGCTGCCGCCAGCGGCGTGATCGATGCGGCGGAAGAGCGCGCATTGTGGTCTCGCTTCGGGCTTTGAAAACTCGGCAGAACCGTCTAGCATGAGAGCTTGAGTTTCATGCATGTCGTGTTGCCAAAAGCGGGTCGACATGCATCAACCGACCCGACCGGCCGCCTTCGCCGGCCCAGCGTGGGAGGAGTTTTGGCATGCCGCAGATCATTTTCTTCGCCGTCGTTGGCGTTGCCGCCTATTTCGGCTACCGCACCTTCATTAGGGAAGCCGAGCGTGTGACCGCCAAGGTGCGACGCACAGAAAAGCAGACGGCCAACGGCGCGATCGGCACTTTGGTCAAGGATCCGAAGACCGGCGAATACCGGCTGGCCAAGGACTGAGCATCATCCCGCAGACGATTGTGGACACCGACATCGGGTCGCGTAGCTGGCACGCACACGCCAAAATCAATCTTGCGCTGCATGTCACCGGCAGGCGCCCTGATGGCTATCATCTGATCGAAAGCCTGGCGGTGTTCACGCGGTTTGGCGACAGGGTCGAAATCGGGCTCGCCGACAGCGATGAGTTTACCGTGTCCGGCCGTTACGCCCCGGCCGTCCCTCTCGATGCAAGCAATCTGGTGCTCAAAGCGCGCGACGCCCTGCGACAGGCGGTCGGGCAAGAGCGCACACCGCCGGTCGCCATCCGGCTCGAAAAGAACCTGCCGGTCGCCTCCGGCGTCGGCGGCGGTTCGAGCGACGCGGCAGCCGTGCTGCGCGGGCTGGCGCAGACTTGGGCCCTGGACATCGATGGCACCGAGCTGGCACGGATCGGCCTCTCGCTTGGCGCCGATGTGCCGATGTGCTTGGCGGCAAAGCCGCTGGTGGCGCGTGGCATCGGCGATGAACTGTCGATGGTGCCGGATTTTTCGGCGCTTGGCCTGGTGTTGGTCAATCCAGGCACCCCGGTGTCGACGGCGGATGTCTTTGCAGCGCTTTCCCGGCGCGACAATGAGGCCTTGCCGCCGCTGCCGCGCAGCATCGATTTTCACAGCCTGCGCAACTGGCTGGAGATCACCCGCAACGATCTCGAGCCCGCGGCGCTGGAGGTGCAACCCGCAATCGGCAGGGCGCTTTCCTGGCTGAACAAGGCCGGATCGGGGTTCTCGCGGATGTCGGGATCCGGCGCGACATGTTTCGGCCTGTTCGAAACCGGCAATGTCGCCAAGCGCGCCGCCGCCGAAATCCGCGGCCGCCAGCCCGACTGGTTCGTTGCCGCGACGCGCAGCATCGCATCGGAGGGCGCAGATGGCCAGAATTGACGAGAGCCGCTCCTTCATTCCCGTGCGCATCGCGGTGCTGACCGTTTCGGATACGCGCAGCCTCGCCGACGACAAATCCGGCCAGACGCTGGCCGACCGCATCACCGAGGCCGGCCATCTGCTGGCGGCCCGCAATATCGTCACCGACGACCGCGAGAAAATCCGCGACACGGTTCTGGCGTGGTCACAGGACAAGAATATCGATGTCGTCATCACCACCGGCGGCACCGGCTTCACAGGCCGTGACGTGACGCCGGACGCGCTGGAGCCGATCTTCGAAAAGCGCATGGATGGCTTTTCGGAAGTGTTCCACCGGATTTCCTACGACAAGATCGGCACCTCGACGATCCAGAGTCGGGCGACCGGCGGCGTCGTCAACGCCACCTTCGTCTTCGTGCTGCCGGGTTCGCCAGGCGCCTGCAAGGACGCGTGGGACGGCATCCTGAAAGCGCAGCTCGACTACCGGCACATGCCGTGCAACTTCGTCGAGATCATGCCGCGCCTGGACGAGCATTTACGGCGCGGCAAATCGGCTTCGTAAAAGCCAGGCAAAGCGTCGGTTCCACGCCGCTTTTGCAGGCAGAACAGCACCGGTGCCTTCGAAACACCATTCCAAACCGAACCTCGGAAAAGTACCTTGCCTGAAGGCGATCATCGCCATCACGACAAGGCAGAACCATGACCACGCATACCGGCGGATGCCATTGCGGCAACATACGCCTTGCATTTTCAACCGAACTCGACCCATCGCAAATCGAAGTTCGCGCCTGCCAATGCTCGTTCTGTGTCAGACATGGTTCGCGCGCCATTGCCGATCCGGACGGCAGACTGACCATCTCGGTCAAGGATGAGGCGCGATTGCGAAAATATCAGTTCGGGCTGAGGACGGCCGACTATTTGATCTGCCGGGATTGCGGCGTCTATGTCGCCGCAATCGCCGGAGAGGATGACGCAAGGGCGATCGTCATCATCAACGCCCTGGACGACCGAGAGCGGTTCAATCAGGAGCCGGCTCGTGTCGACTTCGATGCCGAAAGCCGGGCACAGCGCCAAGCCAGGCGCCGCGCTCACTGGACGCCTGTCGAGATGAGCTTCGGATAGGCAGCTCTCAGCGGATGACCGGCTCGCCATGAAACCGTCGGCGCGACGGCGGCGATACGCCGAAGCCGACTTCCATCATCAGTCGCGGCGTGCGTGCCGGCACGGTGCCCATATGAAAGCCAAAGGGGTCCTCGACGAAGCCGAGACCGGCCTCGCCGGTCAGCGTAACCGGGCTCTGCTCGCCATAGACATCCAGAACCTGTTGCGCGGGATGGCCGACCAGAAGGGTAAGCTGATGCTTGAGGCTGCGGCGCTTGTGGCTGCCCCTGACATAGACATGCGGACCGGTGTCGGCGTCGACCGGCTTGAGGTAGAAGAAGAATTTCAGCATGCGCCAGTCGTCGAGGTCAAAATGATACTTGCCGAGCGAGGCGAGGTTCTTGTCGGCATCCGAAGCGGCACCTGTGGGAAAACTCCACCAGACCCGCGTCGTGATCAGTTTCGCCTGGCCGCCGAGATAGTGCGCGGCAATATCCAGAAGCAGCGGATCGCGCTGGATGGCAAGCGCCGCCGGGCAGTCGAGGATGCGCTCGAAAAAATGCCCGCTAAGCAGCGAGCGGCCAAGGCGTTTCTCGGCCTCGGCATGTTCCCCCGGCATGAATTCGAGACGGCGGTCGAAATTGCCGAAGCAAGGCGTGCGCCCGGCGAAGTCGGCGATCTCTTCATGGATATCAGGCGGCAGGACCAGGCCTGAGAACAGCCCGTCGGAGCGCAACGCATCGACGACCGCTCCCCGTTCGACACCGGCAAACATCGTATCCCCGGCATTGGCGACCGGGCGGGCGCGCTTTGCGCCGAGCCAATGCATGCGGCGTCCGGGCATGGTGCGCGCCAACACGAACATCGGCAGCCAGGCAGGGTTCTCACGCAGGTCCGTCAGATAGGTTGGAATACGCACGGCGATGCGCCGCAGCAGGCTGCCGTTGCGCGCAATGGCCTCGAGACTGGCCGCGCCGGATGTGTCGGGGGTTGAAAGCTTCATTGGGTCCTCGGCTATGAGAGCACCACCGATGCCGCATCGGTGCTCGCCTCTCGGCATGACCCAAACCCAATTCCCGCTTGAACGGAAGCTAACCCCGCGTCAAACTTTGTGCAATGCACAATGACCTGAGCAACTGCAAAAAATCACGTCGAGGGGCGGCGCTCCTGCTTGGCCGGCGCCATCCAGATTTCGGCGTCGAGCCGCTTCGTCGCGAGGCCGCGGGCGATGGCCTCGGCACTGCCGGCACTCTTGGCCGCGGCCGCCGCCTGACGCTTGCTGATCAGCAATCCGTCGGCCAAGGCGCGGTTTCCCGAAAAGACCCGGGCCAGGAATGGCGTGCGACTGGCTCGCGTGCGCGAAAACCGTGCCGCCATGGTCTGCCTGGCCGTATGGGCGACAACTTCATCGATCCAGCCCTCCACCAGCCGCGCGCCCGGCTCCAGGACCAGCAACCAATCCCCCTTGGCCTGGCGGATGCCGGCAGCGACACCGCCCGTCACGTACTGACAGCCGGCATGCTCGGCCACATGATGCGTCTGGTCGGTAGAGCCTGTGTCGCAGACGATGACTTCACGCACCACGCCTTCGACCGCGCCGCCAATCAGCGAGGCGAGCGTGCGGGCGAGGCCCTCCTCGTCGTTGCGGGTTTCGATGAGAACACTGAGCATCCTTAGCCGAATAGCGGAAAGCGCCCGACAGCGCCAGTTTTGCATCGCACCATAGAAAGTTCTTGCTTTGTTCTTATCAACGAAATAGGAATAGTTTCATGAGCAGAGCGATTCGACACAACATGGACAGTCCCTGGGAGCGGGCGAAAATGGAACAGATCGTGCGCGCCGACATTGCAGCTTTCGGAGCAGGAAGAGCCGAGATGGCCAACGCGATGGTCGAGCAGAGCGGCATGCGTGTCCGCCCGGACCGCAACCGCGGCAGGTCAGCGGGTATCAATCCGTCCGGCCGGTTCGAGCCGGTCAGCCGGCACGTGTTCGACGATGGCTGGAATTCGCTGGAGGAACTGCCGCCCTTCAAGACCGAAGTGCAGGTCGAGAAGCCGCGCACAATCATCACCCGCAACGAATCGCCCGACATTTCCTTCGACCGTTCCATCAACCCCTATCGCGGCTGCGAGCATGGCTGCGTCTATTGCTTTGCCCGCCCGACGCACGCGTTCATGGGCCTGTCGCCGGGTCTGGATTTCGAATCGAAGTTGTTCGCCAAGCCTGATGCGGCGCGCTTGCTTGACAAGGAGCTTTCGAAAGACAGCTACCAGCCGCGCACCATCGCCATCGGCACCAACACCGACCCCTACCAGCCGATCGAGAAGCAATACCGGATCATGCGCGAAATTCTCGAAGTGCTGGAAGCGCGCGGCCATCCAGTCGGCATCGTGACAAAGTCCGCTCTGGTGACGCGCGATATCGATATCCTGTCACGCATGGCCGAACGCGGGCTCGCCAAGGTGGCGCTGTCGGTGACGACGCTCGACCGTATGCTGGCGCGCACCATGGAGCCGCGCGCGTCGACACCGACCAAGCGGCTGGAAGCGATCCGGCAGCTTTCCGATGCCGGCATTCCGGCGTCGGTCATGGTGGCTCCTATCATTCCGGGCCTGACCGATCCGGAGATGGAACGCATCCTCGATTCCGCACGTGCGGCCGGCGCGCGCGAAGCGGGCTACGTGATCCTGCGCCTGCCGCTGGAGGTCAGCCCGATCTTCAAGGATTGGCTGCTGCGCCATTATCCCGACCGCTACCGCCATGTGATGTCGCTGGTCCGCTCGATGCGCGACGGCAAGGACTACGATTCGGAATGGGGCAAGCGCATGAAGGGCGCCGGTCCCTACGCCTGGCAGATCGGCCGGCGCTTCGAGATCACAGCCAAGCGGCTCGGCCTCAATGCCGAACGGCGCACGTTGCGAACCGACCAGTTCGTTGCCGCCGGGAAAGATCAGGTGCAGCTGACGCTGCTTTGAGAGACAATTCGTCGCGATGGTTTGATCCGTCGCGGCACCAGAATCCCGTCCGGCCTGCCCCGGCCTGCAGACGGTGCCCTCCCGGTCCGGCGCCCCACCCGACCCGGAGGGACTTGCGGAGAATCAGAGCCGATGCGAACCTCGCCGCAACATGGCTCGCGCGCGTTCTGATTCTCCGCCTCTCTTTGAGATCATCGAGAAGCCTGACTTCTCCTTCGAGACGAAGGCGATGGCGGAGGGCCTGTGGCCGGTCGCCGGGATGGACGAGGCCGGCCGTGGCCCCCTGGCCGGGCCGGTGGTCGCCGCGGCCGTGGTGCTCGATCCCGCCAACATTCCGGACGGCCTCGACGATTCCAAACGCCTCAGCCATTTGCAGCGTGAGGCCTTGTTCCTGCGAATTCTTGGCTCCGCGCAGGCGGTCTCGATGGCCTCAATCAGTGCCGAGGGCATCGACGGCAGCAACATCCTCAAGGCAAGCCTGGAAGCCATGCGGCGCGCCCTTGTCGGACTGTCGGTCCGACCGAAACTAGCCCTCGCTGATGGACGCGACGTGCCGCCGGGGCTGCCTTGTGAAGGGCGCGCGCTGATCAAGGGCGACCAGCGTTCGCAATCGATCGCTGCCGCCTCGATCGTCGCCAAGGTGATGCGTGACCGCATGATGTGCGGCTGCGGCAATCATCACGACCGCTACGGGTTCGAAGTCCACATGGGCTACGCCACGGTTCGCCATCGCACCGCGATCGAAGCGCATGGCCCGGTGGCGCGGCTGCATCGCGTATCGTTTTCGCCGTTCAGGCTGGGTGGCGCTGAAGTGGTTGAAGAAGAGAGCTTTGCTGGGCTGGATTGAACAACGGCGGCGGCGACAAGCCAATCTCCCCCTTGTGGGGAGATTGACCGCTTCGGCGTCTCACGCACTCTCCAAGCAAAAAAGCCGCCAGGTTGCCCGGGCGGCTTTAATTGTATGAGGGCCGTGAGGGCTCAGTTCAGCTTCGACTTCACGTCCGCGAGCGATGCCTTGAACAGATCGGCACCGGCCTTGGCGTCGATCTTGCCGGCAAGCAGCGCGCGCGCTGCCTCGACGGCGATATCGACGGCGCTGGCGCGGACTTCGCTGATGGCGTCACGCTCGGCCTGGCCGATCTTCTGTTCGGCAAGCGCGGTGCGCCTGACAACATAGTCCTCGGTTTTCTTGTGCGCCTCGGCGGCAAGCATATCGGCTTCGCGCTTGGCGGCGGCGACGATGTCGGCGGCCTCCTGCTCGGCTTCCTTGCGCTTGCGCTGATACTGGCCAAGCAGTTGCTGGGCCTCCTCGCGCAGTCGGCGTGCTTCGTCCAGTTCATTGCTGATCCTGGCGGCGCGGGCGTCGAGCGCCTTGGCGATCAGGCGAGGCACCTTGATGTAGACGGCAATGCCCAGGAAGATGACCAGGGCAACCGTGGCCCAGAGCGTCGCGAGAGATGTGTAATCCATGATGCGCTCCTCACCGGGCCACGGATTTGACCGCGGCCGCGATCTCGGCCTTGCTGGCCTTGCCGCCAACCAGGGCTTCGACGATCGCCGAAGCGGTATCCTCGGCGATGCTGCCGACTTCCTTCATGGCATTGGCCTTGATGGAAGAAATGCGGGCTTCGGCTTCGCCAAGCTTGGCGTCGAGCGCGGCCTCGACCTTCTTGCGCGCGGTATCGGCCTCGGCCTTGGCCGCGTCGCTGGCCTGCTGGCCGATCGCGTTGGCCTTGGTCTTGGCTTCCGCCAGTTCCTGCTCGTAGGCAGCAACGGCGGCGTCGGCCTCGCCCTTCAACTTGGCCGCCTGATCAAGGTCCTGCGTGATGCGATCGTTGCGGACATCGATGATGCCGCCGACGCGCGGCATCACCACCCGCTTCAGGAAGAGATAGAACAGCCCGAAGGTGATCGCCAGCCACAGAAGCTGCGACGGGAACGTCGCCGGATCGAATGGCGGAAACGTGCCATGCGCTTCAGCAGGCACGCTGGTGCCGGAATGCGTTTCGCCTTCCGTCGCAGCGTGGCTGGTATCGGCTGATGGCGCGGACTCTTGCGCAAAGGCAGATGTCACGAACATGGACTATCCCCGAAATTCAGGCCCGCCGCTTGCGCGGCCGGCCTGTCCAATCTTCCCGAGTGCTCAGCCGAACAGGGCCAGAAGCGCGATGAGAAGCGAGAAGATGCCCAGAGCTTCGGTCACGGCGAAGCCGAAGATCAGGCGGCCGAACTGGCCATCGGCAGCCGACGGGTTGCGCAGTGCGCCCGCCAGGTAGCTGCCGAAGATGTTGCCGAGGCCAATGCCCGCGCCACCCATGCCCAGGCAAGCGATGCCGGCGCCGATGTACTTTGCTGCTTCTGCGTCCATTTGTTCAACTCCTTTGGATCTAAAATTCCGTTGCGATTCCATCCGGCGCCTATGTTGGAAATTCCTGGGCCGGAAACTTTTGGACCTAATGCCCGGGGTGCAGGGCGTCGTTGAGATACATGCAGGTCAACACGGCAAAGACGTAGGCCTGCAGGAAGGCGACCAGCAGTTCCAGTGCCGTCAGCGCCACCGCCATCGCCAGAGGCAGGATAGAGCCGGCGACGCCGACCGCGCCGAGCGCGCTCAGGCTGACCACGAAGCCGGAGAACACCTTCAGCGTGATGTGGCCGGCGAGCATGTTGGCGAACAGACGAACCGAGAGGCTGACCGGGCGCGACACGAAGGAGATCACCTCGATCAGCACCACCAGTGGCAGCAGGAAGACCGGCACGCCATGCGGCACGAACAGTTTCAGGAAGCCAAAACCATGCTTCATGAAGCCGTAGACGACCACGGTTGCGATCACCAGCACGGCAAGGCCGAAGGTGACGATGATGTGGCTGGTGACGGTGAAGAAATACGGGAACAGGCCAAGCAGATTGGCGACGAGCACGAACATGAACAGCGAGAACACGAGAGGGAAGAACTTCATGCCTTGCGTGCCGGCGGCATCGCGCAACATGTTGCCGACGAACTCGTAGGCCATCTCGGAGACCGACTGAAGCCGCCCGGGAACCAGGCTGCGGCTCGACGTCGTGAGAAACAGGAATCCAGCCGCGACGATCACGGTTGCGACCATGAACAGCGCCGAATTGGTGAAAGACAGGTCATAGCCGCCGATGTCGATCGGAATCAGCTTGTTGATATGGAACTGGTGGATCGGATCGACCTTGTCAGCTGCCACGTTCAAACCCCGTCAATGCCGCGTACGGCCTCGTTACCATTACCGCACATGAAGCGCGGTCATTTCTTGTCGTCTTGGTCACGGCGCGATTTATCGCCCTGTCCAAATTCTGCCACAACGCCGGCGGAACGCATCACATTGAGCACTCCGGCGCCAAAACCAAGCAGCAGAAACACGATCAGACCCCATGGCGATGTCCCCGCCAGACGGTCGATGATCCAGCCGATGCCGGCACCCACCACCACCCCGGCGATAAACTCGCTGGAGAGTTTGAGCGCCTTACCATAACCGGCCACACTGCCCGCTTTCGCGTCGTCTTTCCCCTCGAGCCGGCCCGGCCGCCTTGTCGCAAGCGAAGCTTCAAGGTCACGGCGGCGGCGCTCAAGATCGTCGTCGCGGATATCGGGTTCATGCTGATTGCCGCGGCCGGTTTTTCCGGTTCCGTCTGGCCCATTCTTGTCGGCCATCGCAACCCCCCTGCCCGGTCAGACCGTCACCGTCCGTCCGCTTCTAAAGTCGCCGGCAACATAGTTAGAGGGTTTGCGCCCGTCAAGCCACGGGCGGAAGTTCATTGCCATGTATTTTAGGCAATAAAATCAATCAATTAGAAAGGTGCGACATCGTGCCCGCCATGATGACGAGGATGCATGGCGCGAATCCCCTGCGCAATGGCTCTTCGATAGGCTGCGCGCCACATCAAAGATCAGCGGCTGCTCTGCACTCAGCTCCAGCCGCCGCCATAGGTCCGATAGAAGATATGCAGGCCGATCTTGGTCATCTTCTGCATCGTGCGCGCCCAGACGGGATGGACATATTGGGCGTAGTAGTGGGTCGACGATCCGACTTCCGGGATGAAGATCTTGCCGGCCGTGACGGCCATGGCGATATCCTGGGCGGTCTTGTAGGCGACAGGGCTGTCGATGCGCTTCTTCCTGCCGTCGCAGGCGAAGGAGAACTGGCAACGATTGAACCAGCTGTCGTTCTGGTAGACGACGCCGCAGATCGAATTCGGATAGGTCGGGTTGCGGACGCGATTGAGGATGACCTGGGCGACGGCGGCCTGGCCGCGCACGGATTCGCTCCTCGCCTCGAAATAGATGCCGTTGGCAAGGCAGGCCTGCTCCTTCTTGGAGAAGACACTGGCGGGCAGCGGGTTCTGGATCCACGAATGATCGCCTTTGGCCATCGGCGGAATGAAGCGGCCATCATTGGGCTGCTCGTCCTGAAGCAGGGCTTCGAAGGGCGATGCCTTGGCATAGTCGGGTTCGGACTGCGCATAGGCGGTCGCCAGCACATCCGGATGGTCATTGTTGACCAGCGAAGCGAGCATGGCCGGCACGCCGGGATCCGGCTTCTTGTCCTCGCGCGCATGGAATGCGGCTGCGATCTGGATTTCCTTTCCTTTGATCTGCGGCTTGGCGAACGCCATCTTCAGGTCGCTGTCCATGCTGGGCCGCAGCAAGGAAGAGGTGCGCTCGAAGATCGAGCCGGCGTTGAAGTTCTTCGGCGGCGCCACGGGAGACATCTGGACGATGCGCCCTTTCTTCTCGGCGCGCACGACGCGATCCTCATCGGGCGTGGCGCTGACCTTGCCGCCCTTGCCGCGAAACGACACGTTGCCGATACCGGCCAGGTGGACGCCCGACCCGGAGATGGAGCCGGTGGCGTCGGAATCGATGAAGGGCATCTCGGCCGCATGGGTCGAGCCAGCGACGGATTTCTCGACATAGGAATTCCAGCGCGTGGTCGATGCTTCGAGGCCGGAGACGAGGCTCGTCATGTCCTGGTAGGCGGCGACGGTCGGAAAGCCGATCCAGATGCCGAGACCGATGACGAATGGCGCCAGAAAGCCACGTTTTCTCTCACCGGCGGCGGCAACCAGCCGCTTCAACACACGTCGATGCACGGAACTCTCTCCAGGAACGCTACAGACCCCACTGGAGAGCAAAATGATGCATTAACCTTGATGGGACGTTAACAGGTTCGATCGGGTTTTCCCGGTCGGCCCGACGTCGTGGTTCCGAAGTCGGGCGGTTTTGCGGCCGAACTCAGGCCGGCCGCAGGAAGATCGGCCAGGCGATCAGGGGGCAGATGGCCGCAGCCAGCCAGACCCCGGACCATGACCAGAGGTGCAAGAGCCCCGGAATGGCGATCGGCACCAGGAAGAAGCCGACGAAAACGAAGCTGTTGGCAAGGCTGAGCGCGGTTCCGACATGGCCGGCGCCGGCAAGCGTGGCAAGCTCGGTATAGGCGACGCCGTGCCATGCGGAGACCGAGATGCCTGCAACGATCAGCACGACGGGAAGGACAGCCGTCAGGAAGAGCTGTCCGCCTGGGATGGCGGGACCGGCCAGAACCAGCAACCAAAGCACCAAGAAGGCGAGTGCGCTGAGCGCACTGCACAAGCGAAGGAATTTGCGGCGGTTGCCATGAAGGTCGGTAAAGCGCCCGCTCCAGATGCGCATGACCATGGCGCCGATCTGCACGGCGGCGAGGCTCGCGCTGATCGCGGCCGTTCCCAGTCCGACAAAATCATGCAGGAACACGGAGGCGAAGGTGAGCACTGCCACTTGCGGAAAGCAGAGCAGGCCGATGGCGGTCGCGATACGCCAGACGTCGCGATTGCGCAGCGGCGCCGGTCCGGCCGCAGTTGCCGAAGCGAGATGGCCTTTGCCCGCCGTCGGCGGCTCGTGCAGCCAGCGCCAGGCGAACAGGGCCGAGAGTGCGGATGCACCCGCCAGAACCCCGAACACCGCGCCAAAGCCGAAAGCCAGGGCAAGCGCAGGCAGCACGAGCGCGCCAAGGCCGCCGCCAAGCGGCACCGCCGTCTGCCTGATGCTCATGGCAAAGCCGCGCTCGTTTTCCCGGAACCAGCCCATGATGGCGCGGCCGCTCGAACCGTTGACGCTGCCGCCGAGCAGTCCGGTGATGAGCAGGCTCGCGGAGAGCAGCGCGACGCCGGGAATACCGGTCCTTGTCGGCACGACCAGCATCGCCATGACCAGGAGCCACGCAGCCGTCGCGCCGAGCCCGATCAAAAGCACGCGACGATCGCCCCAGCGGTCGGTGAGCAAGCCCCAGGGCAGTTCGCTGAGCGCGACCCCCAGCCCGAGAAGGCCGAGTGCCAGGCCGAGCTGCGCATTGCCCAGATGATAGCCCTGACGAAGCACGACTGCCGTTGCCGGTATGCCGGAGAAAGTGGCGGAGAAGCTGGCATTGGCGGCAACGCCGATGCCCAGGACCTTCCAGCGATGGCCGGGCTTGAATGCCCTCGCGGCGGAACCGGTATCTTCCGAGAGTTCCGGCTTCTGTCGGTCGGTGCAATCGGCGATGGCGGACATGATTTCATTCCCGTTTCTTGGCCGGCGGTCTGGCCTTGACGGTCTGTCTCTAGCGCCGTATTTTTGTCCTGAAAATCAGGAGTTTTTAAACTTAGCATCCTGAAAAACAGGACTATCAATATGCGACGCGTGACATTCGACCTCGACGTCCTCCGCAGTTTCGTCACCGGCATGGAACTGGGCAGCTTTGCCAAGGCGGCTGACCGGCTTGGCCGGTCGACGTCGGCGGTCAGCGCGCAGTTGAAGAAACTGGAGGAACAGGCAGCGACGCCGATCTTCCGCAAGTCGGGGCGCGGCCTCGCTCTGACCGAGGCGGGCGAGACCATGCTCGGCTATGCGCGCCGGCTGATCGAGCTGAATGACGAGGCGGCATCCGCCATTCACGATGTCGAGCTGGAAGGCTGGGTAAGGCTCGGCCTGCAGGAGGATTTCGGCGAGGCGGTGCTGCCTGACGTGCTCGGCCGCTTCGCCCGGGCGCACCCCAAGGTCAAGATCGAAGCCAGGATCGCGCGCAGCCACGACCTTGCCGAACGGATCATGTCAGGCAGCCTCGACATCGCGCTCGCCTGGCACAGCGGCGAGACGCTGCCCTACAGCCAGCATGTCGCCGATGTGCAGATGCGCTGGATCGGTCCGGCAAAGCGCATCGAGACCAGCTTGCGCCACGGTGAGCCACTGCCGCTGGTGGCGCTCGAGGCGCCATGCCTTTTGCGCACGGTGGCGACCGAGACGCTCGACAGGGCGGGGCTGTCGTGGCGGATGGCCTTTTCAAGCCCGAGCCTTGGCGGCATCTGGGCGGCGGTTGCGGCGGGGCTGGGGCTGACGATCCGCACCGACATCGGCCTGCCGGCCAGCGTCAGCGCGATGACGCCGGAGATCGCCGGATTGCCGGCGCTGCCCAAGATGTCGTTGTTCCTGCATCGCAAGGACGCTGAGGTCGAGCCGGTGGCGGCCCGCCTCGCCGACATATTGCTGGACGCCGCGCGGCAAGCATTGCCTGAAAATGCGAGGACGGATGAGAGGTTGAGAGAAGTCGCTTAGGTTCTTGCCGAAACGCCCATCACTTCGTCATCCTGGGGCGAAGCAAGGAGCGAAGCGACGCAGCGCAGACCCCGGGATCCATGCCGCGACTTCAAAGCGCTGCCGCGGTGCAGAAATTCTGCTCCGCTGCATTCCTCGCAAAGGTAACGGCATGGATCCTAGGGTCTCCGCGACGGAGCTTCGCTCCTGCTCCGCCCTAGGATGACGAAGCCGAGGGGCGTCGGCCAGCCGCGCCGCTCATTTGCGCTTGTTGGACCTGCCGGCGAAGGGATTGTCCGATGTGCGCAGCGCGATGCGGATCGGCACGCCGGGCATGTCGAAGGCTTCGCGCAGGCTGTTGGAGAGATAGCGCACATAGGATTGCGGCATCGCATCGGGCCGCGAGCACTGGACGACGAAACCCGGCGGCCGGGTCTTGGCCTGGGTGACGTATTTGACCTTCAGCCGGCGCCCGGCCACGGCAGGCGGCGGATGATGCGCCAGGATGCCTTCCAGCCACCGGTTGAGCTTGCCGGTCGAGACGCGGCTGTTCCACACCTTGTGGGTCCTGATGACGGCATCCATCAGCTTGTCGAGGCCGCGCCCGGTCTCGCCGGAGACGGGTACGGCCTGGAGGCCGCGCGCCTGCGGAAGAAGCCGTTCCGTCTTCTCGCGCAGTTCGGCAAGAAGCTCCTGGGGATGGTCGATCAGATCCCATTTGTTGAAGGCGATCACCGGCGCACGACCTTCGCGAATGATCAGGTCAGCGATCTGCAGATCCTGCTTCTCGAAGGGAATGGTGGCGTCGAGCACGATGATGACGATCTCGGCGAAGCGGATGGCACGCAGGCCGTCCTGCACCGACATCACTTCCAGCTTTTCGTGGATCCTGGCCTTGCGGCGCATGCCGGCCGTGTCGAACAGTTTCAGGCGGCGGCCATGCCAATCCCAGTCGACCGAGATCGAATCACGGGTGATGCCGGCTTCCGGTCCGGTGAGCAGCCGTTCTTCGCCGATCAGCGCGTTGATCAGCGTCGACTTGCCGGCATTGGGACGGCCGACGACAGCGATGCGCATCGGCTTGGTGTCGTCATAGGTGTGCTCGGCATCCGGATCGGCGATATCCTCGCCGATCAGAACCTCGCCGGCAGCGACTTCTTCGTCTTCGCTATCTTCATTTTCGCCGAAGGCACGCGCTTCGCCGAGCGCGCCGATCACGGCATCACGCAGGTCGGGCATGCCCTGGCCATGTTCGGCCGAAACC
The DNA here is from genome assembly GCF_040319805.1 of Mesorhizobium sp. M0848. Classification (NCBI taxonomy): domain Bacteria; kingdom Pseudomonadati; phylum Pseudomonadota; class Alphaproteobacteria; order Hyphomicrobiales; family Phyllobacteriaceae; genus Mesorhizobium; species Mesorhizobium sp. M0848. The sequence goes on along the minus strand of NZ_JAMYOM010000002.1, from coordinate 282,159 downwards.
GGGATCGGCTCGCCAAGGCCGAGTTCCCAGGCCTCCAGCATGCCGCCCTGGGCGCCCTTCGCCTCGGCCTTGTTGGCGACCAGCACCACCGGCTTGCCGGACTTGCGCACGATCTCGGCGAAGGTCCTGTCGTCAGGCAACAGCCCGGACTTGGCGTCGATGGTGAAGAAGATCAGGTCGGCTTCGCGGATGGCAATCTCGGTCTGCGCGCGCATCCGGCCGGGCAAGGTGGAGGCGCCCGCGTCCTCGAAGCCGGCGGTGTCGATGACATCGAAATGCAGGTCGTAAAGCTTGGCGGCATGGACGCGACGGTCGCGGGTGACGCCCGGCGTGTCATCGACAAGCGCCAGCTTCCTTCCCACCAGCCGATTGAAAAGAGTCGATTTGCCGACGTTAGGTCTGCCGATGATGGCGACTTTGAAGGTCACGACGCACTGCCCGACCCGCGGATCAGCTCGGACATCAACGTTGCGCGCTCGCGGGTGTTGCGCGGCGCGCCGTCATCGGCGGCGATCTGGTCGAACAGCTTTAGCGCGTCCTGGGTCTTGCCTTCCTTCCAGGCGGAAAGGCCGAGTGCCTCGCGCGCCGTATGGCGCAGCGTGTTGGTGTCGGATGTGAGCGCTTCGACACGGCTGGAGACATCGGCGAAGGAGCCGTGGTCGACAAGCAATAGGGCTGCCCGCAGCCGTGCCATGTCGCGAATGCCCTGGGGAATGGCCGTGTCGGCGGCGACTTCGTCGAAATCCTTGACGGCGGCGTCCACGTCGCCCTTGTTCGCCTTGACGGTCGCGCCGCGCATGCGGGCGAGCAGCGGATAGGCGCCGTAGCCATCCTTCTCCAACTGATCGAGCGCGGTCAGGGCTTCGTCGTCCTTGCCGTCATTGGCCAGCTTCAGCGCCTGCGAGAACGCATCGCCGGAGCGGTTGGCGCGCGTCTCATCCCAATAGCGATAGCCGACGAAGGCGGCGGTGCCGAGCACCACGAGGATCGCGAGGACAAGCAAAGCGGGACCGAAACGGTCCCACAGCTTCTGCGCCTGTTCGCGACGCATCTCGTCGTTGACTTCACGGATAAAACTGTCGTCGGACATCAATCAAACCATTCCTGCCCGGTCGGGCCTTTGTCAGCCCGCGTTTTAGCGAAATTTTGTCGGCATGGAAGGGGTTCAACCGGAAAATCGCCTATTCCCTAGGGCAAACGGATGTTTGCCCCGGGGCAAGCTGCCGAAAAGGCCAATCGCATCCACGCCACATTTAGGCGATAGCCGGCTTGCAAACGTTCCCCGAGTGAAGATCAGATTGCCTATGCTTCGTCCGTTCCGCGTTGTTGCGTTTTCGCTTGCCGCGCTCGCCACTGCCGGTGGGGCTCTGGCCGATCCGCCAGCGCCACCAGCGCCGGCCAAGCCGAAACAGGTCGTCATCATCTCGTTCGACAGCGCCCGCGACATTTCGCAGTGGAAGCGCAGCCGGGCGCTGGCCGAGCGTACCGGGGCGCATTTCACCTACTTTCTCTCCTGCGTCTTCCTGCTGTCGCCGGAAACCCGCAAGGAATACACCGCCCCCGGCAAAAGCGCCGGCAAGTCCAACATCGGTTTTGCCGCCTCGAAGCAGGAAGTCACCGAGAGGCTCGAGCAGATCGGCCTTGCCGCGCATGAAGGCCAAGATATCGCCAGCCATGGCTGCGGCCATTTCGACGGCAAGGACTGGAGCAAGGCCGACTGGCTGAAAGAGTTCAGTTCGTTCGAGCACATTCTCGAGAACGCCTATGCGATCAACGGCATTGCGCCCGAGCCTGAGGGCTGGCGCGATTTCGCGCGGCATGCGGTGGTCGGTTTCCGCGCGCCGTATCTGTCGACAGGCAAAGCGCTCTATGAGGCGCTGCCGGCGGCCGGTTACCAGTTCGACGCGAGCGGCGTCTCGCAGGGTCCTGCCCGGCCGGCGGCCAGCAACGGGATCATGCACTTTTCGCTACCGCAGATTCCTGAGGGACCGAAATCAAGGCCGGTGATCGCCATGGACTACAATCTCTATGTCAGGCATTCCGGCGGCTTCGAGCGGCCGAGCAAGGCGGACGAATTCGCCAACCGGACCTATGACGCCTTCCGCGCCGCCTTCGACAGGCAGTATGCCGGCAAGCGCATTCCGCTGGAACTCGGCTTCCACTTCGCGCTGATGAATGACGGCGCCTACTGGAACGCGCTGGAGCGCTTTGCCGGCGACGTCTGCGTGAAGCAGGATGTCGAATGCATCAGTTTTCGCGACTATGTATCGCGGCGGGATGCCGCCCAGAAGCAGGCTTCGGTCGGCGGCTGAGCCGCCAACCCGATTCGATTTCCAAATCTCGGCTTTTTAGGCCGGATCCTCGGCGCCTTGTCTTGCCAGATAGCGCTGGTCGATATCAGGCAGCGGCTCGCCTTGCAGCGTCGCCTCGAAGGCGCGCAGGCGTTTGTGGACCGATTGCAACTCGACGATGGTCGACCACGAGGTGAGCAGAAACTGCAGCGACCCCGTCACCTTGCCGAACGCGTTCGATATCTGGTTCAGCGCGCCGAACGTTATCTTGTGCGCCACCAGCGAGGGACCCAGGATCAGCAGCGAGAAAATGTTGTCGGCCTGCAGGTAGGTGTAACGGACGACGTTGAAATAGATGTAGTGGAAATAGAGCCTGAAATAATTGTGACGAACATTCTCGAACAGTTCGGCAGTGGTGGCTGGCTGGGCCCGGTCCGCGTGGTCCTCGCCGTAGACGAGTTCCTTGCGATAGGCAGCTTCGACACGCTGGTTGCGGAACTGCAGCCCTGGAAGTTTCAGGCCGGCAACCATGACAGAGATCGTTCCGAACAGACACCAGGCAAGGGCCGCGACCACCAATGGCTGCGGGATCGCGCCGATAATCGGCAACTCGGTGATATGGGCCTGCAACTGGATCATGACCGGCAGGAATGCGATCAAGGTCATGATCGACTGGACAAAGCTGGAGCCGAGGTCTTCCATGATCTGCGAGAACCGCATCGTGTCTTCCTGGATACGCTGCGAGGCACCCTCGATATGGCGTAGCCTGCCCCAGTTCTCGACGAAGTAGTTGTTCATCGCCGTGCGCCAGCGAAAGATCCAGTGGCTGACGATGAAGGCATTGACCACCTGCACGTTCATGCCGACCAGCGCGAGCCACGAAAAATCGGCCAATCCGATATAGAATTCGCCGTTGGTCGACTTTCCAGTCCCCGACATAAGTCCCTGTACGTAGTCGAAGAAGGGTCCGTACCAGGCATTGACGGCGACGCTGACCTGCACATTGAAATAGATGAAGAACAGGATGACCGCGGTCATCAGGATCGACCAGCGCTGCCACGGATGCGGCGAATACCAGCTCCAGAATGCGTAGAAGACGAGCACGCAAAACGCGAAGTAGAGATAGAACCAGAGGAACGGCGGCGATATGAGGATGGCGATGCCGATGATGGGCGGCGCGCCGGCGGCGGCGGGCGGCATCCCGAAGACGGCTCCCAACTGCTCGCCGCCGAAAAACCAGAACAGGATCGCCGCAAGGCTCCAGACGGCGGCCGAAGTGAAGAAGAGCTTCGGCTGCGGGAAAAAGGATACGAACACTGTGGCGAATTCCTCGATCTAGGCGCAAATCAGCAGACTACGGCGGGCATAAAGTCACACATTAGTGGGAAAGAAAATGCCCGTGCCCGATGCCCGGCACAGCAAGCCCACAATCATGGCGATTTTGGCGCAGCCGACCATGTGATGGCGCCGGAGACGACCAGCACGATTGCGGCGGTGATCGAGGCGAGGAAGAAATCGCCGGACATTTGCGCCAGAAACCCGGCTGCGAGCGGACCGATGATCTGGCCAAGGCCGAACGCAGCCGTCATCAGGGCGAAGATCCGCCGCGGCGCGCTTGGCGCCTGCTGCCTGGCGGCCTGCAGGCCAAAGGCGGTGATGGCGATGAAGGTGCCGCCGAGCAAAACGCCGCCAAGCAGCGGCCCGGTGCGCCCGCCGATGGCAACGCTTGCGGTGACGCCGACAACTTCGATGAAGCATGCCAGCGCATAGGCGGCATAGAGCCCGATCCGCGCGGCGATCTTCTGCCAAGCCCAAGTCGAGGGAAAGCCGGCAAGACCGGCGGCCATCCACACCATGGCCTCGAAGACTCGGCTGCCGCCGCCTTGCCGGACGATGGCGACCAGGAATGTCGCCGTCACCACATAGCCAAAGCCGAACAGGCCATAGGCAATGATGACCTTGACCAACGACCGATCCATCCGCAGTGCCGGCTCGCGGGCGACTTCACCATTGCCAAGCGGGCCCTCGTTGACCAACAACGCCACGAGCACGAAACCACAGGCCGAAATTGCCGCCGACCACAGCCAGCCCGCCGCCCAGCCTGCATGTTCGGTGACCAGCACCGCCATCATCGCCGCGGACACCGCGATGCCGAGGCCAACGCCGCCGAAATGCCACGCCTGCAGGTCGCTGCGACCGGCGGCGTTTATATGGCTGAAAACGATGCTGGCCATGAACACCATGACGAAGGCGCTGGCCAGACCGGCCAGAAAGCGGATGACGAGAAAGGCGGCCATCGCATCGGTCAGCCCCATCAGTGCGGCAAGGGTCGCACTGGCGCCAAGCCCCGCCAGCATCAGCAGGCGTTCGCGCCCATGCGCCCAACCGCCCGCCGCCGCCAACGCGCCGATGAGATAGCCGAGATAATTGGCCGACGCGATCCACCCGGCATCGGCCGGCGACAGATGCAGTTCCTCCATCATGCCGGGCAGGATCGGCGTGTAGACGAAGCGGCCGATGCCCATGGCAACAGCCATGGCAATCATGCCGGCGAAAGCGAAACGCAGCGCTGTTGAGGCGACGGATGTCATTGCAGTGCACAATAAGTGCGCGAGCCGGTGAAACAATCCGCCTTTGTTGGGCCAGACCGTCGCGGGCGCCGTGATCGCCTGGACTTGTGCTTAAATCGGAAGGCGTGTCATCCGCTCAGCAGCGCCCGCCGAAACCCGCATGCAATGAAGCCGTCTCGTGCACTGTCCGCCGTGCCGTCAGCCTGAACGGCACGTCGCCAAGCTCGCGCTCCGACATGGTGTTCAGCACCGGATGCGAAAGCGGATCGGTCAGCCATCTCTGCGCCTCGCTCTCCCGGCGCGGCTCATATGGCGTGCTGGCGAAAAAGACCTTCAGCGACGACGACAAAATCCTTAGCATTTCCGGCTCCACAGGTCTGTCTCCCCTGATAAAGTCTGCCGTTTCGACATCTCTTTCAATTGAGATTTCAGCCGGATCGGTTTAGAAAAACTCAAATGGCTATGCTCAACCGCGTCCATCTCAACGGCCTTCGCGCCGTCGAAACCGTCGCCCGGCTCGGATCGCTGGCGGCCGCCGCCGGAGAGCTCAACGTTTCCGTCAGCGCCGTCAGCCAGCAGATCAGCCGCACCGAAAAGCAACTCGGCCAGGCACTGTTCGAGCGAACGGCGAGCGGTCTGGTGTTGACCGAATTCGGCGCCGTTTTCGCGACCCGCCTTGGTGCTGGTTTCCGCGAGCTTGCCCAGGCTGTGGCGCTGGCCGACGAGGCGACGCAATGCACATTGGTGGTTTCGGTGGCGCCGGCGTTTGCCTCGAAGTGGCTTTTGCCGCGACTGTCGCGTCACTTCGACCGGCATCCCAACGTGCTGCTGCGCATCGACGCGTCAGTGCGGCTGGCCAATCTCGATCACTCGGACATCGACATCGCCATCCGGCTCGGCGACGGCAAATGGCCGGGCGGGCGGACGGAACTGCTCTTGGCGCAGGAAGTCTTCCCGGTCTGCGCGCCGGCGATCGCCAAAAAACTGAAGTCGATCGAGGACCTTGCCCAGACCTGCGCGATCACCGATGAGCGGGCGATGATCAACTGGGAAAGCTGGTTCGAGACAGCCGGCGTTCCACCTGTCACCTTCCTGAAGGGTGCGCGTTTCACAGACCCGATGCTGTGCCTGGAATCGGCGATCGCCGGCCACGGCGTGATGCTGGGCTGGCAATTGCTCGCCGCCGATGCGCTGGCCGACGGGCGGCTGGTGGCGCCTTTCGGAATTCGTGCCCAGAGCGGGCTCGGCTATTGGCTGGTGACCTCGTCCGCCAAGACCGAAAGCCGCAAGGTCCGGGATTTCAAGGTCTGGATCAGGGAAGAGATCGAGGCGACCATGGCGCAGTTCGGGTCCGCGACCATGGGAGCCGCTGACTCGATCGCGGTGGAAAGCAGCGTGGCACAGGGCTATGTAGAGTCGGACATCAAACTACGACAGGCAGGATCATGACCACACATTCGCGCGGCGTTTCCGCATCGATCGACCCGGTGAAACTCGACAGGCTGGCGGAAGTCGCCATCAAGGTGGGGCTGCAATTGCAGCCGGGACAGGATCTGGTGCTGACATCCTCCATCGCGGCATTGCCGCTGACCAGGCGGATCGTCGAGCATGCCTACAAGGCCGGCGCCGGCCTGGTGACGCCGATCTTCAACGACGACGAGATGACGCTGGCGCGCTACCGCTTCGGCGCCGATGCCGGTTTCGACCACGCCGCCGGCTGGCTCTATGAGGGCATGGCGAAGGCCTTTTCCAACAATGCGGCCAGGCTGGCCGTGCGCGGCGAGGATCCTTCGCTGCTCTCCGCACAGGACCCGGCGAAAGTGGCGCGCGCCAACAAGGCCAATTCGATGGCGTATCAGCCGGCGCTGGAAAAGATCACCGGCTTCGACATCAACTGGAACATCGTCGCCTATCCGGACCTCGCCTGGGCCAGACAGGTCTTCCCCGGCGATGCCGACGATGTTGCAGTGGTGAAGCTCGCCGACGCCATCTTCGCCGCTTCGCGAGTGGATGTGGAGGATCCGATCGGCAACTGGAAAGCGCACAATGCAGCGCTTCGCAGCCGCACCGAATGGCTCAATGGCCATAATTTCCACGCGCTGCATTTCACCGGGCCAGGCACCGACCTGACCGTTGGGCTGGCGGACGGCCACGAATGGATGGGCGGCGCCTCGACCGCCAAGAACGGCATCACCTGCAATCCCAATATCCCGACCGAAGAGGTCTTCACCACGCCGCATGCAAGGCGGGTCGAGGGTCATGTTTCGTCGACCAAACCGCTGTCCTACCAGGGCACGCTGATCGATGACATCTCGGTTCGTTTCGAAGCGGGCAGGATCGTAGAGGCCAAGGCATCGAAGGGCGAGGACGTGCTGAAGAAAGTGCTCGACACCGATGAGGGCGCGCGCCGCCTCGGCGAGGTGGCGCTGGTGCCGCATTCCTCCCCAATCTCGGCCAGCGGGCTGTTGTTCTTCAACACGCTGTTCGACGAGAACGCCGCCTGCCACATCGCACTTGGCCAGTGCTACTCGAAGTGCTTCGTCGACGGCGCCTCGCTCAGCCAGGACGAGATCGCGGCGCGCGGCGGCAATAAGAGCTTCATCCACATCGACTGGATGATCGGTTCGGACAAGATCGACATTGACGGCGTTCACAAGGACGGCGCCCGCGTGCCTGTCATGCGCAAGGGCGAGTGGGCCTGACCCGCTAACGGAGGGTCCGATGACCTTCGACCTGGCGGTCAAGCGTATCTACGAACCACCGGCCCCCGATGACGGGCAGCGGGTTCTGGTCGACCGCATCTGGCCGCGCGGTGTCAGCAAGAACGACGCCGCGCTGACGCTGTGGTTGAAGGATATCGCGCCGAGCGACGCGCTGCGCAAATGGTTCGGCCACGAGCCGGCGCGCTGGGCGGAGTTTCAGAAGCGGTATCGAGTTGAGCTGGATGGGAATGGCGGGGCGGTGGGTGAATTGCTTGGTCTGCTTCGCCACAGCAAAGTGACGCTGCTCTACGGCGCGCATGACGAAGCGCATAACAATGCGGTGGCGCTGGCGGGATATGTGCGCGGGTTGAGGGGCGCCTCTGCAACGTTAGCCATTGGTGAAAGCCGCAGCGACATCTGATCTCCCCACTTGCGGGGGAGATGCCCGGCAGGGCAGAGGGGGGTGCTGTCCCTCAGGCCTACCAATCAATCGTAGCGACTTGAGATAGGTTTGCGCCGGAACGAATTCGTTAAAGGTTGGCGATCCTTCACACCCCCCTCTGGCCTGCCGGCCATCTCCCCCGCAAGGGGGGAGATTGGCAGCGTCGCCGTCTCGCTACGCTATTTCACCGCCTCTTCATAAACATCCGCCTTGAACCCCACCAGAACCCCGTCGCCGACCTCCAGCACTGGCCGCTTGATCATGGTCGGCTTGGCCAGCATCAGCGCCTTGGCCTTCTTTTCGTCGAGGCCCTGCTTGTCCTTGTCCGCCAGTTCGCGGAACGTCGTGCTCGCCTTGTTGAGCAGCTTTTCCCAGCCGACCTTGCCCGCCCAGCCATCCAGCCGCTTGGCGTCCAGCCCCTCAGCCCTGAAATCGTGAAACCGGTAAGCAACGTCATGGCCCTCCAGCCAGACGCGCGCCTTCCTGACTGTGTCGCAGGTGGTGATGCCGTACATGGTGATCGTCAAAGCGGTGGCCCTTCGAATTTCGAATCTGATCGCAGATTAAGGACGCTCTGCGCGCTTTGCCAGCGCTCTGCGGCGTGCCTTCGGTTTTGCCCTTGCCAATACTAAGGATTTTTCCTAAGTATATATCGAGCCACTTTTAACAGCGCCTCGGGGCCGACCATGACAAGCCTTCAGACCGCAACTCCCAGCCCTCCGCCAATCGACGGCATCTTCCGCGCGCTTGCCGACCCGACGCGGCGACGCGTTGTGGAGCGGCTGAACCGCAGTCCAGCCTCGGTCAGCGAACTCGCAGAGCCTTTCGAGATGGCGCTGCCGTCCTTCATCGAGCATCTCAAGGTGCTTGAGATCTGCGGACTGGTGCGCTCGCAAAAGACCGGCCGGGTCAGGACCTATCAACTGGCACCCGAGCCGCTGAAACTCGCCGAAAACTGGTTGGCCGAACAACGCACGCTGTGGGAACGCCGCCTCGACCAGTTCGACGCCTATGTGATGACCCTCAAGGAGCAGGAAAAATGAGCTATCCCCTCAAGCCGGATCCCAGACTGGACCTGGTGCTGGAGCGCGTCATCGATGCGCCGCGCGAATTGCTGTGGCGCGCCTGGACGACGCCCGAGCATGTCAAGCACTGGTTTACGCCGAAGCCGTGGATGATCACCGACTGCGAGATCGACCTCAGGCCCGGCGGTCAGTTCCGGACGCGCATGCAGTCGCCCGACGGCAAGGAGGTCAACGACCGCCATTGCTGCTATCTCGAAATCGTGCCGAACGAGCGGCTGGTGTGGACGGATGCATTGTTGCCGGGTTACCGGCCGTCAGGGGAACCCTTCATCACCGCTGTCATTTCCTTGCAGCCGGACGGCCAGGGCACGCGCTACACCGCCATCGCCATCCATCGCGACGAGGCGACCCGCAACAACCACGAAGAGATGGGCTTCTTCGATGGCTGGGGCACGGTGGCCGATCAGCTTGCGCAGTATGTGAAGACGATCTGACCTTCTCACATGATGGCCAGGACAACGTCCTGGCCATCATGCTCATTTTTCGACCGGCGGCGACGAGAGCAGGCTCCCTAAAGCCGGTGCGGTCTCAATAGTAGAAGCGCTCTTCGGTGATCTTGCCGTTCTTGACCGTGTACAGGGCAACTTCATCCATGGTGACACGCTCGCCGGTAGCCTTGGGCGTTATGTCGAATTTGAAGCGCACCGCGAACTGGTCGCCGTTGACATAGGGTCCCTCGACCGAGCCGCCATGCACTTCGTTGTTCTCCTGCCACCACTGGCCCTTCTGCCTGAGAGCCTCCTTGCCACGGGCGATGGCCATCGGCCCCTCCATGGCTTCGAGGCTGACGATATCATCGGCATTGTACTTCTCGGCCGCACCGACATGATCGCCCTGCTGGAGCAGTTCGGTGAAATCCTTGGCAATTTCCGCGATGGTCATTTGTGTTCCTCCTGTTCAACGCACTGCAAATAGGGAACCCCTGCTGGCTTGCCATCGTCAATCCGCGCCGTAGCTGACAAGCCATGTCAGGATGATAGATATCGCACGGATTATGTGACGGCGATGTGAGCACATCACATCGCGCTCAGCGGCCAACATTCCGGGAAAACGTACTTCTTCAGTCCGCGCAAGCTGTGCACAAGAACGAACTCTCGTGCAACAAAGCTCATTGGGCCGATAGGCTGTTTGGGGACGAGTTTTCGGTCATAGGCAAGCGTCAGATGCGGAACGAAACCGTCTGATGTCTTGAGGCCTTCGCGCAGCATTTCGACGCCGAGCTTCCTGCTCAACTCACAAACCGGTCCGTCATCGGCGAGAAGTACGAAAGGGTGTTTGGCTGGTTTACCCCTGGTCGCGGGTCGGCCGGGAAAGCTACTGGCATAGCGAAAGGTAATCTCGAACGGTGCCATCGCAATGCGCCGTCCCGATCGGGCGGCCGCAAAGAGAATTTTGGACCGCAGCCTTTTGTAGTCACCGACGTGCTGCAGGCTGACGTGAAAACGCTCCCGTAGCAGTTGGTCGCCGGTTACCCCGCATTGGCCGCATAGCCGGTTTTGACAATCGGCAAACCGCGAATAGTCCTTAGACTGCAAAAACAAACCAAAGAACACACGCTCGGGCCGTTTAGGCCGCCATGGCGGCTCTGGAAGTCCATAGTCGAATTCGCCTTGCAGATACATACGCACACGCTCGGCAAAGAACGCTCCTGTTTTGCTCTACATCTAGAACAAAACAGGAACATTCCCTTGAGTCAAGCGTGGATTTGATCCGAAACCTACGCCCCGTAGCCGACGATGCCCTTGACCTCCAGAAAATCGCGTATCGCCCAATCCACGTAAGCGGGTCGTTGCCTTGTAGCCGCTGAACGGTGCGAACGTGTGCTCCGGCTTTTTGGATATCGATGAAACTAGCCTGGCAGCATGGGGCAATTGGCGCCACGGCGCAGGCTGATATGCGCCACATCGCCGGCGCTGAATTGAAAACCCTCGGCCTGGCGCGGCGCGTCGATGACGACAGGTGCGCCCTCCCCGAGTTCGGCATGCAGGCGCAGCGTGCGGCCGTGAAAGACGATGCTGTTGACGCGCGCCGGTGCGGTGCCGGGCGCGGCTTCGGTTATCGCCAGCAGATCCTCCGGGCGCACGCCGATGGTCCGCATCTCGCCTTGCCCGGGTGACTGGCCGGTTTCAGCGATGGCCTCCAGCGGCAGGGTGCCGGCAGTGAAACGCAAGCGATCGCCATCGCGGCCGATAAACCGTGATTGTAGGAGATTCATGGTGCCGATGAAGCTTGCCACAAACTTCGTGGCGGGCCGGTCGTAAAGGGTGGCCGGCGGCGCGATCTGCTCAATGCGGCCCTTGTTCATGACGACGATGCGGTCGGAGATCGACAAGGCTTCGGTCTGGTCATGGGTGACCATGACGAAGGTGGTGCCGAGCCGCGACTGCAGCCGCTTCAGTTCGACCTGCATCTGCTCGCGCAGATGCGCATCGAGCGCCGACAGCGGTTCGTCAAGCAGCAGCACGCGCGGCTCGCAGACGATGGCACGCGCCAATGCGACGCGCTGGCGCTGGCCGCCAGACAGTTCGGAGACGCGGGCGCGAAGCTTGTCGGCAAGGCCGACCATGTCGAGGGCTTCGCCGGTGCGCTTTGCCTGCTCGGCTCCATTCAGTTTGCGCAGCGACAGGCCGAAGCCGACATTTTCGGCGACATTCATGTGCGGGAACAGCGCGTAGTCCTGGAACACGGTGTTGACCGGCCGGTCGAACGGCCGAAGGGCCGTGATATCGCGTCCGTCGAGCAGCACCTTGCCGCTCGATGGGCTTTCGAAGCCGGCGATGACGCGCAGACTGGTGGTCTTGCCGCAACCCGACGGCCCGAGCAGCGTGATGAACTCGCCGCCGACAATGTCGAGATCGACGGCGTCGAGCCCGACGATGCCGCCAGGAAAAATCTTCGAGACAGCCTGTAGCCGCACAAGTGGATCAGGCGCCATCGCGAACCTCGGATGGCTTCGTGGTGTTGACCCAGAGGATCTGGCAACGCTCGGCGCCTGGATTGCGGAAGGCATGCAAAAGCGTGCTCTTGAACGCAAAACTGTCGCCGGTCTTCAGCACGTAATTTGTCGAATCAACCACCAGTTCGACCTCGCCCGACAGCACGAAGCCGAATTCATGACCGGCATGCGCATAGGCCTCCGCGGTGCCGCCGCCGGCTTCCACCGTCACCAGCATGCCGGTCAGCGTCGCGCCCGGCGGCGACAGCAGCGCCTTGGCAATGCCTTCCGACTTGACCGGGATTTGCCGTCGCTTATCGGCACGCACGCAATAGAGATCGTTGACGGCATCGTTGCCGTCGGCGATCAGCGCCGACGGCTCGATGTCGAGGGCGGCGGCGAGCGGCCAGATCACCTTGACGCGCAGCGAGGACATGCCGCGTTCGATCTGGCTCAACGCACCGATCGACACGCCGGCTTTTGCCGCAAGATCGGCCAGCGACAGGTTGCGCTCCAGCCGCAGCGCCCGCACGCGCCGGCCGACCCGCACATCGGCATCGTCCTTCGGCTTCTCAGCAGCTTCGTCCAGTATGTCCATCAATTCCCGACCTCGTTTGCAGTGTCTCGGGTGACACCGCGTGGCTGACGCCGCGCGGTGCTCTAGGGTTCAGCCGCCTGCCTTGACCTTTTCGAACATCTTGGCGAGGTCGTCATTCTGTTTCATCGGTCCGGTGAAGATGGTGGTCTTCAGCATCACTTCCGGGTCGGATGGCAGCTGCAATTTCTCCAGCTCCTCCTTCGGCACGGTGGCAAAAGCGGAGCTCAGCGAACTGCCATAGCCATAGGCCTCGATCAGGTATTTGCCGGAGTCGGCTTCCAGCCGGCTGTTGATGAAGTCATAGGCGAGGTCGACATTCTTGGCGTCCTTGAGCATGACGAAGCCGCAGGCCCAGGTCAGCATGCCCTCCTTCGGCTTCATGAACTCGACCGGCACGCCCTGCTTCTTCAGCGAGGTGGCCGACGCGTTCCAGGTCATGGCGGCGACCAATTGGCCGCTGGCCAGCGCCTGTTCGACGGAGGTCATGTCGGTGGTGTAATTGGAGAGCAGCGGGCGCTGCTCGCGCAGCTTCTCGGCCACCTTGTCCATTTGCTCCGGCGTCATGTCGAACGGATTAACGCCGGCGAGCAGTGCGGCAACGACCGGCGTGTCGTGCACCGCGTCGATCGTCGCCATGCGACCGGCATACTGCTTGTCCCACAAAAGGTTCCAGCTCGCTTCCGGGTTCTTCACCAGGTCGGTGCGGTAGAGGATCGAGGTGTTGCCCCAGTCCCATGGCACCATCCAGACCTTGCCGTCGCCGGCCTGCAGGTCGGGCAGGTTCTTGAACACCGGGAAGATCGAGTCCCAGTTCTTGATCCGCTTGGTGTCGATCGGCTGCAGCAGGCCTTCCTTGTTCCAGCGCGCCACCTTGTCATAACAGGGATGCGCGATGTCGGGGCGGAAGCCGGCCTTGACCTTGGTGAAGGCGTCATCGTCGTCACCGAAGATCGAGGCCTCGACGCCGTCGGGGTGCGCGGCGAGGAAGCTCTTGTTGAAATCGGGCAGTTCATAGCCCGACCAGGTGAAATATTGCAGCTTGTCGCCGGCGAAAGCGACGGTCGACGACAGCGCCAGCGCGAACGCCGTCAATCCAGCGCAAACAGTCTTTGCAGAGATCGATTTCAGGTCGAATGCCATTGCAGTTCTCCTCTCTTGGTTTGTTTTGGTTGTGACGGATCCGCGGGCTTTGGCGCCGTGGCGGACAAGCCGCGATGGCGCAGGATTTCAGCCGCTGCAGCGATGATGAAGGACACAGCCAGGATCGACGTGCCCAGCGCCATCACCGTCGGCAGCGACTTTGGAAAACGCAGCTGGCTCCAGATGTAGAGCGGCAGCGTCGGCTCGGTGCCGGCCAGGAAGAAGACGACAATGAATTCGTCGAAGGAGATCAGGAAGGCCAGCATGAAGGCCGAAACGATGGCCGGCAGGCTGAGCGGCAGCATGATCCGCCGGAACGTCGTCCAGTCGGAGGCGCCGAGATCGAGCGCCGCCTCGCGAATGGTTTTCGGGATGGCGGCGAAGCGGCTGCGCATGATCACCACGGTCGTCGGCAGCGCCACCAATATGTGACCGAGAACGATGGCGATGCGCGATGGCCCCAGACCAATGAGATTGATGAGGATCAGCAGCGATATGCCGACGATGACGCCGGGGATCAGGATTGGCAGCCGGGCGATGGCGCTGATGGTGGCGGCCAGCGGCGAGCGGCCGTAGAGGTCCATGTAGGATACGGTGATGCCGCACAGCGTCGCACTCGTGGCGGCAATGGCGCCGATGACGAGGCTGTTCAGGAGTGCACCGGTCAGCGCCGAATTGCCGAACAAAGTCGCGTACCATTGCAAGGTGAAGCCTTGCAGCGGAAACGCTGCCTGGATCGAGTTGTTGAAGGAAAACAGCGGGATCAGCAGCACCGGCAGATAGAGAAAGACCAGATAGGCGACGACGTAGACGCCGAGCCAGCGGCCGCCTCCCTGCGTGCGTGCAGCGCTCATGTGCGGCTGCCAAATCTGCGGTCGGCGAAACGCGCGACCAGCACCACGCACAGGATGACCAGCATGACGGCGACGGAGAGTGCGGCGCCAAACGGCCAATCGTTGGCCTTGCCGAATTGCGCCTGGATCAGCGTGCCGATCATGGTGCTGGCCGGGCCGCCGACGAGCGCCGGCGTGACATAGTCACCGACCGTCGGCACGAAGACGACAAGGGCTGCCGCCAGCACGCCCGGCATCGAATTGGGCAGCACGACACGGCGGAAAGAGGTGAAGGGCCGCGCGCCGAGATCGGAAGCGGCCTCGATCAGCGATTTCGGGATGGTGTCCAGCGCCACGTAGATCGGCAGGATGGCAAAAGGCGCGTAGGCGTGCGCCAGCGTGACGACGACGGCGGCCGGCGTGTTGAGAAAGGCCAATGTCGGCTCGGACCAGATGCCGCTTTCGATCAGCGCCGAGTTCAAAACGCCATTGTAGGCGAGCACGATCTTCCAGGCGAAGACGCGCAGGAGATAGCTGGTCCAGAATGGCAGCGTCACCAGAAACAGCAGAAGGCCGCGCCGCCGGCCGGCGTGGAAGGCAAGATAGTAGGCGACGGGATAGGCAGTGACGACGGTCGCCAGCGTGACCAGAGCGGCAATGATCAGCGAACGCAGCGTCACCGTCCAGTACAGCGGATCGGACACCACAGTTGCGAAGTTCGCCAAGCTGAAACCGGCACCGAGCAGCGAACCGTCATTGTTGCGGAAGGCGAGGAAAAGCACGAGGCCGAGGGCAAACAGGATCAGCAGGAAAGTGACCAGAGCGCCCGGGAGCAGCATGGCGACCCGGAAGCCCTGAGAAGACCGGGCCTCTGGCGCTGATGTTGCAACTAGGGTCGACATCGACCTGCCTATCGGAATTTGAAATTGGCTTAGAGTTTTTCATATCCATGAAACTGTCAAGCGGAATCCCAAACGGAAACCCATTGACAGGAATTGCTTTGGTCAGCGCTCCAACGCATCGAGCAGCCGGTACCAGGCGATGGTCGCGGCGACGCCGACTTGGCGGAAGGCGTGAAACGGGATCGGTCGGATCGGCGAGACCGGGAAGGGCAAATGCCTGGCGTCGCCACTTTGGAGATAGCCGGCGATGCGCTCGCCAAGAGCGGTCATCAGGCCGACACCACGACCCTGGCAGCCGACCACGGCGAGCAGGCCCTGCTCCGGCTCGTGGATGTGCGGCAGATGGTCCGGCGTCATCGCCACGCGGCCGAACCAGCGCTTCTCGATGGCGATGCCGGACAGCATGGGATAGAGCCGCCGCAGCGCCCGCTCGAGATGCGCCCAGTCGCTGGCGCTCGTCGGCAGCGCCATGCGACCCCGCCCGCCAAGCACCAGCCGGCCGTCGGCGCTCTTGCGGTAGTAGACGAGGATGCGCCTGGAGTCCGACACCGCCTGCCCTTCCGGCAGGATCGGGGCCGCCTGACCGGACGACAGCGGTGCTGTGGCGATCTGAAAAGAATGCAGCGGCACGATCGTCTGCGCAAGGCCGGGGATCAGACCGTCCGTATGGGCGTTGGTCGCCAGAACGACCGCCTTTGCCTGCAATTCCAGGCCATTTTCGGTCGAAATACGCCAAACGCCGGCGGTCTTGGTGAGCCGCACGACCTTTTCGCGCTCGGCTACCCTCACGCCAGCCGCGGTCGCGACACGGGCGAGTTCAGATGTGTAAGCGAGCGGATCGATAACACCGGCGCGGCGATCGAGCCAGCCGCCGAGATAGCCCTGCGCACCGGTCTTGGCCGCGATCTCCGCTGCGTTCAGCAACTGGACATCCGCGCCCCGTGCGCGCCATTGCCGGTCACGGTTTCCCGCCGCCTTCAGCGCGGCCTCGGTGTGCGCCGCCTGGATCCAGCCATTGCGAACGAACGGCACCGCCAGCTTCTCGTCGCGGATCAGCTCGAACACCGCATCGGCGGTCGACGCCGCAAAATTGACAAGCGCCTCGCCGCGCTCAAGGCCAAAATGCTCCAGCAGCCATTCCGGATCGTATTTCAGGCCGGGAATGACCTGACCGCCATTCAAGCCTGATGCGCCCTGGCCGATCTCGCCGGCGTCCAGCACCTGCACCGACAGGCCAAGCCGGGCGGCATGCAAGGCGGTCGATAAGCCCATGATGCCACCGCCAACAATGGCGAGATCGACACGTTCGCCATTGGGAAGCGATTGAAACGTGGAAGCTGCCTGTGGCTTGAGCCAGATCGGATCGGAGAATGCTGTCGCCAAGGGTCACCTGAATGCGCTGCGATTGGTGAAAATCCTAGTCAGAATTTCACATTTTTGAAAGAGCACTCCGGCTTTCGTCTGTGGACTGCCGCCGAGGCGATCGGAGACCCAGAGTTCCGATCGCCTGCGACGGGATAGACCTTTGACGGGAATCCGGTGAAAGTGCCGCGCCGATCCGGCCGCCCACATTGACGATCACTTCGCCACATTGTCGATCACTCAGAGGACAGAGCGCTATGACGAACCCGACCCACCTGCCCACCGAGGGCCTTTTTGTCGGACGCGCCAGAGGTAGCGATGCCGCATACCCGCTGGTCGTCACGGTGCGCGATGGCACGGTCTTCGACATCACCTCGCGTGCGGCACCAACCATGCGAGACCTTTGCGAGATGGCTGACCCCGCTGGGCATGTCCGCTCGGCCGAGGGCAGACCGATCGGATCGCTCGATGACATCGCCGCCAACAGTTTTGAGACCGGGCGCGATCCAGCAAAACCCTACCTGCTCTCCCCGGTCGACCTGCAGGCGGTCAAGGCATCGGGCGTCACCTTCGTCGTCAGCCTGCTGGAACGGGTGATCGAGGAACAGGCGCGCGGTTCGGCTGAAAAAGCCGACGCCATCCGCGCCGACATCGCAGGACTGATCGGCCACGATCTGTCGAAGCTGAAACCCGGTTCGCCCGAAGCGATGGAGATCAAGGCCAAGCTGATTTCGCGCGGCGCCTGGTCGCAATATCTGGAAGTGGGCATCGGCCCCGACGCCGAGATCTTCACCAAGTGCCAGCCGATGGCCTCGGTGGGCTTCGGCGCCGATGTCGGGCTGCACCCGGTGTCGACCTGGAACAATCCGGAACCCGAGATCGCCATGATCGCCGCCTCCAGCGGCAGGATCGTCGGCGCCACCATCGGCAACGACGTCAATCTGCGCGACGTCGAAGGGCGTTCGGCGCTGCTGCTCGGCAAGGCCAAGGACAACAATGCCTCGGCCTCGCTCGGTCCCTTCATCCGCCTGTTCGACGACAAATTCTCCATCGATGACGTCAAGCGCGCCGTCGTGCGCCTGAAAGTCGAGGGCGAGGACGGGTTCTCGTTGGAGGGCGCAAGCTCGATGGCCGAGATCAGCCGCTCGCCGGAGGAACTGGTCGCCGCGGCCTTGGGGCCGCACCACCAGTATCCGGACGGGCTGGCGCTTTATCTCGGCACCATGTTCGTTCCGTCCAAGGATCGAGGCGAGAAGGGCAAGGGGTTTACTCACAAGGTCGGCGACATCGTCACCATCTCGTCGGAGAAATTCGGTGCGCTGGTCAACCGGGTGCGGCTCTCGCCCGACTGCCCGCACTGGACCTATGGCGCCAGCCATCTGATGCGGGAGCTAGCCAGAGCCGATCTGATCTAGCAACTGGTATCGTCGACGCCCTGCCAGGGCGCTACGGACCTGGTCCCGTGGGCGTAGGATGATCGCCGGCGTGACCCTTGTCGACGCAGGCCGCGTTCGCGCGACCCGAAACAATCCCACCAATTATCCGACAGTCGGAAAATCACCTCAACTGATGCAATCTGATGGGGCAGCTGATGACGACCCGTCAGGCGCCCACTACACCTGCAAATGGAGGCTTGCCATCCGTCGAAAAAGGGGATGCTCTGACGCATTCAACCGGCGCTGGCAAAAGATGCTGAACAAGGGACGGATTTTGAACTGACCATCTACAACGGGAGGAAATCAAATGCTGACACGGCTAAGACTTGTTCTATACGGCCTGTTGGTGGCGCTGATGGTGATACCAGCAGCGGCACAGGCCAAGACGTTCTACTGGATTTCGCATGGCGGCCCGGCCGATCCGGTCTGGACCTACTTCCTGGCCGGCGCCAAGCAATGGGCCAAGGATACCGGCAACACGGTCAACACCTCGTTCCACAATGGCGACGTCGCCTCACAGCAAGAAGCGGTTCGCGCCGCCCTCTCCGCCAAGGCCGATGGTATCGTCACCACGAGCCCTGATCCGGGCAGCCTGATCGAGATCGTCAAGGAAGCGCGGGCGGCGAAAGTGCCGATCATCAATTTCAACACGCCCGACCCGAAAGCCGACTTCAACGCCTATGTCGGCGGCGACAATGTCACCTTCGGCAAACACTGGGCGCAGTATCTGGTCGACAAAGGCCTGGTGAAGAAGGGCGACTTCGTCTGGATGCCGGTCGAGATCCCCGGCGCCACCTATGGCGTGCAGGAAGAGGAAGGCATCAAGAGCGTCTTCGAGCCGCTCGGCATCACCTATGAAATCACCGAAGCGACGCTCGACCAGGCTGAAGTGATCAACCGCATGGTCGACTACCTCACTGCCAACAAAGCCAAGGTCAAGGCGATCATCGGCCTGGGTGATCTCGTCACCGGCTCGATCAAGCGGGTGTTCGACCAGGTCGGCATCAAGCCGGGCGAAATCCCGGTTGTCGGCTGGGGCAACTCGCTCGACACCACCCAGGAAGTGCTGAACGGCTATGTCAATGCCGGCCAGTGGCAGGACCCGCAGGCGACCAGCTATGTCGCGCTTTCGCTGGCCAATATGGCCGCCGGCGGCATTCCTCCGGGCTTCAACGTCATCACCGGCGCGCTCTACGAAAAAGACACCGCGCAGATCTACGACGACATCCTGTCCGGCAAGTAACATCCAATCTCAACAGTCGCGGCCGCCCAACGGTCGCGACTGGCTCTCCATTTCGCCGAGCCCTTCGCACGCGATGTGCAACGCTCAGCCTTCCACTCATGTCGCGGATTGCCTGTGGAAAATCATTCGCTCGTCCAACGCCTGATCGCACGGCCGGAATTCGGCCCTTTCGTGCTGCTCGTCGTCGAGATCGCCGTTTTCTGGAGTTTCAACCACGACTTCCTGTCGCCGCAGAATATCTCCAATACGCTGGCCTTCACGGTCGAGCTCGGCCTGATCGCGCTGGCGATGACGCTGTTGATGACGTCGGGCGAGTTCGACCTCTCGGTCGGTTCCCTGTTCGGCTTCTCGCCGGTCTTGATGTGGACCCTGTTCAACAGCGGGCTGACCTCCCTTGAGGTCGGCTTTGTCGCCGCGCTGCTGGTCGCCGCCATCATCGGGCTGGTCAATGGCTGGTTCGTGACGCAGCTCAAGATCCCATCCTTCCTGGTGACGCTCGGCATGCTGCTTGTGGTGCGCGGCACCGCCCTTTTCGTCACCGACGGTTTTCCGCAGCGCACCTGGAGTGCGGAGGGCAGCTGGCTGGCCGAAGCGCTGGTCGGCGATTTCTTCATCGGACCGTTCCGCATCTACATGTCGCTGTTCTGGTTCATCGCCGCGGCGATCGCGCTCGGCTATGTGCTGACGCAAAGCCGCACCGGCAACTGGATCCAGGCGGCCGGCGGCAACCCGAGTGCTGCAAGGGCGCGCGGCGTCAATGTCAGCGGCGTCAAGATCGGCCTGTTCGTGCTGTCGTCGGTCATGGCTTCGCTTGCCGGCGTCATCTCGTCGCTGCGCACCTCGGCGGCCAACCCCAACAGCGGCACCGGCTATGAACTGGAAGTCATCGCCATGGTGGTGATCGGCGGTACCGCGCTGACCGGCGGGCGCGGCACGATCATCGGCACCGTGCTCGGCATCCTGATCCTGCGCGTGATGCGCAACGGCATCGTGCTGATCGGCGTGCCCGGTCTTGCCTACAACATCTTCATCGGCGCCATCATCCTTGGCATGATGGCGCTGCATTCATGGCTGGAACGCCGGCATCAGGCAGGGACTTGAACCATGGCCGAGCCACTGATCCGCATGACGAACATCCGCAAGTCCTACGGCCGCGTGCAGGCGCTGGAGGATGCCAATTTCCACGTCAATGAACGGGAGATCGTCGGCTTGCTCGGCGACAATGGCGCCGGCAAGTCGACGCTGATCAAGGTGCTCTCGGGTGCCGTTCCGCTGACCAGCGGCGACATCTTCATCCGCGGCAACAAGGTGAGCCTGCGCAGCACCAGCGACGCCATCGCCCACGGCATCGAGACCATCTACCAGGACTCGGCGCTGGTCACGCAACTGTCGATCGCCCGCAATCTGTTCCTCGGACGCGAGCCGATCAAGTCGCCGCGCTTTCTCAACCGGATGGACCAGGACGCGATGAACACGGTTGCCCGCGACTTGCTCAAGCAGGTCGGCATCTCGAAGAACATCCCGCCGACGACGCCGATCGGCTCGCTCTCCGGCGGCGAGCGCCAGGCGGTGGCGATCGCGCGCGCCATGCATTTCGACAGCGACCTGATCATTCTCGACGAGCCGACCAACAATCTCGGCGTCGCCGAAACACAGGGTGTGCTGAGCTTCGTGCGCAGCGCCCGCGATTCCGGCCATTCCTGCATTTTCATCGCCCACAACATCCACCATGTCTTCCAGGTGGTCGACCGCATCGTCGTCATGCGCCGGGGCAAGGTGGTTGCTGACGACATAGACCCCAAGAAGACCAGCGTGGCGGAGGTCGAACGGATCATTACCGGCATGTCGGACAAGGAGATCCGCGATGCCATCGCCGATGGCAAGCCATCGCACTGAGAATGGTGATGGGCGGCAATCACCCGTCACCTCAGATCGCATCGCTTGTCTGACGCGCCATCGCATGGCGAACAGGATTGCAGCATGAAAGCCACAGTCTCGGATACCGCACGCAACTGCGGGTGTGGGTTACGGCATGAAAGCCACTGTCTCCGATATCGCTCGTAGCTGCGGGCTGTGGGTTACGGCATGAAAGCCACTGTCTCCGATATCGCTCGTAGCTGCGGGCTATCGACCGCAACGGTCGACCGGGTGCTCAACAACCGGCCGGGTGCGAGTGCGGCCAACCGCCAGCGCGTCATGGAGGCGGCCAAGCAAGTCGGCTATCTGCCGGTCGCCGATCAGGTGACGCTACCCTCGCGGCCCGCCCACCTTGAATTCCTGCTGCCGATCGGCAGCAATGCCTTCATGCGCGATCTCGCCGGGCACATCGAGGACTACGCCGCGCGCCTGCCGCTTGTTGCCTCGTGCCGGATCCATAACCTCGCCGGTATCTCGCCGAACGCGCTGCAGAGCGCTGTCGAAAACCTTTCGCTCAGGGCCAATGGCGTCGGTGTCATCGCCGTCGATCATCCGCGTACGCGCAACATCCTGCACGACATCGTCGATGCCGGCATGCGCCTGGTGACGCTGGTGTCCGATGTTCCGGCGGCACCGCGCGCGGCCTATGTCGGCATCGACAACCGGGTGGCGGGACGAACGGCGGCGCTGCTGATGGGACGCTTCCTTGGCGGCCGAATCGGTCATCTGGCGATGGTCGTCGGCTCACGTTCCTATCGCGGCCACGAGGAACGCGAAATGGGTTTCCGCTCGGTGCTCAGTGAGGAGTTTCCCAATCTGACCGTCAGCAGCGCCGTCGAGGTCAACGACGAGCCCGATGCCAGCTACACCGAGACCATGAAGGCGCTGCACGACGAGCCGGAGCTGCTCGGCATCTATTGCGTCGGAGCTGGGCATTCGGGCGTTGCAAAGGCGATCCGCGAGGCCAGGCCGAACCGCAAGCCGGTGTTCATCTGCCACGACTTGACCAAGGACACGCGTGGTCATCTCGTCGACGACCTGCTCGATGTCGTCATCGACCAGAATGCCAGGCTGATCGCGGAACAGTCGGTCATTCGCCTGCTCGGCTCGATTGCCTCCTCGGCACCCTATCTGACGCGCAAGTTCATCGAACCGCGCTTGATCTTCAGGGAAAACGTCCCCGTGCAGTAATGCGAAATGGCTTGGCTAAACCGGGTTTCCGGATTTGTACGATAATTGGCACGGCAAATCTGCACAGCAGCTATGCAAGTTTCTTTGTTGCCGAATCGTTGGGCAACTCGTAGGTTCTGGTTGTCGGCCATCTACTCCTCCCAGATGCGATGCCGACGCTGAATGGGGTGCACCTCCTCCCGCGCCACATTCGAAAATCGAGCCCGCTGCCACCTCCTCCCGGCAGCGGGCTTTTTTCGTTTGGCCGGCAGGAATGGCGGTACAGCGACACCAAAGCACGCCCAGTCATCGCAGATGGAATGACGCACGTTGACAGGCCACGGGTCCCGTCAACCGGCGGCGGCGCCCCGGAAAGAAGCGATCAATCCTTCAGCCATGCGCACGAACTGCGTGCTCGGACCTTCCGAACCCACGGTCTGTACACTAACCCGCGCACCCTCGAGCAGAAGCGACAGCGTATCGGCGAGCAGTTCAGCCTGGCCGATGCCCGCGTCCCGACATAGCGTCACAAGGCGCTCGCGCTGGGCTTCTTTGAGTTCCTTGATCACCAGCCTGGCCGGATGGTCCGGCTCGGTCAGTTCAGCGGCGGCGTTGGCCATGTCGCAGCCGCGCCCGTCCGCATTGAGCATGGCAGCCGCCTTGCGAACCCAGGCATGCAGCTGGGCAAGCTTGTCACCAGGAAATTCGGCATCGAACGCATCCCACATAGCGCCGGCCTTGGCCGCATTGGCGCGCAGGCATTCGACGATCAGTTCGTCCTTGGATTCGAAGTGACGATAGAGCGTCATCTTGTTCGTGCCGGCAGCTTCGGTGATGGCGTCGACGCCGACGCCCTTGATGCCATGCTTGTGGAACATGTCGCGTGCCGTCTCCAGGATCCGATCCCGGGGACGAGAGCGCTCCACGATGCCGTCTGTCATCATGATCTCCTTTCGTTTCCAAAAAACCCTCGGCCACCTCTTGACTAGGGTGTTACCGGTCTGTAACTTCCAGAATGTTACTTACTGGTAACACCTATATCGTCCACCGTCAATAACAAGGCCGTGAACGGCCCTGCCAGACGAGAGGGGCGAGAAACTGCCAATCATGCGGCCTCGGCCGGTGAAGAGATTAAAAACGGTTCGCGAGCATGGGCTGCGAATCGACAGACAAGGAGCCGGCCAATGCCACAGCGCCGCGATCTTACCATAGATGAGGCCGTCCGGGATCCGATGATCCGGCTGGTCATGAAAGCCGATGGCGTCGACCCGCGCGCCTTCGAGACGATGCTGCGCTCGCTTGCCGATGCGCAGCGCAACGAGGTGCCGTTGCTGCATTCGCGGGACGACCTCGGTGACAAGCGCGGTCAAAGACTGTCCAGCGTCGCCAGCGCCTTCGGGCGGGCAAGAGCAGCCGGGGAGGCTTGCGTCTCGTGGTAAACTTTTTCATCCACCGTCCGATCTTCGCCTCGGCGATCGCCATCATCATGGTGCTCGCCGGGTCGATTTGTTATTTCCTGCTGCCCGTCTCGCAGTTTCCCGACATCACGCCACCGCAGGTCGTGGTCAGCGCCCACTATCCAGGCGCCAGCGCACAAGTGGTGGCCGATACGGTGACGACGCCGCTGGAGCAGCAGATCAACGGCGTGCAGGGCATGACCTACATGTCGTCGACGAGCTCCAATGACGGCTCCTCGACCATCACCATCACCTTCGATGTCGGCTATTCGCTGAGCACCGCCGCCGTCGACGTGCAGAACCGCGTCTCGCAGGCGGCTTCGTCGCTGCCGGCGATCGTCAACCAGGGCGGCGTGACGATCAAGAAGCAGAATCCGAACTTCGTCCTCATCGTCAACCTGACCTCACCCGACAGTTCGGTCGATCCGGTGGCACTGAGCAACCTTGCCTATCTGCAGGTGGTCGATCCGCTGAAGCGGCTGCCCGGCGTCGGCGATGTGCAGATCTTCGGCGAGCGGCGCTATTCGATGCGCGTCTGGCTCGATCCCGACAAGCTCGCCAATCTCGGCATCACCGCCGTCGATGTGCAGAACGCCATCGCCGAGCAGAATGTCCAGGTGGCGGCCGGCAAGATTGGCCAATCGCCGGCCCCGGCCGGCACCGCCTTCGAGATGCAGGTCAACGCCGTCGGCCGGTTGAGCGATCCA
Organism: Mesorhizobium sp. M0848; assembly: GCF_040319805.1. NCBI lineage: Bacteria > Pseudomonadati > Pseudomonadota > Alphaproteobacteria > Hyphomicrobiales > Phyllobacteriaceae > Mesorhizobium > Mesorhizobium sp. M0848. The sequence goes on along the minus strand of NZ_JAMYOM010000002.1, from coordinate 257,369 downwards.
AAGGAATTCGGCGACATCGTCGTGCGCGCCAATACCGACACCGGCTCGCTGGTCAGGCTGCGCGACGTCGCCCGCATCGAGCTCGGCGCGCTGCAATATTCGTCGTCGGCCTTCTTCGGCAAGGACCCGACCGTGGTGCTTGCCGTCTACCAGATGCCCGGCTCCAACGCGCTCGATCTGCAGCAGCGCGTCAAGGACAAGATGCAGGAGCTGTCGGGCCGCTTCCCGAAGGGCGTGTCCTATGCGATGCACTACGACACGACGCGCTTCGTCTCGGCATCGATGCATGACGTGCTGATCACGCTCGGCGAAGCGCTGGTGCTGGTCGTCGCCGTGGTGTTCCTCTTCCTGCAAAGCTGGCGCACGACGATCATCCCGACCATCGCCATTCCGGTGTCGCTGGTGGCGACGCTGGTCGTCATGGAGATGCTCGGCTTCTCGCTCAACATGCTCTCCCTGCTCGGCATGGTGCTGGCGATCGGCCTCGTCGTCGACGACGCCATCGTCGTGGTTGAGAATGTCGAACGACAGCTGGAGGCCGGGCTCAAGCCGCTTGCGGCGACCAAGGCCGCAATGCGCGAGGTCACCGGACCGATCATCGCCACCACCGCGGTGCTGATGGCGGTGTTCGTGCCGGTCGCCTTCATTCCCGGCGTCTCCGGCAAGCTCTACAACCAGTTCGCGCTGACCGTGGCGATCTCCGTCGGCATCTCCGCCTTCAACTCATTGACGCTCAGTCCCGCGCTCAGTGCGGCCTTCCTGCGCCATCGCGGCGAGACGCAGTTCGCCCCGTTCCGCTGGTTCAATGCCGGCTTCGACAGGCTATCGCACGCCTACGCCAATGGCGTACGCATTCTCATCCGCTTGCGCTGGATCATGCTCGGCCTGTTCGCGGCCGGCCTGGTCGCCACCTACTTCGTCTGGCAGCGGCTGCCCTCGACCTTCCTTCCGGTCGAGGACCAGGGCTATTTCTTCGTCGTCATCCAGTTGCCCGACGGCGCGTCGCTGGAACGCACCGACGCGGTGGCGCAGAAGGCGCGCGACATCCTGCAGGCGACGCCCGGCGTCGAGATTGTCGGCTCGATCAGCGGCCTGAATTTCCTGACCAGTGCGGCGCAGTCGAATTCGGCGGTCGAATTCGCCATCCTGAAGCCCTGGGAGGAGCGCGGCCCCGACCAGAGCGCGTCGAAGCTCGTCGCCGATGTGCGCGGCAAGCTGATGCAGATCCCGGAAGCTTTCGCGCTGAGCTTCGATCCGCCGTCTATCCCGGGTATCGGCACCACAGGCGGCTTCGAATTCGTCGTCGAGGATCTGACCGGCCGCGGCAGTTCAGCCCTCAACGATGCGACGCAAGCCGTGATCGCCGAGGCGCGCAAGCAGCCGGAAATCAACCCGCAGCAGCTGTTCTCGCCGTTCTCGACCTCGACGCCGCAGTTCAACTACGACCTCGACCGCAGCAAGGCCAAACTGCTCGGCCTCAACCTGCCCGATGTCTTCAACACGCTGCAGATCTATCTCGGCTCGCTCTACGTCAACGACTTCAACCTGTTCGGCCGCACCTTCCGGGTGACCATCCAGGCCGACAAGGATGCACGTGCGGGTGCCGCCGACATTTCGCGGCTCTATGTACGCAATGCCTCCGGCGGCATGGTGCCGCTCTCGACGCTGGGCAAACTCGTGCCCTTCGTCGGCCCGGAGACCGTGCCGCATTACAACAACAATGCCTCGGCCTCGATCAATGGCGGTGCCGCACCCGGCTTTTCCTCAGGCCAGGCGGTTGCCGCGATGGAACGGGCCGCCGCCATTGCGCTGCCAAGGGATTTCGGTTTCGAATGGACCGGCATCACCTTCCAGGAGCTCAAGGCAGGATCGATCGCGTCCGTCGTCTTCGGCCTCGCCATCGTCTTCGTCTTCCTGATCCTGGCGATGCAGTATGAGAGCTGGGCGATGCCGTTCATGGTGCTGTTGGCGGTGCCACTGGCCCTGTTCGGCGCCTTCGTGGCCTTGTTGCTGCGTGGCATGCAGATTGACGTCTACTCGCAGATCGGCTTCGTCATGCTGATCGGCCTGGCGGCCAAGAACGCGATCCTGATCGTCGAGTTCGCAAGGCGACGGCGCGAAGAAGGCCTCAGCATCGTCGACGCGGCGATGGAGGCGGCACGGCTCAGGCTGCGGCCGATCCTGATGACGGCCTTCGCCTTCATCCTCGGCGTGCTGCCGCTGATGTTTGCGACCGGCGCCGGTGCGGCAAGCCGGCAGTCGATCGGCACCACCGTGTTCGGCGGCATGGTCGCGGCGACCATCCTGTCGCTGGTGTTCGTGCCGGTGTTCTACGCGGTCATCGAGCAGCTGCGCGAACGCCGCGGCAGTGACGAGCCCGCCTCTCAAGACAATGAACCAACGACTGAGCACGCTATCCCGCCCCTGGCGGAAGCGGCCGAATAAGATTGGAGACTGATCATGCGTAAATGGAAAATCGCGTTGGGAACGGCCGTCGCACTGGGAGCGATCTCGGTGGCCAGCGTCCACCTGCTCGACATGGGCAATCTCAGCCTCAATGCCGGCACGGCCGCAGCGACGCCTGCTCCGGCGGCATTCGTCATGCCGGTGCCGGTGGTCAGCGTCGTCAAGAAGACGATCCCGATCTACCTGGACTACGCCGCGCGGACGGAACCGATCCGCAGCATCACCTTGCAGGCCAGGATTCCGGGCTATCTGCAGGAGCAGACCGCAGCCGACGGCGTCGACGTCCGGCAAGGCGACCTTCTCTACAAGATCTCGCCTGACGACTTCCAGGCGGCTCTCGACCAGGCCAAGGCGCAAGTGCAGCGCGACACGGCGACGCTCGACTACGCCCGGTCCAATCTCGGTCGCGGCACCGAGCTCGCCAAGAGCGGCTACCTCGCCAAGGACGGGTTCGACCAGCGCACCAGCACCTTGCGCGAAGCGCAGGCGTCGCTGGCTGTCAACCAGGCGGCGGTCCGCACGGCAGAGCTCAATCTGGGCTATGCCGAAATCCGCGCGCCGTTTGGCGGGCGCCTGGGCCGCAACCAGGCCTCGGTCGGAACGCTGGTCAGCGTTGCCGGTACCGTGCTCAACACGCTGGTGCAGCTCGACCCGATCTACGTCACCTTCAACCCGAGCGAGACGGATCTGGCCGAGATCGAGCAAGCCCGTGCCAACGGCCCGATCGAAGTGGAGGTCCTGCTCCCCGGCCAGACCGAGGCCAGCCAAAAGGGTGAGCTTACCTTCATCGACAATTCGATCGACCGCTCGACCGGCACCATCACCGCGCGCGCGACGATCGGCAATGGCAAGTTCACGCTGCTGCCGGGCCAATATGTTCGTGTCCGGCTGCATGTGAGAGAGCAGGCCGACGCGCTGATGGTGCCGCAGACGGCGCTGGGCTCGAGCCAGCTCGGCAAATATCTCTATGTCGTCGGCAAGGGCAACACCGTCGACCAGCGGCTGGTTTCGCTAGGACCGACGAGCGGCGATCAGGTCGCCATCCTCAGCGGCGTCGCCGAGGGCGACCAGGTGATCACGGGCAATCTGCAGAAGATCGGACCCGGAGCGCCTGTATCGCCGATACCGGAAAAGCCGGCCACCTGAACACCCCCGTCAGGACCCGGCTTCAGCGCGGCGCCCCGCCCTTCCCCCGGGTGGGGGGCGCCGCTCGACTGAGCAGTTCCACCAGACCGGCAACATCGGCGCGGTCGGCCTTGGCCGGCGGCATAAACGCACAGTAGGGATGCCCGAGGCGCACCGAGACGGAGGAGAGCGCAATCAGCCGACCGGCCTCCAGATCGGCGCGCGCCATGACCCGCTGGCCAAGGGCGATGCCCAGACCCAGTCTTGCCGAGGCGATCGCCAGGCTGGACAGGCCGACGCGCCGCCCGTGCGACGGGTCGGGCGAGCGACTGCCGCCGGATGCCGCGAACCAGTCCGCCCAGGTCGGGTGCGAGGCATAGTTCGGCCCCCAATTGGTGTGGATGAACTGGCTCTCGTGCAAATCCGCCAGACTGGGATCGCCATTGCCGTGCCGGTGCCAGAATTCCGGTGCACAGACCGGCAGGACATCGTCATGGACGAGACGAACAAGTTTCAGCCCGGGATAGTGATAGTCGCCATAGCTGATGCGCAGATCGATGTTCTGGCGCATCAGGTCGACCGGATCGTCCTCGACCCGAACGTCGATCGCCATCTGCGGAAAGGCATCGAGAAGTACCGCCAGCCTCGGCGCCAGCCACAGTTCGGCCAACGAGAATGGCACACTGACGACCAGACGCGTCCGCACCCCGCCCTCCAGCATGCGCTGGCCTATGGTGGCGATGTCTCCCAAAGCTTTCGCTGTCTGCGGATAGATGGCGTGGCCGGCGTCGGTGAGCGCGATGCGATTGCCGCTACGCACAAACAGCTGCTTGCCGAACCAGCTCTCGAGGTTGCGGATCTGCTGGCTGACCGCCGCCGACGATACGCCGAGTTCAGAGGCGGCCAAAGTGAAGCTGCCGGCACGCGCCGCAACCTCGAAAGCCTTGATCGCATTCAGCGGCGGCAACCGTTCCACATCGAGTCCGTAAGTTTTTCTTGGCCAATCCTAACTATTTTCGACGTTGAGAGAAAGATTTTTTTGCCATCTCATAAGCTCACAACCTTCGGAGCCATGACGATGAAAGACATCCTCGATCTCAACCGCTATCCGCTCGACCGCGAAGGCAGCGCCGAATGGCAGCGCCTTGTCGAACAATCCGTCGCCGCGCTCGAAGCCGACGGCATGTTCAATCTGGAAGGGTTTTTGCGCCCCGGCGTGGCGGAACAAGCCGTGCGCGAAATCCAGCCGGTGATGGCCGCGCGCTCGCATGCGCACAAGCGCATGCACAACATCTACTTCAAGCCTGACATTCCCGAGCTTGCACCCGACCATCCGGCGCTGCGCAAGGTGGAGACCATCAGTCACACCGTCTGTGCCGACCAGATTCCTGGCAGTGTCGTGCTCGCCATCTACGAATACGAACCGCTACTGCGCTTCCTGGCAGCGACGATGGGCAAGCCCAGATTGCATGTCATGCAGGATCCCCTGGCCCGTACCAACGTCATGGCCTATCGCGCCGGCGAGGCTTTGAACTGGCATTTCGATCGTTCCGAATTCACGACGACGCTGCTGTTGCAGGCAGCGGAGCGTGGCGGCGACCTCGAATACCGCACCGATCTGAGGTCGGACGACAATCCCAACTATGACGGCGTCGCAAGGCTGCTGGAAGGGCGCGACCCCGATTCCAAGATCCTGTGCATGAAACCGGGCACACTCAATGTCTTCCGCGGCAAGAACACCGCGCATCGCGTCACCACCGTCGAAGGCGAGCGAGAGCGCATGATCGCGGTGTTTTCCTACTATGAGAAGCCCGGCGTGATGTTTAGCGCCGAGGAGCGCGTCGGCTTCTACGGCCGCGCCGCCTGAGACCGAAGAGGCAATATGCCAGCGGCCCCAAGAATCCGAAGATGACCTCTTGTTAGATTGTCGACAATCTGCTTGTCTTGCTTTCGATTTCCCTGGGAGCGGCCGAATGGCGAAAGCGGATTTCAGTCCGATTGCGGACACGACGCGACGCGCCGAGATCGTCGCGCTGTTGCGGCGCGCGATCCTGACCGGGCAGCTCGCACCCGGCCAGAAGCTCAACGAGCTGCGGATTTCCGAACAAATGCGGGTCAGCCGCGCGCCGTTGCGCGAGGCAATGCGCGAGCTGGTGCAGGAAGGCATCCTGACCAGCATTCCCTATGCCGGCACCTTTGTCATCGAGGTCACAGCCAAGGACATCGACGATGCCTATTCGTTCAACAAGGTGATGGACGAGCTGGCCATCGAGCGGGCGTGGCCGCTGCGCGACCAGCGCTTCTTCGACGAGCTCGACCGGCGCCACGAAGCCGTGAAGCAGGCGACCCGTGCGTTGGACACGACACGCCAAATCGAAACCGCGCTGCAACTGCATGGCCTGATCTACGAATGGGCCGACAATTCGGTGCTGCTGGAAACCTGGCAACGGCTGACCAGCCGGCTGCAGATGTATTTTGCGCTCCACCAACATGCCCGCAATGAGCCGGTTCCGGCCGAAGACGTTCACGAAACCTATGTGCGGTTGCTGAAGGGCAAGGACATGCGTGCCGCCCAGCGCCATGCCAGGGAGCACATCGATCTCGATTTCGAGGAGTTGCTTGCCTACGCGCGCGGCCTCGAACAACGCCCGTCGAGGGGCGCCTGACCCGTTCCCAACATCACAGACAGCGGACAAGACACGTGCAGATCGAAACCATCAAGGCCTACCATGTCGTGCAGCCCTTCGTGGACGGGCCATACCGCATGTCGAAGGGGCGCGAGGCCAACGCTTTCGACGCGGTGATCGTGTCGATCACCTCCGACAGCGGCCTTACCGGCTGGGGCGAGATGGCGCCGCTCGGCAATTTCTATTCGGCAGCCTTCCCGGCCGGCACCCGCGCCGGCGTGCCCGAAATCGCGCCGCACCTTATCGGCCACGATCCGCGCGGGCTGGCAAGCATCGGGCGGCTGATGGATACGGTGTTCAAGGGCCATTCCTACATCAAGTCGGCGCTCGACATGGCCTGCTGGGATCTGGCGGCACGAGCCGCCGACGTGCCGCTGGTAACGCTGCTGGGCGGCAAGGAGAGCGAGACGGCCGAACTCTACAAGGTCGTCACGCACGGCAGCGTCGACGCCATGGCCGCGCTGGCCAAGCGCATCGTCAAGGATGGTTTCCACCGGCTGCAGGTCAAGGTCGGCGGCAATGTCCATGACGACATCGAACGCGTCGCCGCGGTCGCCGCCTCGGTGCCGAAAGGCACGGTCATCTTCTGCGATGCCAACGCCGGCTGGACCCCCTACCAGGCGCGCCAGTTCGCCGACGCCACGCGCGCCATCGACTACACGTTCGAGCAGCCCTGCACGACAATCGAGGAGAACATGTCGGTGCGCCGCATGCTCGACAAACCGATGGTGCTCGACGAATCCGTCACCTCGCTCGAGGCGATGCTGGAAATCCATCGCCTGGGTGCGGCCGACGGGCTGACCCTGAAGATCTCGCGCCTTGGCGGCGTGACGAAGACGCGCCAGATCCGCGACGTTGCCGTCGACCTCGGCTTCATGATCACGGTCGAGGACACGGGCGGCGCCGAGATCGACACGGCGGCGATGGCGCATCTATCGCTGTCGACGCCGGAAGAGCGGCGGCTGCATGCGATCGCCTTCCATGAATGGGTGACGGTGCGCACGGCGTCGAACATGCCGCCGGTCACCGGCAGCCGCATGGGCGTTCCGGACGGACCGGGCCTCGGTATCGACGTCGTTCCCGATCTGCTGGGCAAGCCTTTCTTCGAAGTCGGCCGCTGAGATGAAAATCCGCAGCATCAAAGCCACGCCGATCAATTTGCGCCTCGAGGCGCCCTATGCCTGGGTGTTCGGCGAACTCGACGGATTTTCGCCGACCATCGTCGAAGTCGAGACGGAGGATGGCTTGATTGGCCTCGGCGAAGCGCCGACGCCGGCGGCGGCCGCGATCATCAACGATGTCCTGGCGCCATGGCTGGTCGGGCGCGATGCCTTCGACATCGCCGGCGCCGAGCATGTCTGCCTGCCCTTCTGGACCGGCGTGCAGTCGATCAACGACCGCACCGGCATCATGGCTTTCGGCGCCATCGAGATGGCTTTGTGGGACCTGCGCGGGAAGGCGTGGAACCAGCCGCTCTACCAGTTGCTCGGCGGCGCCGTGCGCAAGGACATCCCGTTCACCGACTATTTTTCGCTGCGCGGTGACGGGCCAAAGGTGAAGGGCGAGACGACGCCGGAGGAAGTCGCCGACTATTGCGTCGAATTGCACGAGACGCATGGAACGACCTTCTTCGAAGGCAAGTTCTCGACCGAAGATCCGAAAATCTCGCTCAGGATGGTCGAGCTGATCCGCAAGAAACTCGGCGACGATGCGATGATCCGCATCGATTCCAACCAGGCCTATTCGCTCAGCACCGCGCGTCGCCTAGCGCGGCCGCTGGAAGACCTCGGCGTGCGCAACTGGGAGGATCCGGTGGCGACGATCGAGGAGATGCGCGAATTGCGGCGCCATTGCTCGATCCCGTTTTCGACCCACAACATCGACATTGCGCGCGCCATGGAAACCAAGGTGCCGGACGCCTTCGTCGGCAACCCGACGACGCATGGCGGCATAGGCCGGCTGTTGCGCTTCGTCGGCGCCTGCGAGCATGCCGGCATCGATTTCTGGTGCTACAGCGGTGACAGCGGCATCGGCAGTGCCGCCTATCTGCACCTGTGCGCGGCACTAGGCTGGATCAGGGAGCCTAACCAGTCGCTGTTTCGCATGCTGCCGATGGATGTCACCGAGGAAGGGCCGTTTTCGCCGAGAAACAATTTCGTGCGCGTTCCGGAAGGTCCCGGTCTCGGCGTCACCTTATCGCGCGAAAACCTCGCTGCCTGTCACAGAGACTTTACCGAGAAAGGACCGTGCAACAAGTATCATGACCCGGCAAAGCCCGGAACCTATCGCCGTTTGCCGCTGAACTAGATGACGGCAAGACCGACGGCCAGGCACGAGAAGCCAACCACCGCGACTTCGGCCGGGAAGGTTGGACAAAGACGATGGAAGCAGTGCAGCCAGCAATCCGGCGCGTCCGTGCCACGACTAGATACCGGGCAAAACCGCATGCTAAGATTCCGATCGACAGGCCTCTCTGGCGATCCGAAATGGAGCAATCCACGAAATTTCGTCAACCATAAGAAATAGGGGAAAGGGTAAAAACCCATGAGCAAGAACTACACCATTCTCGACCTGATCCGGCGCAATCGCACGCCGCTTGAAAATCACCTGATCGACGGCCTTGTCGACGGTCGTGTCAGCCGCCGCGACTTCGTCCGTCACGGCAGCCTGCTCGGCCTGTCGCTGCCGCTGCTGGGCCGTATCGGCATGGCAGCCGGCCTCAGCGGCATGCCGTCGCTGGCGCGCGCCCAAGGCGCGCCCGGCGCCACCATCCGCGTCGCCAGCAGCGTGCCGGCAGCGACAATCGACCCGGTCACCATCGCTGACGCAGGCGGCCTGCTGGTCATGCAGCAGGTTGCCGAATTCCTTTGCGTCGACGGCCCTGACCTCGTTCTTCAGCCGGCCTTGGCCGAAAGCTGGAAGCCGAACGACAATGGCACCGTTTGGACCTTCAAGCTGCGCAAAGGCGTAAAATTCCACAGCGGCGGCGAGATGAAAGCCGACGATGTCGTGGCCAGCATCGACCGCCTTGCCGATCCGGCCAATTCGTCCAATGCGCTGTCGGTGTTCACCGGCATCCTGCAGAAGGGCGCCTCGAAGAAGGTCGACGACTACACGGTGGAATTCCACCTCGATGCGCCGAACGGCAACTTCCCCTACATGCTGTCGTCCGACAACTATAACGCCGTCATCATCCCGGCGAGCTACAAGGGCGACTATGAAAAGAGCTTCGACGGCACCGGGCCGTTCAGAATAGAGAAATACACGGCAAAGGTCGGTGCGTCCTTCGTCCGCAACGAGGACTATTGGGGGCCGAAGGCGCTGCCGGAACGCACCGAGTTCACCTTCTTCACCGACATGCAGCCGCAGATCCTGGCGCTGCAGGGCGGCCAGGTCGACATCATCAACCAGATGCCGGTGCTGGCCGGCGTCGCTCTGCTCAACGATCCGAACGTCGACATCATCAGCTTGAAGTCGTCAGCCCATCAGCAACTGCACATGCGCTGCGACGAGGGCCCGTTGAAGGATGCGCGCGTGCGCCGTGCCATTGCGCTCTGCCTCGATCGCGACAAGCTGGCCGCCGGCCTCATGAAGGGACGCTCCGCTCTGGGCAATGACAGCCCATTCGCCGCCGTCTATCCTTCGACCGATACGAGCGTGCCGCAACGCAAGCAGGATATCGCCCAGGCCAAGCAGCTCATGGAAGCAGCCGGCTTTGGCCAGGGCTTCAAGATAACCCTGACCACCGAACGCTACCTAGAAATCCCTGAATACGCCCAGCTCATCCAGAACTGGGTCAAGGAGATCGGTGTTCAACTCGACCTCAATATCCTCGACCAGAGCGGCTATTACGGAGACGCGGTGTTCGGCAAGTCGAACTGGCTGGATTCGGTGATGGGCATCACCGACTATGGTCACCGCGGCGTGCCGAATGTCTATCTCGCGGCACCGCTGAAGAGTGAAGGCACCTGGAACGCGGCACACTTCAAGAACAAGGACTATGATGCGCTGGCGACCAGCTACATCGCGGCCCTTGACCTCGAGGCGCAGAAGGCCGACGCCGGCAAGATCCAGAAGCTGCTGCTCGAGGAAACGCCTGTCATCTTCGGCTATTTCTACGACTATCTGACGGCGACGGCGAAGGGCGTGGCCGGCGTACAGCCGACCGCCATGTCGCAGCTGTTCCTCGATAAGGCATCGAAGGCCTGAGCGGAAAGGAAAAGCCAATCCTCTAACAGCCAGCTCCCGCATGGGGGCTGGCTCCACAAGGAGTCCTAGCCATTCTCTCCTTCCTTGTCCGGCGTGTCTCGCTGTCGCTCGTCACGCTGTTCCTGCTCAGCATCATGGTGTTCCTGGGCGGCCAGGTGCTGCCCGGCAATGTCGGGCGCGCAATATTGGGTCCGTTCGCAGACCAGCGCGCGGTCGACACGCTCAATCACACGCTCGGTGTCGATCGTCCGCTGCTGGCGCAGTATTGGAGCTGGATCTCCAATTTCGTCCAGGGCGACATGGGCACGTCCTACATCTTCCGCTCGCCGGTCGCGCCTTTCGTCATCGATGCGCTCGGCAATTCGATGAAGCTGGCGGCGGTCGCCTTCGTTCTGGTGGTGCCGATCGGCATTCTCGGCGGCGTCATTGCAGCGCTCAACCTCAACCGGCCGCTCGATCGCATCATCAGCCTTGGCGGCCTGTCGGTGACGGTGCTGCCGGAATTCGTCACCGGCATCATCCTGATCCTGATCTTCGGCGTGTGGCTGCGCTGGCTGCCGATCTCGGCCGCATGGCCGCGCGATGCCGGCTTCTTCACGCAGCTCTATTACCTGATCCTGCCCTCGCTGCCGCTGTTCCTGGTGCTGTTCGGCTACATCGCCCGCATGGCACGCTCCGGCATGATCGAGGCGCTCGATTCCGACTACACGCGAACGGCCGTGCTGAAGGGCCTGCCCTGGCGCACGGTGATCTGGCGGCATGTGCTGCGCAACGCGCTGCTGCCGACCATCACTGTCATCGCGACGCAGACCGGCTACCTCATCGGCGGCCTTGTCGTCATCGAAACGCTGTTTCGCTATCAGGGAATCGGGTCGCTGATCTTCACCGCCGCGCGCGGCAAGGATTTCCCGATGCTGGAGTCGGGCATCCTCACCATCGGCATTGTCTATGCCGTGGCCACCCTTGTCGCCGACTTCCTCTATTCCGTGCTCAATCCGCGTATCCGTCTGGGGTCAGATCAATGAGCGCCGTCCAAACCAGCTCTCCGACACCAGACGACACGCGCCGGCGCGGCCCGCTGGCGGAGGTCTTTTTCTCGCTGTTGCGCTCCCGAACATTCCTTGTTGGTTTCGCCATCGTGCTGTTCTGGGTTGCCTGTGCGCTGTTCGGCGAGCATTTCGCACCTTATGATCCACTTGCGGACGACATCATCAACGCGCTGGCGCCGCCCTCTTCCGAACACTGGTTCGGCACCGACCAGATCGGCCGCGACGTCTTCTCGCGCGTCATCGTCGGTTCGCGCGACATCCTGACCGTCGCACCGCTGGCAACCTTGCTGGCGACAGTGGCCGGCACGGCGCTCGGCCTCCTTACCGGCTATTTTCGCGGTCTCGTCGACGATGTCGTCAGCCGCATCCTGGAAGCCTTCATGGCGATCCCGGTGGTCATCGTCGCGCTGCTGGCCATCGTTGCGCTCGGCACCTCGAAGACGACCGTCATCGTCGTCATCGGCCTGAGCTTCGCGCCGATCATCGCGCGCACCGTGCGCTCGGCGGTGCTGGCCGAGCGCGAACTCGACTATGTCGCCGCCGCACAGCTTCGGCATGAAAGTGCGCTGCATACAATGTTCGTCGAGATCCTGCCCAACGTCATCCCGCCGATCCTGGTCGAAACCACCGTGCGGCTCGGCTATGCCATTTTCGCCGTCGCCACGCTCTCCTTCATGGGCTTTGGCATCCAGCCGCCCTCGCCCGACTGGGGGCTGTCGATCTCCAACAATTACGGCATGATCGGCGGCGGCTTCTGGTGGACGGTGCTGTTCGATGCGCTCGCCATCGCTTCGCTGGTGATCGGCGTCAATCTGGCGGCCGACGGCGTTCACGGAGCGCTCAATGACTAACTCCGCCAAGGCCGGAAACGCACTCGAACTCACCGATCTTTCGGTTGCCTACCGCGTCGCCGGCCGCAATCGCGCCGTGCTGCGCAACCTCAGCCTCAGCATCGGCCAGGGCGAAGCCTACGGTCTGGTCGGCGAATCCGGTTGCGGCAAGTCGACAGTGGCGCTCACTGTCGTGCGTTATCTTCCTAGAAACGGTTCGATCACCGGCGGCGCCATCTCCCTCGATGGCCAGAATGTGATGAAGCTGGACGCCGAGGCGCTCAGGCGGGCGCGCGCGGAAAGCGTCTCCATGGTCTATCAGGACCCGGGCAAGGCGCTGAATCCGTCGATCCGCGTCGGCCGTCAGCTGACCGAGATTTTTGAACTCGGCGGCATTTCGGGACAAGCGGCCACCGACCGGGCGATTGCGATGCTGAACCGCGTGCGCATCTCCGACCCCGTCAGCGTCATGCAGCGCTACCCGCACCAGCTTTCCGGCGGCATGCAGCAACGCGTGGCGATTGCCATGGCGCTGGCCAACGATCCGTCGATGCTGATCCTCGACGAGCCGACCACCGGCCTCGATGCGACGGTGGAGGCCGAAGTGCTCGACCTGATCGCACAGCTCAGGCAGGAACTGTCGGCCTCTATCCTGTTCATCAGCCACAACCTCGCGGTCGTTTCCAACATGTGCGACCGGGTTGGCGTGCTCTATGCCGGCATGCTGGTCGAGGAAGGGCCGACGGAGGTCGTGTTCAACGATCCGCGCCATCCCTACACGGTGGCGCTGCTGCGCTGCCTGCCGCGCGGTGGCCAGCGCAAGGATCAGGGCCGCCTCGACACCATTCCGGGGTTTCTGCCCGGCATCGGGGCCGACATCAAGGGCTGCGCCTTCGCCGACCGCTGCGCGCTCGCCGACGACCGTTGCCGCACCGAATTGCCGCCGCTCTATGATCTGAGTGACGAACGCGGGAGGCGCTTGTCACGCTGCCACTATCACGACAAGGCGCAAGCGTTGCCGCGTGCGACACCGAGCGATGTGGCGCCGGCGCCAAAGGTGGCAGCAGCACCGGTGCTGCGCGTCGCCGGGCTGAACAAGACCTATGCCAGCCACGGCCATGCACTGCGCGCCGTCAAGGACGTCTCGCTTGATCTCAGACCCGGCGAGACGCTCGGGCTGGTCGGCGAGTCCGGCAGCGGCAAGACGACCTTTGCCAGGCTGCTGCTCGGCCTGGTGCCGCCAGACGCAGGCGGCACCATCGAGCTGGAAGGCAAGGCGCTGGCGCCACGGCTGGAGAACCGCAGCGACGACCAGATCAAGGCGATGCAGATCGTCTTCCAGAATCCGGATTCCGCACTCAACCGCTCGCATTCGATCCGCCACCTGATCGGCCGCGCGCTGAAGCGGCTGGCGGGCCTCTCCGGCAAGGCGCTGGAGGCTCGTCTCAACGACCTCGTCCGCTCGGTGCGGCTCACAGACCGGCATCTTGCCGTCAAGCCACGCCAGCTTTCGGGCGGCCTGAAGCAGCGCGTTGCCATCGCGCGCGCCTTCGCTGGCGATCCGCGCATCGTCGTCTGCGACGAGCCGACCTCGGCGCTCGACGTGTCGGTACAGGCAGCGATCCTCAATCTGCTCGCCGACCTGCAATCCAAGGAAGACGTCAGCTACATCTTCATCTCGCACGACCTTGCCGTGGTGCGTTACCTCTCCGACAAGATCGCCGTACTTTATCTCGGCCGCATCATGGAACTAGGACCGTCGGAAGACGTCTTTTCCGGCCCGCATCATCCCTATACCGAAGCGCTGCTGTCGGCCGTGCCCAAACTCGACCAGACCGAGACGGCGCGTATTCGTCTCGATGGCGAAATCCCCAGCGCCACCAACCCGCCGTCGGGCTGCGTGTTCCACACGCGTTGCCCGCGCAAGATCGGCCCGATCTGCGAACAGCAGGAGCCGCCACTCAGCGAAGCCCAGCCCGGCCATTCGATCCGCTGCCACATTCCTTACGCCGAACTGGCTAGGCTGCAGAGGGCGGTCGCAACCGAGCCGGCATAGCGCTGTCGCTCGCGTGGCTTGGCCGGTCAGATCTGCCCGGCCATGCCGAGGGAACGGTCACCTTCCGAAAAGCCCTGAACTTCAGCCCAGTCCCTGGCCAGCGTACGCAGCCCGGTGAGCGCGACATCCAGGACATCCGAAGACACGGGATTCGAGGGATAGGCGAGGTAGATTGGCCGCTGGAATACCGGTGTGTTGTCGATGCGCCGCATCTCACCGCGCTCGATATGGCCGCTGACGGCGCTGAGCGGCAGATAGGCGGCGGCTTGCTGCGACAGGACATGCTGGAGGCCGATGAAGACCAGCCCGGCCGATATGGCCGGCTTGACCATGCCGGCAAAGGCGCGGTCGTGCTCGATGCGGAATTCCAGTCCCCAGTCCATCAGGATATAGTTTTCGGTCCATGGCTTGGTCTGTGCGGCGTGCTGGACGAGCACGACCTGATCGACGGCCAGCGTCTCGTAGACAATGCCGGGATGCGGTCGCGGAAGATAGAGGATGCAGATGTCGAGCAGGCCTTCTGCCAGCTGGTCGATCGCCAGATCCGGGAAACTGCCTTCAAGCCGCAGCGCCACGTTCGGCCGCCTGGCGCGCATCCACTCGACCCAGGGCGAGGTGATGCGGTCCCAGAGATAGGCCGGCGCGGTCAGCCGCAGCAAGGTTTCGTAGCCATCGGGAACGGCGATATCCTGCCGTGATTGCTCCCAGGTGCGGGTGATGGACGATGCGTGCGGCAGGAATTGCCGGCCGGCCGGCGTCAGCGTGACGCCATCGCGGTCGCGCACGAACAGCCGGCGTCCCAACTGATCCTCCAGTCCCCTGATCCGCGCACTGACCGTGGACTGGGCGAGGTTGAGCCGGCTGGCCGCGACGGTAAAGCTGCCATGGGTGGCGACTTCGAGAAAGCTGCGCAGATTTTCAGTGTCCATACCCACCTCTTGCATCGAAAATTTCGATGACCCCTATCAAAAAATATCGCTTTCCGGCGGCAGTCAACAATGAACTAGATGACTGAATCCCAAGACAAGCGAGGAATCCAGCCATGCCCAAGCATTTCCGGATGATCGACAACGCTCGCAGAACGCTCACTGCAATCGAAAATTCCGCTGTCGACGAATTGCTGGCCGGCAGGATGGGCCGGCGCGACTTCCTGCGCCATGGCAGCGTGCTTGGCCTCTCCCTGCCGTTCCTGGGCAGCCTTGTCGCAGCAGTTGGCTTCGGTACACAGCAGGCACGCGCCGAGGGCAAGCCGGGCGGCACGGTGCGCGCCGGCGTGGCGACGCCGGGCGGCGCCATCGATCCCGTCACCTACTATGACAGCGGCAGCTATCAGCTGGTTTTCCAGACCGCCGAGTTTCTCTGCATCACGCAGCCGGACCTCACCTTGAAGCCGGTGCTGGCGGAAAGCTGGGCGCCGAACGAGGACGGCAGCATCTGGACCTTCAAGCTGCGCAAGGGCGTGAAATTCCACAATGGCGAGGACTTCAAGGCGGACGACGTCGTCGCGACCTTCGACCGGCTGGCTGACCCCAACGGTGCCTCCAACGCGCTGTCGGTGTTCAAGGGGCTGCTGTCTAAGGGCGGCACCCGGAAGGTCGACGACCACACCGTCGCCTTCCATCTCGATGCGCCGAATGGCAGCTTTCCCTATTCAGTGTCGATCGACAATTACAACGCCGTCATCCTGCCGGCGAGCTACAAGGGTGATTACGAAAGGACCTTTGAAGGCACCGGACCGTTCCGGCTGGAAAGCTACACGCCAAAGGTCGGCGCGACCTTCATCCGCAACCCCGACTATTGGGGTGAGAAGGCGCTGCCCGACCGGCTTGAGTTCAAGTTCTACGGCGATGTGCAGCCACGCATCCTGGCGCTGCAGGCCGGCGAGGTCGACATTCTCGATGCTGTTCCGCTCGATGTCAGCCAGGTCGTGCTGAACAGTCCTGATATCACCGTGTTGCGTGTCGCTTCGACCGCGCACCGCCAGCTTCACATGCGCTGCGACACCGGCCCGTTCACCGACAAGCGCGTGCGCCAGGCGCTGGCGCTGTGCATCGACCGCTCCAAGCTGGTCGACGGCTTGTGCCGCCGCATGGCGGCGACCGGGAATGACAGCCCGTTCGCGCCGGCCTTCCCTACGACCGACAAGTCGGTGCCGCAACGCGTCCAGGAGATCGCCAAGGCCAAGCAGTTGCTCGATGCGGCGGGTCTCGCCGAAGGCTTCGACATCACGCTGACCACGCTGCGCTATTCCGACATTCCGGGCTATGCGCAATTGTTCCAGAATTTCGCCAAGGAAATCGGCGCGCGCATCTCGCTCAACATCGAGGACCAGGACAAATATTACGGCAAGGCGGTGTTCGGCCAGTCGGACTGGCTGGACAGCCCGCTGGGGATCACCGACTACGCGCATCGCAGCGTGCCGAACGTGTTTCTCAAGAGCCCGCTGGTCAGCGACGGCCCGTGGAACGCGGCGCATTTCAAGAGCCCGGCCTATGACGGCATGGTCACCAGCTATCTCAAGGCGCTCGATGTCGGCGCGCAGCGCGCCGCCGCCTCCGACATCCAGAAACTGCTGCTCGACGAGACGCCTGTCATCTTCAGCTATTTCCCCGATCTGCTGGTGCCGGTGCGCAAGAATGTCAGCGGCCTGCCGCCGATCGCGGCCGGCCTGCTGCTCGACCGCGTGTCGTTGAGCTGATCGTGCCCCAACGCCCGATGACAAAAGAAACAAAACGGGAGACTACCATTCGCAAGCCTCATTTGCGCGGCCGTGGGCCGCATTTTCCCTTGCTGGACACCCTCGTGCAGTATGAATTCGAGCCGGGCTACATAGCCTTCACCATGCCGACGCAGAAGCGACTGCGTGTGCAGGTGGGGTCGATGACCGTGGCCGATACGACCAATGCCTTGGTGTTCTACGAATCCGATCACCTGCCGGTCTACTATTTCCCGATCGGCGACGTTCGCGAGGAATTCCTGCTGCCGAGCAAGACTACGACAGAGGACCCATTCAAGGGCACAGCCACCCACTACTCGCTCAACACCGGCATCACGCTGGTCGAGGACGCGGCCTGGCGCTATCTCGATCCGGTGAAGGGCTGTCCGCCGATATCGGACTACATGTCGTTCACCTGGAGCAAGATGGGCCACTGGTTCGAGGAGGACGAGGAGATCTTCGTGCACGCGCGCGATCCGTTCCGCCGGGTCGACTGCCTGCCGTCGTCGCGGCGCGTGCAGGTCATCCTCGACGGCGAACAGGTCGCCGATTCACGCCGCGGCGTGTTCCTGTTCGAGACCGGCCATCCGGTGCGCCACTATCTGCCGATCGCCGACACGCGGCTCGATATGTTCGCGCCCAGCCGCTACATTTCGCGCTGCCCCTACAAGGGCATCTCCAACTACTATCACGTGACGACCAAGGCCAAGCGCCACGAGAACCTCGTCTGGTATTATCCGGAACCGGTGCACGAGGCAGAGCGCATCAAGGGGCTGGTCTGCTTCCACCACGAACTGGTCGACAAGATCCTGGTCGACGGCGTTGAAATTCCCAAGGAAGCCACGGCCGCGTCGAGCGGTTATTTCTGAGCATCGAGGCCGCCTGCGCGCGGGCGCTTGATCGAAACACGGCTCAGCCATACCCTCTCCGAGGCAGGGAGGGCACTCGATGGATCTTTTCAAGCTGGATGGCGATGTCGCGCTGGTCACCGGCGCCGGTAGCGGCATCGGCCAGGCAATCGCGATCGGGCTCGCCGAGGCAGGTGCCGACGTCGCCTGTTTCGGCCATACATCGAAGGGTGGGCTGGACGAGACCGCGCACCGAATCGCGGCACTCGGCCGCAAAGCGCTGGTGCTGACCGGTACAGTGACATCGCAGAGCGATCTCGCGGCTGCGATCGATCGCGTTGAGAGCGAACTCGGTGCGCTCACCGTCGCCGTCAACAATGCCGGCATTGCCGGCTCCGAACCCGCCGAGACGATGCCGCTGGAGACATGGCAGAAGGTTCACGACGTCAATGTCGCCGGCGTGTTCCTGTCCTGTCAGGCCGAAGCGCGCAAGATGTTGGTGCGAGGCAAGGGCTCGATCATCAACATCGCCTCGATGTCGGGCACCATCGTCAACCGCGGCCTGACGCAGGCGCACTACAACTCTTCGAAGGCCGCCGTCATCCACATGTCGAAGAGCTTCGCCATGGAGTGGGCCGATCGCGGCCTGCGCGTCAATGTCGTCAGTCCGGGCTACACGCTGACGCCGATGAACAAGCGGCCGGAGGTGGCGGAAGAAGTGAAGATCTTCAAGCGCGACACGCCGATGGGGCGCATGGCGGCGCCGGAGGAAATGGTCGGGCCGACGGTGTTCCTCGCCAGCCGCGCAGCGAGCTTCGTCACCGGCCTCGACCTGATTGTCGATGGCGGCTACGTCTGCTGGTAAGAGCTCAGCTTCGCCTGCAGTCTGAATTTGTACGTCTCGCGAAGCGTTAGTCGTTGCGCGACATGAACCTTGGTATATATAATTTCATCCTATGAAACGGCCTTGGCGAGATGGGGCTTACCAGGCGGGTAGCCGAGATCATAGGACCTTGATGGCTCGCACCTTGCAGGGGCGCCGCAGGACTGGCAATCGATCCGCAGATGACCGCTCCCGCAGCGATCCGTCGGCAGCCATGACGCCGACACTCCAATCCTGTCCCATCATCACCAGAATTGAGCACCATCTTGCCTGCGCTGGCCAAAGCCGGGGCAACAATTTGGCGCCGACGGCCTTGCGCAAAGACCAGCCTTTCCAACACAATCAAGAAAAGCCGCAAGAAGGGAACGAACGATAATTTTCACAGCTTGAAGGAGAACAAGCATGTCACTTCGCAGTGTGATTTCGAACTTAACAATGGGAGCCTTCGCGCTTGCCGCCGCAAGTGCGCTTACATCACCGGCTTACGCAGCCGCGCCGGAATCGAACGACCCGATCAAGATCGCGCTGTTCGACTGGACCAGCGTCAACCTGAACGCCAAGATCCTCGGCGGCATCCTGGAAAAGCTCGGCTACACCGTCGAGTATCCGACCGCCGACTACCTCTCCAGCCTGACCACAGGCCTCACCAATGGCGATCTCGATGTCGGCATGGAATTCTGGGACACGACCGCCGGCGAGGCCATGAAGGCCTCCGATGCGACAGGCCAGACCGAACGGCTGGGCAAGCTCGGCCCGAAGGCCAAGGAAGAATGGTGGTTTCCCGAATACATGAAGGAGAAGTGCCCCGGCCTACCCAATTGGGAAGCGCTGAAGGACCCGAAATGCGCCGAAGCCTTCTCGACGGCCGAGACCGCACCGATGGGGCGCTATCTCGGCGGCCCGGTGACCTGGGAAGGCTTTGACGACGAGCGCGTCGAGGCACTGAAGCTGCCCTTTACCGTCATCCATGCCGGCACCGACGCGGCGATGTTCGCCGAACTGGACTCGGCCTATCAGCGCAAGGCGCCGATCATGCTGTGGATCTATTCGCCGCACTGGGCGCCGGCCAAGTACAAGGGCGAGTGGGTGGAATTCCCCGAATACACGCCCGAGTGCTACAACGACCCGAAATGGGGCACCAATCCCGACGCCAAATATGATTGCGGCAAGCCGCATGGCGAGATCTGGAAGTACTCCTGGTCCGGCATGAAGGACAAATGGCCGGTCGCCTACAAGGTGGCCAAGGCCTACACGGTCGACACCGACGAACTCAACAAGATGAGCGGCGAGATCGATCTCGGCGGCAAGACGCCGGAAGATGTCGCCGCAGCCTGGATCGCCGCCCACGAGGCCGACTGGAAAGCCTGGGCGCAGTGATCGTTCCAACTGGAAAAATGAGACCCGGCTGCTTGATCAGCCGGGTCTCAATTCTTGATGTTCCAGAAGGACGTTTGAATGACGGGCAAGACTGAACGGGAGCCAAACGTGGTGGGCACGCCAAAGGATGCCCGTCCGATAAAGCTCGCCTGCCGCAACGTCTGGAAGCTGTTCGGATCGAACGCGGCCAACTTCATCCGCGAACGCGACG
The DNA here is from genome assembly GCF_040319805.1 of Mesorhizobium sp. M0848. Classification (NCBI taxonomy): domain Bacteria; kingdom Pseudomonadati; phylum Pseudomonadota; class Alphaproteobacteria; order Hyphomicrobiales; family Phyllobacteriaceae; genus Mesorhizobium; species Mesorhizobium sp. M0848. The sequence goes on along the minus strand of NZ_JAMYOM010000002.1, from coordinate 236,912 downwards.
GCAAGGCCAGCATGGCAGACGTCACTGCTGCCGGGCTGGTCGGCGCGGTGCGCGCCGTCGACCTCGAAATCCGCCAGGGCGAGATTTTCATCATCATGGGCCTGTCGGGCTCCGGCAAGTCGACGCTGGTCCGCTGCATGTCGCGGCTGGTCGAGCCGACCCATGGCAAGGTCGAATTCGAAGGCAATGACCTCCTGAAAATCTCCGATGCAGCACTCATCGAATTGCGGCGGCACCGCATGGGCATGGTGTTCCAGAACTTTGCCCTGCTGCCGCATCTCAACGTGCTGGAGAACATCGCCTTCCCGCTCGGCATCCAGGGTCAGGACCGGGCGACACGCGAAGCGCGGGCGCGCGAGGTCATCGAACTTGTCGGCCTGCGTGGCCGCGAGCATTTCTATCCGCGCGAGCTGTCCGGCGGCCAGCAGCAGCGTGTCGGCATCGCCCGGAGCCTGGCGACAAAACCGGAAATCTGGTTCCTCGACGAGCCGTTCTCGGCGCTCGATCCGCTGATCCGCCGCGAAATGCAGGACGAGCTGATGCGGCTGCAGACCATGCTGCACAAGACCATCGTCTTCATCACCCATGATTTCGACGAGGCCATCCGGCTGGCCGACCGCATCGCCATCATGAAGGATGGCGAGGTCATCCAGATCGGCACGCCGGAGGAGCTGGTGGTCAATCCGGCGACCGACTATGTCGCCGAGTTCACCCGGGACGTCGACCGCGCCAAGGTTATTTCAGCACGCAGCCTGATGCGCGCCTGCGACGGCTCGGAACATGGCGGCACCGTTGCCCCGGATGCCAAGATCGCCAGCTTCTCGGCCGGCATCGTTGCCGCCAACAAGCCGTTCGCGGTGGTCAACGGCACCGGCAAGCCGATCGGCGAGGTGACGCCGCAAGCGGTGATCGATCTGTTGGCCGGCATCGATCGCTCAAGGGTCGGCGCATGACGGTGACAGCAAGCGCCAGCGAGACGGGGTCACGACCGATTCAGGTCTGGCTGCTGGTCTGGGCGGCAGCGCTTGGCGCCGTGCTTGTCGTGTTCCTGTTGCAGGACCGCCTGCCCTGGGCCGTCAACTATCCGGCAAGCGCCGTCGTGCCGGTCGCCGATTGGGTCAGCGCGCTGATGCGCTGGATCAAGTCGAACCTGTCCTGGTTGACCCGCTCGATCACCGCGGTGCTCGGCGTTCCCCTCGATTTCGCGCTCAATCTGCTGGCCAAGAATTTCAAGATCGGCCATGGCGCTGACGCCTATGTCCTGCCGCGCCTGTCCTGGGTCGGCGTCTGCGCCGCCGCCTTCCTTGCTGGACATGCCGTTGGCGGCAGAAAGCTCAGCCTGCTGGTCGGCGGCTGCTTCCTCTACATCGCCCTGTTCGGCCAATGGACCAGTGCCATGCTGACGCTGGCGCTGATTTCCATCGCGGTGCCGTTCTGCATCGTCACCGGGCTGTTCGCCGGCATCTGGGCGTGGCGCAAGCCATGGGCAGAAAGGCTCATCGTCTCCCCTGCCCTTGACCTGATGCAGACGATTCCGACCTTCGCCTATCTCATCCCGATGCTGCTGCTGTTCGGCAACAGCCCGGTGTCGGCGATGATTGCGACCGCCATCTTCGCCACGCCGCCGATGGTGCGGGCAACGATGCTCGGCCTGTCGCGGGTGCCGTCGGAGATCGACGATTTCAGCGAGATGGCAGGCTGCACGGCGCGGCAGAAACTGTGGCGAGTGCTGCTGCCCTCGGCACGGCCGACACTGATGGTCGGCGTCAACCAGGTGATCATGCTGGCGCTGAACATGGTGATCATCGCCTCGATGATCGGCGCCGGCGGCCTCGGCTACGACGTGCTCCTGGCGCTGCGCGCACTGAAGGTCGGCGAGGCGATGGAAGCCGGCCTTGCCATCGTGGCACTGGCCATTGCGCTCGACCGTCTGAGCCAGGCCATCGCGCACAGCCAAGCAAAGGGCCATGTCCATCAGGAGGCAAGCCTCGGCCTCTGGCGGCGCTACCCCAATCTGACACTGGCCATCGCCATCCTTGTCATCACCACGCTGCTTGGCCTGTTCGTGCCGGCCTTCGCGGCAGTGCCGAAAGCGATCACCTTCACCACCGCGCCGCTATGGAGGGCAGCGGTGAACTGGGTGACGATCAATTTCTTCGACACGATCGAAGCGTTTCGCGTGGCGCTCATCCTCAATGTGCTGAACCCGCTGCGTGCCTTCTGCGAAGGCTTTCCCTGGCTGGGCGCCGTCTTCCTGCTTGGCCTCGCCGGCTACCAGCTTAGCGGCTTCCGCCTGGCCATATTGGTCGCCGCATTGACCGCCTTCTGTGCCGTCACCGGGCTGTGGGAAAAGACCATGGCGACGGTCTATCTCTGCGGCATCTCGGCCTTCATCGCCTGCCTTATCGGCATCCCCATCGGCCTGATGGCCGCGCGCAGCGACCGCTTCGAAAAGATCGTCACGCCTGTCATCGATACGCTGCAGGTGCTGCCGTCCTTCTGCTTCATCATTCCGGTGGTGATGCTGTTTCGGGTCGGCGACGTCACTGCGATGATCGCCACCGTCGCCTTCGCCGTGGTGCCGGCGATCCGCTACACCAATCACGGCATCAGGCAGGTGCCGCCGGCGCTGATCGAAGCGGCGAAGGTGTCGGGCTGCACGCCGCGCCAGACCTTCTTTCGCGTGCAACTGCCGCTGGCGCTGCCGGAGATCATGCTGGGCGTCAACCAGACGATCCTGATGGCACTGGCGATGATCATCATCTGCGCCATGGTCGGCACGCGCGATCTCGGCCAGGAAGTGTTCATTGCGCTGTCCAAGGCCGATTCCGGTCGTGGTATCGTTGCGGGCTTGGCCATCGCCTTCATCGGCATCGTCGCCGACCGGCTGTTCAATGCCTGGACGGCGAAGGCCAGGGCAAGGCTGGGATAGAAGCCGGATGTCCGAGCCGGGCGAGCCACCCTTCGCCGTCCTCGTTTTCGATATGGCCAGAACCGGCGAGCCGGACGGCGAGCACCTGATATCCGGCTTCGGCACGCTGGAGGCGGCGACGAACTATGCGATCGCGCGGGTCCGCGCCTCGGTGGAGGAACTGCGAAAGCCCGGCATCGCGGCAGCGGAGTTGCGAAAGCTCTGGCACCTCTACGGCGAAGACTGCCCGGTATTGAGCAGCCCGGTGCGCGGCAGCGATCTTCTCGACGAGTTCATCGCGACGCCGGCGACACCTGCCGAATGCGACTGGCCGGCGCTGGCGCCAAGGCTGCGCCGTTTTCGCGCCACTCTGCTGATCTCCAACGACACCAACGAATCCGTCTGGTGCGGCGGCTTCTTCCGCGCGACCTACAGGCTGTCGGGGCAAGGCCTGCTCGAGCGATTCCATGAGGACGCCGTTGCCGCCTTCAAAGCCAAGGGCATCGCGCCTGATGTGCCGACAAAAATTCATGTCGCCAATTACTTCGAGCTTCCCGACCCGCCCTACCCACCACCAGGCGCAACGCTGCGATCCTGGAAGGTCGAGGTCGGTTTCGTCTGCCACCATGTGAAATTCGGCGGCGACGCCGCCGGCGTCTTCGCCTGGCCGGAAGAGCCGACCGACTGGGCGCTCAGAACCATGCAGTTCCTGCTGATGGCCGACACGATGGCGATGCGCGGCGATGGCCCCGACTGGGCCAACGACTGCGACGTGTTGTCGGTCAAGGTGACGGAGACCGATGCTGCTCCCGACTATCCGCTGGATTGAGTAAAGCTGAACCGCCCAACCCTGCAAAGGAGAGAGTGATGACAGGCCGGACAGCTCGCTGCACCTGCGGCCAATTGCAGATCCGATGCCCGCAAGAGTCGGCCAAGGTCTCGCTTTGCCATTGCCTGGACTGTCAGCGACGGACCGGCAGTCCGTTCGGGATCGCCGCCTTCTTCGATGCCGCCGCGATCGAGATCAGCGGCTCATTCCAGACATACCAACGTGATTCCGACAGCGGCTTTCCCGTCACCTTCCATTTCTGCGGAACGTGCGGCTCGACGGTTTTCTGGTATCCATCGCGGAGACCCGCAGCGGTGGCCGTTGCCGTCGGCTGTTTCGGCGACCCGTCATTCCCGGAGCCGACACAGTCTGTCTACGGCAAGAGTCGCCACGGCTGGGTCGCGGTGCCGGCCTGAAGGCAAGCCCACCCGCTATTCCGCCGCGACCCCCTTCACCTCGAGATAGCTCTCCATCGAATCGTCCAGTGCCTGCAGCCAGGGCGTATGATGCAGTGGCGCCATGGTGCCGGTCATCAGCGAGCGATAGGCGTGGTCGCGGAAGCTCATGATGTCTTCGCCCTTGTGGTGCTCCCACTCCATGAAGGTCTGGTTGACCGCCTCGACGTCGAAACCGGGATAGTCGGTCTGATCCATCAATTCCTTGGTGTAGTCGCCCTGGAACCAGATCATCTGCTCGGCGTCTTCGAGCGTTTCCTCACGCGCGCGCCACTTCGCGCCGTGCTCGGTCATCGCCTCGGCGGACGGCAGCTTGATGCGGCCCATGATGACGTCGCGCGCGAACCAGGCCTGCGCGTCGAACATGTTGAAGGTGTAGAACTGGTCCTGCATGCCTATGAAGGACAGTTTCGGGTTCTTCTCCCAGACGACGCCCTCATAGAGCCCGTCCGGCCACATGCGGTTGGCGGTCTTCAGCTTCAGTTCTTCGGTGAGGAACGGGAAGGAGTGCAAATAGCCGGTGCACAGGATGATGGCATCGACATCCCTAGTGGTGCCATCCTTGAAATGCGCGGTCTTGCCCACAACCTTCTGCAGCAGCGGCACCTCTTTCCAATTGTCCGGCCATTTGAAGCCCATCGGCTTCGAGCGGTAGCTGGAGGTGATGGATTTGGCGCCGTATTTGTAGCACTGCGAGCCGATGTCCTCGGCCGAATAGGAGCGGCCGATGATCAGGATATCCTTGCCCTTGAACTCCATCGCGTCGCGAAAATCATGGCTGTGCAGGATGCGGCCGTTGAAGGTGGAAAAGCCTTCGAAATAGGGCACGTTGGGCACCGAGAAATGCCCGGAAGCGACGACGACATTGTCGAACTCTTCGGAGTAGGTGACATCGTTGGTGCGGTCATGCGCGGTGACGGTGAATTTCTTCGTCTCGTCGGAAAACGTCACCATGCGCACCGGGCTGTTAAAGCGCACCCATTTGCGCAGGCCGGATTTTTCGACGCGGCCCTTGATGTAGTCCCACAGCACCGCGCGCGGCGGATAGGAGCCGATCGGCCGGCCGAAATGCTCCTCAAATGTGTAGTCAGCAAATTCCAGGCATTCCTTCGGTCCGTTCGACCAGAGGTAGCGGTACATCGAGCCGTGCACCGGGTCACCATGTTCGTCGAGACCTGTACGCCAGGTGTAATTCCACAGGCCGCCCCAGTCGGACTGCTTTTCGAAGCAGACGATTTCGGGAATGTCGGCGCCTTTGTCGGCCGCCGACTTGAAAGCCCTGAGCTGTGCCAGGCCGGACGGGCCGGCTCCGATGACGGCAACGCGACTTTTCATGGCAGGCCTCCCGATCTGAATTGCTCTTACGAAACAAATTTCACTCACAGTAATTGGCCCTTTCGTGCTGTCAACAGCCCGATGCTGAAACAAGGTTCCGCGCGGGCGGATTTCCCGCGAAAAACCGGACGCTGCCAAACATCATTATCATCCGCATGCGCGTTCACGCGACTTGCCGTCGCAGTTGCGCTCCTGTATCGGCACCTGACATGTTCACCTAGAGTGAAATAAATCCCAGGAGTGCCGGGGGCGACATGGCGAAGAAGGTTTCCGATCCCAAGGCTGGTCTCGCCGGTGCGACGGCCAAGCCGCTGCCAAAGGTTTCGGCCGACGGCAAGACCATCCGCGCGCCGCTGACGCAGAACCCGCATGCCATTCGCGACACGCGCGAAAAAGTGCTGGAGGTGGCGATCGGCCGCGAGGTGCGGGCGTTCCGCAAGAAGCTCGGTATCACCGTCGCCGATCTGGCGGTCGCCACCGACATTTCTCTGGGCATGCTGTCGAAGATCGAGAACGGCATCACCTCGCCGTCGCTGACCACCTTGCAGGCGCTGTCGCGGGCGCTCGGCGTTCCGGTCACCGCCTTTTTCCGCCGCTTTGAGGAAGAGCGCAGCGCCGTCTTCGTCAAGGCCGGCCAAGGCCTCGATGTCGAGCGCCGCGGCACCCGTGCAGGCCATCAGTACAATCTGCTCGGCCATATCGGCTCCAACACCAGCGGCGTCGTCGTCGAACCCTATCTGATCACACTGACCGAGGATTCCGATGTGTTCCCGACCTTCCAGCATGAGGGCATGGAGTTCCTCTACATGCTGGAAGGCGAGGTGGTTTACCGGCACGGCAGCAACCTTTACCCGATGAAGCCCGGCGACAGCCTGTTCTTCGATGCCGACGCACCGCACGGGCCGGAACAGTTGACGAAGCTGCCGATGCGCTATTTGTCGATCATTTGCTATCCGCAGAGCGCGGGGTGAGGTTAGCTGTCCCGCAAAACTCTCTTCCTCTCCCTCCGGAGGGGGAGAGGTGGCGCTGCGAAGCAGCGACGGAGTGGGGGAAGGCGGTCCTCAAACGCCGAACCCGCCGACAAGTGGCACGACCGAGCGGGCCTGAAATCTCGGCAGGCAGCTGAACAATCGGAAGCATCGCCTGGGCGCGAACTCACAACCGCCGAATCAGGTCGACCCCCACTCCGTCGAGCTTCGCTCGACACCTCTCCCCGATCGACGGGGTAGAGGAAGGGAGCGAAACCGTCCCGCCGGGCTCCTTTCTTTCTCTCCCAGCAGGCTCTAATCCGGCCCAAAGCCCGAACTTGTCGCACTCCCATCATCCAGCTTCGACAGCCACTCGACCAACGCCGGACGATAGCGCGTCAGGCCCTTGTAGTTGGCGAGTTCGTCGGGCAGGTCGCGGATGACGCGGTGCAGGCGCCGTGCCCATTTGGGCTGCGTCACCAATTCGTCCATCTTGATCAGATAGCAGCGGATCGGGAAGACGATGCCGTTGGAGCGCGGCAGGCGCCAGAAACTCTGCAGTTCGACACGCAGATGCACCTTGTCGCCGACATTCTCCGGCGTCACCGTCGCCCGGTCCGGACCCCATTTGTGGTAGTTTTCCGGACTGGTGTCGAGGCGCGGATTGATGGTCATCGTCCAATTCAGGCGCCGCGCCGGCTTGCCCTGCTGGATGTTGGTGAGGAATTTCAGCGCCCTGACGAAAATCCCCTTCTCATGCGCCAGCGGCACCGGCGCATGCCATTCGAAGAAGTTCATGCCGATGTCGAAATCGAGCGACCAGTCGGCCTGGGTGGTGACCATGCCGGCATCCATCCACAGATTGCCGTCGCGCTGGTCGAGGATGCAGAAATCGCCCTGGCTCTGCCGGGTGATGTATTCCATCGGGCCGTAAGGCAACGTCGAGGTGTCGCCGAAAGTGAAGGTGTCGTCGATACCGAGCGGCCGGTTGATCCAGCGCCAGCGATCGCCGTCGCGGGTCAGCGTGAAATGCTCGGGATAGCCCAGCGCCTGCTGCTCCATCAGCAATTCGAGCAGGTCCCAGCCGGCCAGCGTCATGTGCGGCAGCGACTGGCAGCGCAGCGGATCCTCAGCCAGGACCAGCGCGCGGTCCTGCATCTCGGCGACATAGTGCTCGTCGACGTCGATCAGGTTTTCCAGCACGCTGCCCCTGGGTCCGACGACATGCGGCTCGATGTTGACCGCATACATGTAGGCGTCTTCGTGGAACGGGAACGGAAACCGCCTTATGTGCTCGGGGCTGTTCTTGAAGGTGAAGTCGTCGCGGAACGTTTCCTTGCGAAAGGTAATGCCCATGATTTTCTCCTACCGTTCCAGGACCAGCGACCGGCCTTCGAAGCGCGACACGCACGGCATGATCTTCTTGCCCGAACGGTGCTCTTCCTCGCTTAGCCAGTGGTCGTTGTGGATGAACTTGCCGTCGCAAGAGATGACGTTGGTTTCGCACTGGCCGCAGACGCCGCCGCGGCAGAGGTAAGGCGGATCGACGCCGGCCGCCTCGATCGCTTCCAAGAGGCTCTGCTGTTCGTCGACGCGGATCGCCTTGCCGCTGACGGCAAGCGTCACGTCGAACGGCAGCCCGGGCTGGGGTGCCGCGAAATGCTCGAAATGCACGGTCTCCGGCGGCCAGCCCAAGGCAGCAGCCCGATCGCGCACCCAGTTGATCATGCCGGCCGGGCCGCAGACATAGAGATGCGTGCCGAGCGGCTGCGTCGACAGCAACCGGTCGAGTCCGATGCGCTCGTCGAGGTCATCATGATAGAGCCTGACCCTGCGGTCGTAGCGCGCGCGCAGCACATCCGCATAGGTGCCGAGCGATGCGGTGCGGACGGTGTAATGCAGTTCGAAATTGCCGCCCTCCGCCGCCAGCTGCGCGGTCTGCGCCATGAACGGCGTGATGCCGATGCCGCCGGCCAGCATCAGATGCTTTTTGGCGCGCAGGTCGAGCGAGAACAGGTTGACCGGATAGCTGACCACCATCTCCATGCCGGGCTTGACGCTCCGGTGCATGAACAGCGAGCCGCCGCGCCCGACATCGTCACGGCGCACCGAGATCGTGTATTCGCGCGTATCGAGTGGCGAGCCCATCAGCGAATAGGGATTGAGCCGGGTCCGTTCGCCATCGCGCATTTCAACGACAACGTGCGCGCCGCCGGAAAATGTCGGCAACAGGTTGCCGTCGCGCCGGCGGAAATGGAAGCGGCTGACCAGGTCGTTGACCGGGACGACATCGCTGACAACGACGTCTAGCTTAGTGGTGCCGGTGCTCATCGGAAAATCTCCTCCATCGGAGGAATTTCGCTGCGATCTTCCGCATTGATGCAGACGCCCTGGAAGGCTGCGATGCGCCTGGAATAATGGTCGCGCACCAGAAGCAGCAGGCCGCAATGCGCGCAGGTCGCCGGCTGCGTCGTGACATTCTCGGTGATGCCCTTGCAGTGGACGCATTGCATGCGCCGCGCCAGCGAGCCGCGGTGCTCGGTCTGGATCGAGGTGTGGTCGATGCCGGCTTCAAGCGCCACCTGCATCGCCTGGCCGATCAGGCCCTCGGTGCCCGAGAGATAGAGGCGCAGGCCCATATGCGCGTTGGCCAGTGTCTGCCGGAGCCGTGGCAACAGGCTGGCAAAGGACGGCGCCTGGTGGAACTGTGCCGGCTTCAACGCTTCGAGCGCGACGGTGTGTTTGCCGTCCGGCCCAGGAATGAAGACGACTTCGGCGTCGTCGAAAAACCTGGGGGGCGCCCTCCCGGCCATCTCCGCTATTGCCAGCGCCCCTTCCGCGTCCGCGATGAAAAGATGATGCTTGCCGGGTTGCGGAGACAAAGTTCCGTAAACCGGCCGGCTGATGATGCTTTTGGCTGCCATTTATGCCTTCGTGCCTCGAACCCCTCGCCGTTGACTATGCCTCAACCTTTCGCGGTGCGCTTGGTCTTCTTGGGATCGTCGAATGGCAGTGGCTGCGCCGTCGCCTTGATGGCACCGCTCTTGTTGCGGATTTCGAGCTTGGTGTCCTTGACCGCGCAGTCGACGTCGAGTCGGGCGATGCCCATCGATTTCTCGACCAGCGGCGAATACATGGCGCAGGTCACCACGCCGACCTTTTTGCCGTCGCGATAGACCGGCGCGCCTTCATCGGCCGGCTCCTTACCGTCGAGCAGGACGCCATAGATCTTGAAGCGCTCCTTGCCCTTCAGACGATAGTGCTCCTCGGCACCGCGAAAGCCGGTCTTGCCAGGGCTGACGGTGAAGTCGAGGCCGAGTTCCCAAAGCGTGTCGCCTGGGCCTTCGTTCTCAAACGGATATTTTTGGGAGTTGTCATAGGGGTAGAAGAGCAGATAACTTTCGACGCGCAGCATGTCGAGCGTGGTGAAGCGGCACGGAATGATGCCGGCGCTCTTGCCCTCGTCGAGGATCCTGTCCCAGATCGTGCCGGCATCCTGGCCGCGGCAGAAGATCTCGTAGCCGCGCTCGCCGGTATAGCCGGTGCGCGAGATCATCACCGGAAGACCGAACAGCTGCGTCTGCATGTGATGGAAATAGTTGAGGTCGCGAATACCCGGCACGTGCTTGGCCAGATAGTCGACCGCTGTCGGACCCTGCAGCGACAGATCGTGCAGATTGTCGTCGAAGCGCAGCGAGACGTCGCGTCCTACCGAAGCACGCTGCAACTCCTCATGGCCGGTGCCCGAACCATGCACGACCATCCATGCATTGGGGCCGGTGCGGTAGAGGATGCAATCGTCGGTGAATTTCCCCGCCTCGTTCAGCATGCAGGCATAGGCCGACTTGCCGGGATAGATCTTTTCGACATCGCGCGTCGTCGCCAGGTCGATCAGGTGTGAGGCATGCGGCCCGGTGATATGGACTTTCTTGAGGCCGGAGACATCCATCAGACCAGCCTTGGTGCGGATGGCGATGTACTCCTCGTCGGCATCCTTGTCGTAGGTCCAGGCGGTTCCCATGCCGCTCCAGTCTTCGAGCTTCGAACCGAGCGCGCGATGGCGATCCGCCAGGGTCGAAAATCTCCAGGATGCCGTCATCCGCTCGTCCTCCGTTTCGATAATGCTCTGCTGTTCCCTGCCCCCTGCGCAGCGGCGGGAGCTTTGGCCGAATATTGATCGCAAACCTCCGGGCGCCGCAATACCCATAAGCAATTAATTTCATTCTCAGGCAAAATCCGTTGCGCCAAGCAAACGGTTAACCCCGCGTAAATCGCGCTTGACAATTGCGGGATTCAGACAGAACTTATGAAAAAAATTTCACTCTGTTGAAAGAGGACGGCGGACGGGAGATTCGGAACCGGACGGCGGAAAAGGGGAGAAACCGATGTCAGACATGCAGCAGCGCATCGAAGCGCTGTACCGTTCCGACCTGCGCGGAGCCGCGCTCCTGATCGTCTGCCTGTGGGCGACGATCCTCTTCGTCCTCCTCATGACATGGCCCTACATCCCGCACAGCGGCATCAAGGCCGTCGTCGCGATCGCCGCCGCCGCCGTGCTGATCTTCAACACCGCGGCCATCCTGGCGATGGTCAAGCACTACAAGGAAGACAAGGAATTCATTTACGGGCTCGACATCAAGAACGCCGACGCGTTCAGCAACCGCAAGTCCTGAGGGGTAGAAGAGATGTCCCGCTACACGCCGCCGGAGCAAAGCAAGGCCGGGCAGGTTTTCGACATCGCCGTCGTCGTCGTCGCCATTTTCGTGGCACTGTGGCTACCGCTCAAGCTGGGCCTCGCCGGCGCGGCGAAATCCATCGACGCGCTCGACGCCAAGACCTGGGAAGCGCTAGGCCAGAACCCGACCATGGCGTCTATCTGGGAAAAGCTCGGCTATACGCCCGAGACCGCGCACGACATCATCCAGAACCGCTTCCACTATGTCATCGACTGGCCGACGCTGATCATCATGGCGGCGGTGCTGATCGGTTATTTCATCTTCCTGTTTCGTGCATCAGACCGCGAATACCGCGACGTCATCAACGAAAAATTCGACGACAAGTAAGAGTTCTGAGGACGATCTAATTCGGGGGACACGATCATGTGGGTGGCACTCTCTTACGCATGCTGGGGCATCTCGATCGTGCTCGCTTTGTGGATGCTCTACGACTGGTTCAAGGTCGACACGACCTTCTCCGAAGAGGTGCTGACCTCCTCGCGCGAAGGCGAACTGGAAGCCACTTCCGAAAAACACCGGATCTGAGTGAGGATTGAACAATGACGATCGCACTTGAACCGGCTGCCCCGGCTGCCCAAGGGGACAGAGTTTCACTCCTGCGCGTGCTCGGACCGGCCCATGTCTGGGCGCTCGGCGTCGGCATCGTCCTGGTCGGCGAATTCACCGGCTGGAATTTCTCGGCCGACAAGGGTGGCGCACTGGCCGCGCTGATCGTCTGCTGGGTCGTGGGATTGCTCTACACCTCGGTCGCCATGATCGATTCCGAGGTGACATCGACCGTGGCCGCCGCCGGCGGCCAGTATGCGCAGGCAAAGCACATCGTCGGACCGCTGATGGCGTTCAACGTCGCGCTGTTCCTGGTCTTTGCCTACACCATGCTCGAAGTGTCCGACGCCATCCTGCTCGGCGACACCATCGTCGCCAAGGCCGGCGTCGAAGGGCTCACCCACAATTCCTTCATCGCCGCGACCATCGTCGTGCTGGCGTGGCTGAACTATCGCGGCGTGCTGATGACGCTCAACGTCAACTTCGTCATCACAGCAGTCGCCTATATCTCGATTGTCATCCTGTTCTTTTCGGTCAGCCCGTGGACGCAAGGCGCCGTGCTGAAGCTGAACGAGTTGGTCACTCCCGGCAATGCGCTCCCCTATGGCTGGATCGGCGTCATCGCCGCCTTCCAGTTCGGCATCTGGTACTATCTCGGCATCGAGGGCACCACACAGGCCGCCGAGGAAGTGCGCTCGCCGGCCCGCTCGCTGCCTTACGGCACCATGGCCGGCATGATCACGCTTTTGATCGCAGCCGCCATGACCTGGTATGTCTGCGCCTCGATGATGCCATGGGAATATCTCGGCATCACCTATTATCCGCTGTGGGACGCCGGCAAACTGACTGGCAGCCCGCTGCTCGAGAACCTGTTGTTCGTCGCCACGCTGCTTGCTGCAATGGCCTCCGCCAATGGCTGCATCAACGATGCGGCGCGCGCCTGGTTCTCGCTCGGCCGCGACCGCTATCTGCCGACATGGTTCTCGGCCGTGCATCCGAGATATCGCACGCCCTATCGTTCGATCCTGTTCCTGCTGCCGATCGCGCTGGCCTTCGCCTTCATCGCCGACCTCAACCAGGCGATCACCTTCTCGATCCTGTCGGGCGTGCTGCAATATACCTTCATGAGCATCAACATCATCATGTTCCGCAAGAAGTGGCCGCTGGGCTCGATCCGGCGCGGCTACACGCACCCCTTCCACCCGATCCCGGCCATCGTGCTGTTTTGCCTGTGCGTGGTGACCTTCTTCGCCATCTTCCTCGGCTTCGGCTCGCAGCTGATCGCCATGGTCGCCTTCTATTTCCTGATCTCGCTGTGGTTCCATTTCTATCGCTACAAATTCGTGCGGCGCGGCGACCAATTCACCATGCCGTGGCCAAAGCCGCAGGGTTATTGATGGGAGTAGGCCCGTCCGGATCCCGGGCGGGCCTGGCATGAGAAAATGTCCGAGGTGACATCAGCACTGCTGGCCGGGGCCATTGTCCTAGCTGTCGTCCTCCACCTTGCCTGGCAGGCGCGTGCCAGCCACAGCAGGGCGTCGATGGCGCTCGCCGTCGAGCAGGGCCGCATCCGCACAGTCATCGCCGACGCTGCCAATGTTTCGGATGGCACCGCCGGCGTCATCACCTGGGAAGGATCCTGGAACGGCAAACGTGTCCAGGTGCGCACCATCGTCGATACGCTGGCGACGCGAAAACTGCCGGCGCGCTGGCTCAGTGTTTCGATCACCGAAGAGGTCGCGGTGCCGGCGACGTTCGACATGATGATGCGGCCGGGATCGCCGACGACCTTCTCCAATTTCGATCATCTCGAGCACACGCTGCCGAAGAGCTCAGCATTTCCGGCTGAGGCCGTGTTGCGGACCGATCGCAGGGGCGTCCACTTCCCACTGGAGACCATCGCCGGCCACCTCGGGATTTTTTCCGAAGGGCGCGCCAAGGAACTGCTGATCACCCCGAAAGGGGTACGCATCGTGTGGCTGCTGGCCGAAGCCGAACGGGCGCGTTATGGCGTCTTTCGGCAGGCCGAATTCGGCGACGCCACACTCGATCCCGCGCTGATCGAAAGACTGCTGGTGTCGGTGTCGGCGCTTCGCGACGCCATCAACAAAAGCGAACGGCAGGCCGCATGACCATTCCCACCACTGCACCCACCAACCCCTATCTGGTTCTCGGCGCCGCAATCTTGTTGCCGGGAAGCGGGCATGTCATTCTCGGCGTGCCGGTGCGCGGCCTGCAGTTCCTTTTCTTCATGGTGATCCTGGCATGGGTGACGGCCAAGATCGCACCGTCGGATGCCAGCTTTGTCGGCCGTCACGCCGGCGGCTTCCTGATCTATGCCTTGTCGATTCTCGACGCCTACAAGATCGCTCGCATCCGCACCGCGAAATGGGTTCACAATGCCCGGCGAGACGGCGACAGTGCGCAGAGCGGCATTGAGCCGCATAGGTAACTAGAGGAATATTTTTTTCATACGATTGAATTTGTGCAACTCATTCGATACATCCTCTCTTAGCTACAAACGATCTCTTAGCTACAAACATCGGGAGGCTGACATGTGTGGAATTGTCGGACTGTTTTTGAAGGACAAGTCGCTGGAGCCCCAGCTTGGCGCGATGCTGTCGCAGATGCTGATCTCGCTCAGCGATCGCGGTCCCGACAGCGCCGGCATTGCCATCTATGGCGCGCCTTCCAAAAATGAGGCCAAGATCACCATTCAGTCGGCCAAGCCGGACCGCGATTTCCGCGGCCTCGAGGCGGAGCTCGCCAAGGCCATCGGCACCCCGGTGACGATCGCGGTGAAATCCACCCATGCGGTCGTCAGGACCACGCCCGCCAAGATCGATGAAGCGCGCGAAACCATCCAGACGCTGCGCCCCGACATCCGCATCATGGGCGCCGGCGACGTTGTCGAGATCTACAAGGAAGTTGGCCTGCCCGAGGCGGTCGTCGATCGCTTCGATGTCCGCAAGATGACCGGCACGCATGGCATTGGCCACACCCGGATGGCGACGGAATCGGCTGTGACGACAATGGGCGCGCATCCGTTCTCGACCGGCGCCGACCAGTGCCTTGTGCACAATGGCTCGCTGTCGAACCACAACAATGTCCGCCGCGAGTTGATCCGCGAAGGCATGAAATTCGAGACCGAGAACGACACTGAAGTGGCCGCCGCCTATCTCTCGTCGCAGATGGCGCATGGCAAGAATCTCGGCGAAGCGCTGGAAGGCACGCTCTCCGACCTCGACGGCTTCTTCACCTTCGTCGTCGGCACCAAGAACGGCTTTGGCGTGGTGCGCGATCCGATCGCCTGCAAGCCCGCCGTGATGGCCGAGACCGACCAGTATGTCGCCTTCGGCTCGGAATATCGCGCGCTGACCAAACTGCCTGGCATAGACAATGCGAGGGTCTGGGAACCCGAACCCGCAACCGTCTATTTCTGGGAGCATTGAATTCATGCCGGCAACCACGCTTTCAAAGACGGCAGCACACGACCCTCGGGTCTTCGATCTCGACCAATTGTCGCTGCGTGAACTCAACCAGGCGCTGCACAATCTGGCTCCCGGCTCGAACGAAACGGCATGGGAAGTGCTGAACCCGAAAGGCAGCCATTCGGTCGCCGTCGGCGTCGACCAGCCTGTTGCCATCGATGTGCGCGGCAGCGTCGGCTATTATTGCGGCGGCATGAATTCCGGCAGCACCATCACCGTGCACGGCTCGGCGGGTCCCGGCGTCGGCGAGAACATGATGTCGGGCTCGATCACCATCAAAGGCGACGCCAGCCAGTATGCCGGCGCCACCGGCAAGGGCGGCCTGCTGGTCATCGAAGGCAATGCGTCGTCGCGCTGCGGCATTTCGATGAAGGGCATCGACATCGTCGTGCACGGCAATATCGGCCACATGTCGGCCTTCATGGCGCAGTCGGGCAATCTGGTGGTGCTGGGCGATGCCGGCGACGCGCTGGGCGATTCCATCTACGAGGCGCGTCTCTTCGTGCGCGGCAAGGTCGACAGCCTGGGTGCCGACTGTATCGCCAAGGAGATGCGGGCCGAGCATCTGGAATTGCTGCAAGGCCTGCTCGACCGTGCCGGCGTCACCGGCGTCAAGCCGTCGGAGTTCAAGCGCTACGGCTCGGCGCGCACGCTCTACAATTTCAATATCGACAACGCCGACGCGTATTGAGGCAGCATGACCTATCGCAACCCGCCGACGACGCCGCGCAAATCCGCGACCTTCGACGACTATACGCTTTCCGAGATCCGCCGTGCGGCGGCGACCGGCATCTATGACATCCGTGGCGCCGGCGCCAAGCGCAAGCTGCCGCATTTCGACGACCTCCTGTTCCTCGGCGCCTCGATCTCGCGTTATCCGCTCGAAGGCTATCGCGAACGCTGCGACACATCGGTCGTGCTGGGTTCACGCCATGCCAAGAAGCCGATCGAGCTGAAGATCCCGATCACCATCGCCGGCATGAGCTTCGGTTCGCTGTCGGGGCCCGCCAAGGAAGCGCTCGGGCGCGGCGCCACACTGTCGGGCACCTCGACCACCACCGGCGATGGCGGCATGACCGAGGAAGAGCGCGGCCATTCCAAGCAGCTGGTCTATCAATACCTGCCGTCGCGCTATGGCATGAACCTGCGCGATCTGCGCCGTGCCGATGCGATCGAAGTCGTCGTCGGCCAGGGCGCCAAGCCGGGTGGCGGCGGCATGCTGCTTGGCCAGAAGATTTCCGACCGCGTCGCCGAAATGCGCACGCTGCCGAAGGGCATCGACCAGCGCTCGGCCTCGCGCCATCCGGACTGGACGGGTCCCGACGATCTCGAGATCAAGATCCTCGAATTGCGCGAAATCACAGACTGGGAAAAGCCGATCTACGTCAAGGTCGGCGGTGCCCGGCCCTACTATGACACGGCGCTTGCCGTGAAGGCCGGCGCCGATGTCGTCGTCGTCGACGGCATGCAGGGCGGCACCGCCGCGACACAGGAGGTGTTCATCGAAAATGTCGGCATGCCGACGCTTGCCTGCATCAGGCCGGCGGTGCAGGCGCTGCAGGATCTCGGCATGCACCGCAAGGTGCAGTTGATCGTCTCCGGCGGCATCCGCAACGGCGCCGATGTCGCCAAGGCGCTGGCGCTCGGCGTCGACGCGGTCTCGATCGGCACGGCCGCCCTTGTCGCGCTCGGCGACAACGATCCCCGCTGGGAGGCGGAGTATAACGAGCTCGGCACCACGGCCGGCGCCTATGACGACTGGCACGAGGGGCGCGACCCCGCAGGCATCACCACGCAGGACCCCGAACTGATGAAGCGGGTCGACCCGGTGGCCGCCGGACGCCGGCTGGCGAACTACCTCAAGGTGATGACGCTGGAAGCGCAGACCATCGCCCGTGCCTGCGGCAAGAACAGCCTGCACAATCTGGAACCCGAGGACCTCGTCGCGCTGACGATCGAGGCAGCCGCCATGGCCGGCGTACCGCTGGCCGGCACCAACTGGATACCGGGGAAGAACGGCTTCTAATCAATGAAGGGCCGAAGCCCACACGCTCTGGGGCCACAATCGACAAAAAATGGGGAACTTCCGTGACAGTTGATCTTGCTGAATTCGCAAGGGCGAAAAACGTCAAATATTTCATGATTTCCTACACTGACCTGTTCAGTGGCCAGCGTGCCAAGCTGGTGCCGGCGCAAGCCATCGCCGACATGCAGAAGGATGGCGCCGGCTTTGCCGGTTTCGCCACCTGGCTTGATCTGACGCCAGCGCATCCCGACATGCTGGCGGTTCCGGATCCGGATTCGGTGATCCAGCTGCCGTGGAAGCCTGAGGTCGCCTGGGTCGCGGCCAACTGCATCATGGACGACAAGGAGGTCGACCAGGCGCCGCGCAACACGCTGAAGCGGCTGATCGCGGAGGCCGCCAGCGACGGCATGCATGTCAAGACCGGCGTCGAGGCCGAGTTCTTCCTGATCTCGCCGGACGGCAAGACGATTTCCGACGAATACGACACGGCCTCAAAGCCCTGCTACGACCAGCAAGCTGTGATGCGCCGCTATGACGTCATCGCCGAGATCTGCGACCACATGCTGGCGCTCGGCTGGGGCGCCTACCAGAACGACCACGAGGATGCCAACGGCCAATTCGAGATGAACTGGGCCTTCGACGACGCGCTGGCGACCGCCGACAAGCACTCGTTCTTCAAATTCATGGTCAAGTCGATCGCCGAGAAGCACGGCCTGCGCGCGACGTTCATGCCCAAACCCTTCCAGGGCCTGACCGGCAATGGCTGCCATGCCCATATCTCGGTCTGGGACAAATCGGGCAAGACCAACGTCTTCGCCGACAATGCGATGGAGCTTGGCCTGTCGGCCAAGGGCCGGAATTTCCTCGGCGGCATCATGAAGCATGCTTCCGCGCTTGCCGCGATCACCAACCCGACGGTCAATTCCTACAAGCGCATCAATGCGCCGCGCACCATTTCGGGCGCCACCTGGGCGCCGAACACGGTGACCTGGACCGGCAACAACCGCACCCACATGGTGCGCGTGCCCGGCCCCGGCCGCTTCGAACTGCGGCTGCCGGATGGTGCTGCCAACCCTTATCTGCTGCAGGCGGTTATCATCGCCGCCGGCCTCGACGGCATCCGCTCGAAGGCAGATCCCGGCAAGCGCTACGACATCGACATGTACCAGCATGGGCACACGGTGAAGGGCGCGCCAAAACTGCCGCTCAATCTGCTCGACGCGCTGCGCGAGTTCGACAAGGACAAATCGCTCAAGGCGGCGCTGGGTGAGGAATTCTCGTCGGCCTACCTAAAGCTGAAGCACCAGGAATGGAATTCCTATGCTTCGCACTTCACGCAATGGGAGCGCGACCACACGCTGGATATCTGACCACCAGCGCGGTGCGAGCGACCTCGGAATGAACGTATGAAATATTCGATCTTTTCGCTCGCCCGTGCTGCCCTGTCCGGCCACAAGAATTGGCAACGCACCTGGCGCGACGCCACGCCGAAGGACCGCTACGATGTGGTGATCATCGGCGGTGGCGGCCATGGCCTTGCCACCGCCTGGTTTCTCGCCAGCGAGTACGGCATCAAGAATGTTGCCGTGCTCGAAAAAGGCTGGATCGGCTCCGGCAATGCCGGCCGCAACACCACCATCATCCGCTCCAATTACGGCCTGCCAGGCAATACCGGCTTTTACGAATTGTCGATGAAGCTGTGGGAGCGGATGGAGCAGGACCTCAACTACAATGCAATGGTCAGCCAGCGCGGCGTCATCAACCTCTACCACTCCGACGCACAGCGCGACGCTTATGCGCGGCGCGGCAACACCATGCGTATCAACGGCATCGACGCCGAACTGCTCGACCTCGCTGCCGTCAAGAAGATGATACCGTTCCTGAACTTCGACAATGCGCGCTTTCCCGTGCAAGGCGGGCTGTTGCAGCGACGCGGCGGCACGGCGCGGCACGATGCTGTTGTCTGGGGCTATGCGCATGCGGCGAGCGAACTCGGCGTCGACATCATCCAGAATTGCGAAGTCACCGGCTTCGTCAGGGACGCCAATGGCAAGGTGACCGGCGTCGAGACGTCGCGCGGCAAGATCGGCGCCGGCAAGGTCGGTATGGCTGTTGCCGGAAGTTCATCGCGCGTCGCGGCGATGGCCGGCCTGCGCCTGCCCATCGAAAGCCATGTGCTGCAGGCCTTCGTCTCCGAGGCGATCAAGCCGCTCATCCCTGGTGTCATGACCTTCGGCGCCGGCCATTTCTACGTCAGCCAGTCCGACAAGGGCGGGCTGGTGTTCGGCGGCGACATAGACGGCTACAATTCCTATGCCCAGCGCGGCAATATGCCTGTCATGGAGGACGTCTGCGAGGGCGGCATGGCGCTGATGCCGATGATCGGCCGCGTGCGCTTGCTGCGCCAGTGGGGCGGCATCATGGACATGTCGATGGACGGTTCGCCGATCATCGACAAGACGCCGGTCGACGGGCTCTATCTCAACGCCGGCTGGTGCTATGGCGGCTTCAAGGCGACGCCGGGCTCCGGCTTCGTCTTTGCCCATCTTCTTGCGCGCGACGAATCGCACGAAGAAGCCGCGCGGTTCCGCCTCAACCGGTTCCGGACTGGCGCCATGATCGACGAAAAGGGCCAGGGCGCCCAACCGAACCTGCATTGAAGGCGGTCTAGAACAGCATGCGCATTGTCTGTCCCTTCTGCGGTGAACGCGAACTCGGCGAGTTTACCTATCTCGGCGACGCCAAGCCTGTGCGGCCCGAAGCCGGCGCCTCGGAAGACGAGGTCTTCGACTATGTCTATCTGCGCGACAATGTCGCCGGACAGACCAGCGAACACTGGTACCATGGCGGCGGCTGCCGGGCCTGGCTGAAAGTCACCCGCAACTCGCTGACGCACGAGATTTCGTCGGTCGAACCAGCGGCGGGTGCCGGCGCCGCGAAAGTCGGTGCGTGATGGCCGGCGCGCAGACACACCGGCTCGGCAATCGCGGTCTCATCGACCGCTCGGCGCCGCTGAACTTCCGTTTCGACGGCAAGGCTTTCTCCGGCTTCCAGGGCGATACGCTCGCCTCGGCGCTGATCGCCAATGGCGTCAAGCTGGTCGGCCGCTCGTTCAAATACCATCGCCCGCGCGGCATTCTCACCGCCGGTTCGGAAGAACCCAACGCGCTGGTCGAGCTGCGCACCGGCGCACGGCGCGAGCCGAACACCAAGGCGACGACAGCCGAACTCTATGAAGGGCTGGAAGCCGCCAGCCAGAACCGCTGGCCATCGCTGCGACACGATGTGATGTCGGTGAACCAGCTGTTCGCGCCGATCTTCGTTGCCGGCTTCTACTACAAGACCTTCATGTGGCCGGCGAAATTCTGGGAAGCGATCTACGAGCCGGCGATCCGTCGCGCCGCCGGCCTTGGCCGCGCCGCAGGCGTCGCCGATCCGGACCACTACGACAAGGCATGGGCGCATTGCGATGTGCTGATCGCCGGCTCCGGCCCGGCCGGTCTGGCCGCGGCATTGGCAGCCGGCCGCGCTGGTGCCCGCGTCATCCTGTGCGAAGAGGATTTTGTCCCCGGCGGCCGCCTGCTGTCGGATGGCGGCACGATCGATGGTGTGCCGGCAGCCGAATGGCTGTCGCGGACGCTGACTGAACTGGCTGATATGCCGGACGTCCGCATCATGACCCGCACGGCACTATTCGGCGTCTACGATGGCGGTACCTATGGCGCGATCGAGCGGGTCAACGACCACCTGCCCTCGCCGCCTCAGCATCAGGTGCGCCAGCGGCTGTGGCGGATCGTGGCCAAGCGTTGCGTTGTCGCGGCCGGCGCCATCGAACGGCCGATCGTGTTTGCCGGCAACGACACGCCCGGTGTGATGATGGCGTCCGCCATGCGCACCTATGTCGCGCGCTATGCGGCGACACCGGCCAAACGCATCGCGCTGTTCACCAACAATGAGGATGGCTGGCGCACGGTCGAGACGGCACTCGGTGCCGGCCTACAGATCGCGGCGGTCATCGATGCACGGTCCGAAGTGTCGCCGGCGCATCGTTCGCTGGCCTCCAAGGGCGGCTTCCCGGTGCTGCATGGTTCCGTCAGTGGCGTCGATGGCGGCAAGGATGGCGTCAGGAAAATCGCGGTGTCGCTCACCGGCGGCGCGCGCGCCGAGGTCGAAGCGGACGGGCTCGCCGTTTCCGGCGGCTGGAACCCGGCGGTCGGGCTGACCTCCTTCCATCGCGGTCGGCCAGCGTGGCGTGACGACATCTCCGCCTTCGTGCCCGACGGCGCGCCTCCCGGCATGGTCGCCGCTGGCGCCGCCAATGGCGATTTCGGCCTCGGCGCCTGCCTGAGCCAGGGATTTGCCGCCGGCGCGGCAGCGGCGCGTGACAGGGGACATGGCGGCACAGTGGGTACCGCGCCTTCCGCCGACGACGAGGCATTCTCGCTGACGCCGCTCTGGCACGTCGCCGGCAAGGGCAAGGCTTTTGTCGATTACCAGCACGACGTCACCGCCTCTGACATCGAACTGGCGCAACGCGAAGGCTTTGAATCCGTCGAACACCTGAAGCGCTACACGACGCTCGGCATGGCCACCGACCAGGGCAAGACCTCGAATGTCGCCGGCCTTGCCATCATGGCCGCGGTCAGCGGCCGTTCGATCCCCGAGACCGGCACGACGATCTACCGGCCGCCTTACGTGCCGGTCGCCATCGGCGCCTTCGCCGGCCATCACCGCGACGAGACGTTCCATGCGACGCGGCTGACGCCGTCGCACCACTGGGCCGTGGAACAAGGTGCTGTCTTCGTCGACACCGGCCTGTGGAAACGCGCGCAATGGTACCCGCGCGCCGGCGAGAAGGACTGGCTGGAATCGGTGACCCGCGAGGTCAAGGCGGTGCGCGGTGGCGTCGGCTTCTGCGATGTCTCGACGCTCGGCAAGATCGACGTGCACGGCCCCGATGCCGGCGCCTTCCTGGATCGCGTCTACATCAACACCTTCTCCAGCCTCGCAGTTGGCAAGGCGCGCTATGGGCTGATGCTGCGCGAGGACGGCATCGTCTATGACGATGGCACGACATCGCGGCTGGCCGAGGACCATTATTTTCTCACCACCACCACGGCCAAGGCCGGGCTGGTGATGCAGCATCTCGAATTCTGCCGCCAGGTGCTGTTCCCGGAGCTCGACGTGCAGCTCACTTCCGTCTCCGACCAGTGGGCGCAATTCTCGATCGCCGGGCCGAAGACACGCGACCTGCTCCAGGAGATCGTCGATCCGTCGGAAGACCTGTCGAACGAAGGCTTTCCGTTCATGGGCGCCCGCGAGGTGACCCTTCGCGGCGGACTCAAGGCGCGGCTGTTCCGCATCTCGTTCTCCGGCGAAATGGCCTTCGAGATCTCCGTGCCGGCACGCTTCGGCGATGCCATGGCACACAATCTGATGCTGGCCGGCGCGCCCTTCGGTGTGACGCCCTACGGCACCGAGGCGCTCGGTGTCATGCGCGTTGAAAAGGGTCACGTCGCCGGACCGGAACTGAGCGGCACGACGACAGCCGCCGATCTTGGCCTCGGCAAAATGATGTCGACCAAGAAGGATTTCATCGGCCGCGTGATGGCCGGACGCGAGGCGCTGGTCGCCCCGGATCGCCAGGTCGTGGTCGGCATCAAGCCGACCGACAGGGGCCGCCGCTTGCGCTCTGGCGCGCACATCATCCCGAAGGGTCAGACGCCCGGCCCCGGCAACGACCAGGGCTATATCACCTCGGTCTGCTTCTCGCCCACGTTGGATCAGTGGATCGGGTTGGCCTTGGTCGAGCGCGGCCGCGAGCGGATCGGCGAAATCGTCCACGCGCATGATCCGTTGCGCGGTGAGGATTATGATGTCGAATTGTGCAATCCCGTCTTCTACGATCCGGATGGAGGGCGCCAGCGTGGCTGAGTTTTCCTGGGCTCCCCGCAGTCCCCTTGAAAAGGCGCTTGTTACCGGCGTGCATGGTGCACGCGGTATCGAGGCCGGCGTCTCGCTGACCGAGGTTCGCAATTTTGACCTGATCCAGGTGATGGCGCGGCGCGGCAAAGGAGCCGAACTGGCAAAGGCGACTAGGACCCGCTTCGGCATCGCGGCACCGGATGCGCCGAAGGCGGTACAAACTCCGGATGCCACGCTGATCTGGTCGGGGCCGGATCAGTTCTTGATCTTGTCGAAAAGTGGCAAGCACACGATGTGGACGCTGGCGCCGGCATTCACCGGTCCCGCTTCGCTATCGGATCAATCACATGCACGCGCGTTGATCAGCGTTTCCGGAATCCAGGCGCGCGCCATGCTCGCCAAGCTGTCGTCGATCGACCTGCATGCCGCCTCGTTTCCGATTGGTGCCGCTGCTGCGACGTCGATGGACCACACCAGCGTCACGCTCTGGCGCGGGAATGATCGGCCGGATGGCCTGGCGGTGTTCAACCTCCTGGTGTTCGCGACCTTTGCCGAAAGCCTTTGGCATACGATGCTCGACTCGGCTGCGGAGTACGGCGTTACGGTCAGCCATTCCGAGGATTTCGAGTAGCGTTTGCGCGCGCCCCACCTTTCTCCCTTGGGGGAGAAGGGAAGAAGTGCGCTTCGCCTTGTCAAACGCACGCGCACTGCTATTCTTACCGCTAAAATAATTTCACACACAGGCAAACTTGTTTCTCGAACCGCAAGGCTGAAATGAGCCAGTCGCCCTACCCCGCAATCGCTGCCGGACCGCCCCGGCCGAGCCTCATCCTGAGGCCCGGCCAGATCGCGCTGCCGCCGGGCATGGAGCGTTATACGATCCAGGGCAATGGCGCGGTGCTGATCGACATCGAGGCTGGTGACACGATCACCGTGCGCAATGTCGAAGGCGGGCAGGCCTGCGAGTTGCTGGCCTGGGACAGGACCGGCGCGACCGATCCCGGCATTTTCGGTGAAGCATCGAACAGCAACGCTGCCGGCATCAAGGCGCTGCTCATAGAGGACGACGACAGCCTCGCATCGCTACGGAGCGTGCTCGCGCGCCGGCAGGTGCAGCTTGACCATGCCAAGGCGGTTCGCGTGTTCGGCGACGCGACGCCCGCCGGCATCGAACAGGCTTTCACCGTCGCGCGCGATGGCGCGATGCTGATTGCGGCCCCCGGCGGGCCGATGCTGGTCGACGGTCACGACACGGCGACGCCGCTGACTGCCATCGTTCGCCGCGCCACGATCCGCGCGGCGGTGAAATCGCTATTGGCCGATCCGCTGGCCGACCCGGTGCTCGATTTGCGCGTCCATTCGGCGACGGCGGAGGCCTATTTCGTCAAGGCCGGCGACTATCTCCAGATCATCGATGTCGACGGGCGCCAGTGCACCGATTTCCAGTGCTTTTCGGCGCGCAAGCTGGACAGGGGACTGGATCATCCGCTCGACGTGACCACGACGCGCACGCTGATGGGTGCGAGCTACCCGATGCCCGGCCTGTATTCCAAATACTATGACCAGGACATGGAGCCGCTGGTCGAGGTGGTGCAGGACACATGCGGCCGGCACGACGCCTTCGCGCTCGCCTGCGCGGCCAAATATTACGACGACATCGGCTATCCCGGCCACACCAACTGCTCGGAGAACTTCAACCGTGCGCTGGCCGGCAAGGGCGTCAATCCCCGCGCGGGCTGGATGGCGATCAACTTCTTCTTCAACACGGCGATCGACGCGCATGGCGTCATGGTGTCCGACGAGCCGTGGTCGCGGGCGGGCGACTACGTGCTGCTGCGGGCGCTCACAGACATTGTCTGCGTTTCCTCCGCCTGCCCCGACGACACGACGCCGGCCAATGGCTGGAACCCGACCGACATCCATGTGCGGACCTATTCCGGCCAGCACAAATTCTCGCGAGCGATCGCCAGACGCATGACGCCCGATTCGGAACCGAAAATGACCCGCGAGACAGCTTTTCATTCGAGCTTTGCCAAGCACACCCGCAACTTTCAGGAGTACAGGGGCTATTGGCTCGCCAATTCCTTCGCCAAGGACGGACCGATCGCCGAATACTGGGCCTGCCGGCAGGACGCGGTGATCATGGACCTGTCGCCGCTGCGCAAGTTCGAGGTCACCGGCCCGGATTCCGAGGCGCTGCTGCAATACACGCTGACCCGCGACGTCAAGAAGCTTGGCGTCGGCCAGGTGGTCTACTCGGCCATGTGCTACGAGCATGGCGGCATGATCGACGACGGCACCCTGCTGCGGCTCGGCAAGGACAATTTCCGCTGGGTCGGCGGCGACGATCTGTCCGGCGAATGGCTGCGCGAGACGGCCGCCAAGCTGGGTCTCAACGTGCTGGTGCGCTCGTCGACCGACCAGATGCATAATATTGCCGTGCAGGGTCCGAAGAGCCGCGACATCCTGCGAGAAGTGATCTGGACTTCGCCATTGCAGCCGTCGATCGACGAGCTCGAATGGTTCCGCTTCGCCGTCGCCCGCATTGGTGGCGGCAACGGCATTCCGGTCGTCGTCTCGCGCACCGGCTATACCGGCGAGCTCGGCTACGAGATCTGGTGCCATCCGCGCGACGCCGGAAAAGTGTTCGACGCCATCTGGGAGGCCGGCCAGCCGCATGGGCTGAAGCCGATGGGGCTGCAGGCGCTGGACATGGTGCGCATCGAAGCCGGGCTGATCTTTGCCGGCTACGAATTCTCCGACCAGACCGACCCGTTCGAGGCCGGCATCGGCTTCACCGTGCCGCTGAAGAGCAAGACCGATGATTTCATCGGCCGCGAAGCGCTGATCCGCCGCAAGCAGCACCCGCAGACGAAGCTGGTCGGCCTCGACATCGACGCCAATGTCGACGTCGGCCATGGCGACTGCGTGCATGTCGGCCGCGCCCAGATCGGCGTGGTCACGTCGGGCATGCGTTCTCCGGTGCTGAACAAGACCATCGCGCTGGCCAGGCTCGATGTCACCCATTCGGCTGTCGGTACCGAGGTCGAGATCGGCAAGCTCGACAGCCATGCCAAGCGGCTGCCGGCGCGCGTCGTCGCCTTCGCCCACTACGATCCGCAAAAGACCAAACCACGCTCCTGACGGCCTTCCTCCCAAGACAGTGAGGCCGTGCTGGCAGTTCGTGATAGGAATTTTTTCTTGACCTGCTGAGGGCAGCTATGCTACATATTCGTCCATGGTGCTGATTTGCGCCGCGACCCGCCTCCGGCGGGTTTTTCGTTTCCAGACCCCTGGTCCTTTTCCGAACAATCCTGCCCGCCAGTGTGAAGCTGACATGTTTCGCAAGCGGGATGTGCACGGCGCGACAATTCGCTTGACCTGAAAGCGCGCCGGATCAATCTTCACTGTTAAGAAAAAAATACGACTGAGTGGAAACACCGGCAGTCGAACAATGCATGCGTCGATGGTGAAGCCTCGCGAAGCCGCGGCGGTCACGAACGGGGAACATCAAAATGGGGAACAAAGACATATGAGCACGATAGTGACTGTCCTGGAGCCGCTTGCCGAAGGCAAATTGCACCGAAATATCGACTGGCGGGGCGCCTTCTGGGTGGCGAGCGGCGTGCCTGCCCTCGTCCTGTTCTCGATCGGCGGCATTGCCGGCACGACCGGCACGCTGGCCTTCGCGATCTGGATCTTCTCCATGATCATGGGCTTCCTGCAATCCTTCACCTATGCCGAAATCGCCGGCCTGTTTCCGAACAAGTCGGGCGGCGCGTCGATCTACGGCGCCACCGCATGGCTGCGCTATTCCAAGTTCATCGCGCCGCTGTCGGTGTGGTGCAACTGGTTCGCCTGGTCGCCGGTGCTGTCGCTCGGCTGCTCGATCGCCGCCGCCTATATCCTCAACGCGTTGGCGCCGGTGCCGCTGTTCACCGATGCCTCGCCCGAAGTCGTCGCCTATATCGCCGCGCATGCCGGGACGAGTGCCGCCGACGCCATCACCGCGGTGACCGCCGCGGCAACGCCGGTGATCCGCAACTGGACGCTCTACAGCCACACGCTGGGGCCGGTCTCGTTCACCCTCAACGCGACCTTCTTCATCGGCGCGGTGCTGATGCTGATCATCTTCGCCATCCAGCATCGCGGCATCCTCGGCACTGCCAACGTGCAAAAATATATCGGCCTGCTGGTCATCATTCCGATGCTGATCGTCGGCGTGGTGCCGATCGTCACCGGCCAGATCAACTGGGCGAATTTCTCGCCGCTGGTGCCGCTGGCGGCCGCCTATGCGCCCGAACCCGGCGCCTGGAACATTGCCGGCTGGACGCTGGTGCTTGGCGGCATGTTCATCGCCGCCTGGTCGACCTACGGTTTCGAGACCGCCGTCTGCTACACCTCGGAGTTCAAGAACCCGGGCACCGACACGTTCAAGGCGATCTTCTATTCCGGCCTTTTGTGCATGCTGCTGTTCATCCTAGTGCCGTTCACCTTCCAGGGTGTGCTTGGCCTCAACGGCATGCTGGCGACACCGATCGTCGACGGCTCCGGTGTCGCCGACGCGCTGGCCGGCATGGTCGGCGGCGGCGCGCTGATCCACAGCCTCCTGGTGATGCTGATGATCCTGGCGCTGGTTCTGTGCATCATGACGGCGATGGCCGGCTCTTCGCGTACGCTCTACCAAGGCTCGGTCGACGGCTGGCTGCCGCGCTATCTCAGCCACGTCAACGAACATGGCGCGCCGACGCGGGCGATGTGGACCGACCTCGTCTTCAACCTGATCGTGCTGGCCATCGCCTCTGCCGACGCGACGAGCTTCTTCTTCATCCTCGCCGTGTCGAACTGCGGCTATATCATCTTCAACTTCCTCAACCTCAACGCCGGCTGGATCCACCGCATCGACAACGGCCATATCGCCCGGCCTTGGAAGGCGCCGAGCTGGTTGCTCGGCGTCGGCGCGATCTTCGCCTATGTCAACATGATCTTCATGGGCGCGGGCGCCAAGGTGTGGAACCCGATGGCGCTGTGGGCCGGCCTGATCACGGCGGCCCTGATCATCCCGGTGTTCTGCTTCCGCCACTATATCCAGGACAAGGGCAAATTCCCCGACCATATGCTGGCCGATCTCGGCATGACGGGGGCCGACCTCTCGGTCAAAAAGGCGGGCATACTGCCCTATCTGACCCTGGTCGCCGGCGTGGTGGTGATGCTGCTCGCCAACTGGTTCTTCGTCATCTGATCTCGTAAAAGTGAAAAGGATCGGGCGCGCTTCGGCGCGCCCGATCCTTTTCGACTGCGTGATCGATCTATTCGGCGGCCAGCGCCAGTTGCGGCTTTTCGGCTTCCTGACTCAGTTCCAGATCGTCCGTCCGTCCCTCCGCGCCGCGCTTCTTCGGCTCCCGGCCGAAGAACAGGGCGTAACCGGCCGGCAGGACCAGGATGGTCAGCACCGTGGCAACCAGGATGCCGCCCATCATGGCGTAGGCGAGCGGACCCCAGAAGACGCCGCGCGAGATCGGGATCAGCGCCAGCACCGCCGTCAGCGCCGTCAGCGTGATCGGCCGGAAACGGCGAACGGCCGAACCGATGACCGCCTCGTAGCGGTCCATGCCCGCGGCGATGTCCTGGTCGATCTGGTCGACCAGGATGATCGAGTTGCGCATAATGATGCCGAGCAGCGCGATGACGCCGAGAATGGCGACGAAGCCGAACGGCGCGCCGCTGATCAAGAGTGCCGCGGCAGCACCGATAATGCCAAGCGGACCGGTCGCCAGCACCAGCATCGCCTTGCCGAAGTTCTGCAGCTGGATCATCAAAAGCACGACGATGACGGCCAGCATGATCGGCGCCTTGGCGGCGATCGAAGCTTGGCTTTCCGCCGAATCCTCCGCACCGCCCTGGATCTCGACCTTGTAGCCGGGCGCCAATCCGTCACGCAGGCCCTGCATATCCTTGTACAGTTTGGTGACGACGTCATTGGACTGCACGCCGTCGGGCAGCGTTGCCCGCACACTGATGGTCGGCAGACGGTCGCGGCGCCACTCGATGCCTTGCTCCAGCACCGGCACCACCTTGGCAACCTGCGACAGCGGCACGAAGCCACCGAAGTCGGTCGGGATATAGACCGAGTCGACCGAGGACAGCAGGCTGCGGCTGGCATCCGGCTCGCGGGCGACGATGGACACCGTCTCCTCGCCGTCGCGGAAGTCGTCGAGCGGCGCGCCGGACATCGCCGCCTGCAGCATCTGGCGGATGCGCTGCGAGGTGACGCCGAGTGCGCGGGCACGATCCTGGTCGATGACCAGCTTCATCGCCGGAACCGGCTCCAGCCAGTCATCATGCACGGCGCCAAGCAGCGGATCCTCGCGGAACTTCGCCTTCACCTGGTCGGCGATGCGGCGCACCTCCTGGCGATCCGGCCCCATGACGCGCATCTGCACCGGCCAGCCGGTCGGCGGGCCGAGGAACAGACGATCGACTTTGGCACGGATGGATGGGAAGTCTTGCGCCAGGACGGTGCGCAACTTGACGATCAGCCGTTCGCGGGCCGGTTCGTCATTAGCCATGACGAGCAGCTGGGCGAAGTTGGGATTGCTCAGTTGCTGGTCGAGCGGCAGGAAGAAGCGTGGCGCGCCTTCGCCGATATAGGTGGCGATGAAACGCTTGTCCTTGTCGTCCATCATCTTGGTTTCGAGCGCCTTGGCCTGCGCCTCGACTTCCTTGATGCTGGTGCCTTCCGGCAGCCAAAGGTCGACAAGGATTTCCGGCCGCGACGATTGCGGGAAGAAGTTCTGCGGAATGAACTGGAAAGCCCACAGGCTGGTGCCGAAGGTGACCAGCGTCATCACCAGGACGATGATGCGATAGCGCACGGCCCAGCTGACGGTAGCACGAAGCCGGCGGTAGAAACGTGTGTCGAAGACATCGTGATGGCCGCCGGCATGCTTGCGCTGCTTGAGGATCATGTTGCCGAGCCATGGCGTGAAATAGACCGCGACGAACCAGGAGACGATCAGCGCGATGCCGACGACATAGAACAGGGTGCGGACATATTCGCCGGCGGTTGAGGCCGCGAAGCCGACCGGAATGAAGCCGGCCGTGGTGATCAGCGTGCCGGTCAGCATCGGGAAGGCGGTCGAGGAATAGGCGAAGCTCGCCGCCTCGACCTTGACCATCCCCTCCTCCAGCTTGCGCTCCATCATCTCGACGACGATCATCGCGTCATCCACCAGAAGACCGAGCGCGATGATCAGCGCGCCGAGCGAGATGCGCTGCAGGTCGATGCCGAGTTCGTACATGATGGCGAAGGTCGCAGCCAGCACCAGCGGGATGGCGATGGCGATGACCAGGCCGGAACGCCAGCCTATCGACAGGAACGAGACGACGAGCACGATCAGCAGCGCTTCGCCAAGCGCATGCATGAACTCGGCCACCGCATCGGTGACGACGCCCGGCTGGTCGGAGATCTGGTCGACCGCAACGCCGTAGGGCAGCGCCTCTTCGAAGCGCTTGTAGGTGGCCTCGACATCCTTGCCGACGTCGGTAACCTTGAAGCCCTTGGCCATGACGACGCCCAACTGCACGCTGTCGTGACCGTTGAAGCGGTATTTGCGCTGGAACGGATCTTCCAGCCCCGAGGTCACCGTGGCGATGTCGCCCAGCCTTGTGACCTGGCCGCCGGCGCGCAGGCGCAGGTTTCGGATATCCTCGACCTTGCCGACGTCGCCCTCGACGGAGATGCGTACCGAGTTGGTGCCGGTATCGACGGAGCCGGCCGGGTCGACATTGTTCTGTCCCTTGATCGCACTCTGCAGATCGGTCAGCGTCAGGCCGCGTTCGGCCAGGGCCTTGGACGAGACGTCGATATAGAGCTTTTCCGGCT
This sequence comes from Mesorhizobium sp. M0848, assembly GCF_040319805.1. Taxonomy (NCBI): domain Bacteria; kingdom Pseudomonadati; phylum Pseudomonadota; class Alphaproteobacteria; order Hyphomicrobiales; family Phyllobacteriaceae; genus Mesorhizobium; species Mesorhizobium sp. M0848. The sequence goes on along the minus strand of NZ_JAMYOM010000002.1, from coordinate 205,805 downwards.
GGTCGCCGATGATGACGGCCTTCTCGACGCCGGGCGTCGTCAAAAGCATGTCGCGCGCCTGGATGGCGAACTTCTTCAGTTCGGGATAGCTGAAGCCGTCGCCGCTGATCGAATGCAAGGTGATGAAGGTGTCGCCGAACTCGTCGTTGAAATAGGGGCCGAGCAGACCTTGCGGCAAGTCACCGGCGATGTCACCGACCTTCTTGCGCACCTGGTAGAAGGCGTCGGTCACCTCGGCGGTGTTGGTGTCGCCCTTGATCTGCACAGTGATGATGGCGCTGCCGGCGCGGGTGAAGGAGCGCACGAAATCGAGATGCGGCGTTTCCTGCAGCTTGCGTTCGATCTTGTTGACGACTTGGTCTTCCATCTCCTTGATCGAGGAGCCCGGCCAGATCGCCTGGACGACCATGATCCGGAAGGTGAAATCGGGATCTTCCTTCTGGCCCATGCGCATCAGGCCGAGCGCGCCGGAAATGATGATCAGGCCGAACAGGAACCGCGCAATGGCGGGATGGCCGATTGCCCAGCGCGACAGGTTGAAGGGCCGCTTCTCTTCCGTGGAATTGGTCATCGACGCTGGTCCATCTATCTAGCGCAACAAAATCGAGGGTTCGTAGTGGCTTCCGGGCGGCAAGGCTCTCCGAGAGGAGAAACGCTCATCGCGGTGGGACGCGAAATCGATGTGGGGGTTACATCAATCGAGCGTCTCGGTCGGGCGCCTGCCGCCCGGAAACCAGCGACTGCGGGAACGCGCAGCCGGTTGTCTGTCGTCAGCGCACCTGCTTGGCGTCGCCGTCTGCCGCGGATGCCGATTGCAGCGCCGCATCACCGGCGAGCTTCACCTTCAGGTTTTCGGTCATGAATTGCGTGCCGGCGGCGACCACGACATCGCCGGGTTTCAAACCCTCTGCGACACGCACGCCATCGGCGGCGAACTCGGCAACCTTGATCGGACGGGCATGAACGGTGTCGGCGCCACGATCGACGGTCCAGACGATCGATTGGGTGCCTTGCTCGGCCAGTGCGCTCAGCGGAATCGAGACCAGCTGCCGCTCATTGGCCGCCGAGGCTTCGATGCTGGCGGTCATGCCGAGCAGCACACGCGGATCGTTGGGCAGGCTGACGCGGACGGCAAAGGTGCGTGACTGCGGATCGGCGCTGCCGGCGACTTCGCGGACCTTGCCATCGAGCGCCAGCGCATCGTCGGACCAGAAGCCCGCCTTGACGGCCTTGCCCGGCTTGAATTCGGCGATTTCCATTTCGGGAACGGCGATCAGCACTTCCTTTTCGCCGTCGACAGCGACAGTAACAACCGGCGTGCCGGAACCGACCACCTGGCCGACGTCGGCGCTGACCGTGGTGACGATGCCATCCCTGTCGGCCTTGAGATCGGTATAACCGACCTGGTTCTTCGCCTGAGCAAGTGTCGAAAGGGCGGAATCACGCGTGGCGACCGCTTGGTCATAGGTCAAGGTCGCCTGTTCGAGCTGTGATTTCGGGGCAAAATTCTTGGCAAAAAGCTGCTCGGCACGCTTGCGGGCAAGCTCTACGGTCTCGACCTGCCGCTCGGCGGCATCGAGCGCTGCCTGCGCGCTCTTGACCGAAAGGTCGTAGTCAATGGGATCGATGCGGGCGAGCACATCGCCCGAGGCCACATGCTGGCCGATATCGACGAGGCGCTCGGTGATCTTGCCATTGACGCGGAACGCCAGAGCGCTCTCGGTGCGGGCCCGCACCGACCCGGAATAGGAAAGCATGCGGGTGTCATGCACCTTCGCGATCTCGACAACCTTGACCGGACGGATGATATCCTTGACTTCGGCTTTTTCCTGGCTGCAGCCGGCAAGCCCGAGAGTGGCGGTGACAAGCAGCACCGGGCCCACAGCCGGCAGCCTGCCGATGATTGAACTGAACGAAGACACGCGCGTACTCCCGAAATGGAGATGAATCGTTGAACCGGCGCCCGGCGGGCGGCGGCTACTTCAAAGCCTTGATTGCATAGTCGATGAGGTCGTCAGGCATTGCCCGGTTGGTCTTGGCAAGGCATTGCGCCACCATCTGCGGATGACACAGGATGACGGTCGCGGCGCCGAAACAGCGAGACGCGATCACCGGATCCTGTTTTCTGAACTCACCGGCCTCGATGCCGTCACGAATGATTTCCGCAAACAGGTCGTGAATGCTGTCGACATGCTTGTCGATCACACCCCAATCCCGTTCGAGGGCGACGATGACCATCTCGTGGACCTTTTGGTCGTCGAGCATGACCTCCATCGTCATCTTGTATTGCGCATGCACGTAACGCCGGAGCCGCTCCTCGGCGCTGATCGGCAGGCGCGAAATCTCGTAGGCCATCTTGTAGCTGGCACCGAGCATCCGGCCGCAGACGGCCTGGTGGATTTCGACCTTGGAGGCGAAGAAACGATAGATGTTGGCGGGCGACATGCCGAGTTCACGCGCGATGTCGGCGACATTGGTCTTGCCGTAGCCATAATGCCGGAACAGGCGCTCGGCGCAATCGAGAATGCGCGTTACATTTTCCTGTCGGGCGGCTTCGGCGACTATGGTGGCGGCTTCGGACATGATCCTCTGTCAATTTACGAGTGACGAATTTCGATTTTCGTCACTCGTAAATTGAAAAGAGCGGCCTGTCAACGCGGATTCGATGTACGCGTACGAATGGTGACAGATGGTGACAGTGAGAAGGTGGAATCGACGATCGCTATTAGCGGCTGGCCCTGATGAATTCGTCATCCTAGGGCGAAGCAAGGAGCGAAGCGACGCGGCGCAGACCCTAGGATCCATGCCGCGACGTCTGCTGAAGAGTGTGGCGGATCAAGAAGTTACGCTGGTAAGCGCGCCCTGTCATCCTCGACGTTGGAGCATGGCTGAGAGGTCACGGCATGGATCCTAGGGTTTCCGCGACGTCGCTTCGCGACTGCTCCACCCTAGGATGACGAAGTCAGGTCCTTTGCCATCTCGCGCAACCGGAATTTCTGGATCTTGCCGGTCGAGGTCTTCGGGATTTCGGCGAAGATGACCGCCTTCGGCACCTTGAACCGGGCAAGCAGCGCGCGGCAGTGATCGATGATCTCGGCTTCGGTCGCGATCTTGCCGGGCTTCAGCTCGAGATAGGCGACAGGCACCTCGCCCCATTTGTCGTCGGGCCTGGCGACGACGCCGCAAGAGGCAACCGACGGGTGCTTGTAGAGCGCGTCCTCGACCTCGATAGAGGAAATGTTCTCGCCACCGGAGATGATGATGTCCTTGGAGCGGTCCTTGAGCTGGATGTAGCCATCGGGGTGCATGACGCCGAGATCGCCGGAATGGAACCAGCCGCCGGCGAAGGCTTCGTCGCTCGCCTTGCGGTTTTTCAGGTAGCCCTTCATGACGATGTTGCCGCGGAACATGACCTCGCCGATGGTCTCGCCATCGGCCGGTATCGTCCGCATCGTCTCGGGGTCCATGACTGTCAGGCCTTCGAGCGCTGCATAGCGCACGCCCTGCCGCGCCTTCCTGGCGCTGCGCTCGCCCTTTTCGAGATCATCCCAGGCGCCATGCCATTCGTTGACGACCGCCGGGCCATAGGTCTCGGTCAGGCCGTAGAGATGGGTGACGGCAAATCCGGCATCCGCCATCCCCGATAGCACCGCTTCCGGCGGGGGTGCTGCGGCGGTGTTGAAAGTGACCGTCTGCGGAAATACGCGCTTGTCCTCGTCCCTGGCATTGATCAGCACCGACATGACGACCGGCGCGCCGCACAGATGGGTGACGCCCTGATCGGCGATCGCATCGTAGACCGGCTTCGGCCGCACCCAGCGCAGGCAGACATGGGTGCCGGCCTGGACTGCGAGCGTCCACGGAAAGCACCAGCCATTGCAGTGGAACATCGGCAGCGTCCAGAGATAGACGGCGTGCTTGGCCATGCCGGCATGAATGGTGTTGGTGTAGGCCATCAGGGCAGCACCGCGATGGTGGTAGACGACGCCCTTCGGATTGCCTGTCGTGCCGGAGGTATAGTTCAGCGAGATCGCGTCCCACTCATCGTCGGGCATCGACCAGGCGAAGTCCGCGTCGCCCCCGGCGATGAAGTCCTCATAGTCGAGCGAACCGATGCGCTCACCCTTCGGATACGGCGCGTCGGCGGCGTATTCGGGATCGTCATAGTCGATGACCAGCGGCTTGACCTTGGCCAGTTCCAGGGCCTGTCTGACGACGCCGGAGAATTCGCGGTCGACGATCAGCACCTTGGTCTCGGCATGATCGAGCTGGAAGGCGACGACCGCGGCATCGAGGCGGGTGTTGAGCGAATGCAGCACCGCCTTGGTCATCGGCACACCGAAATGCGCCTCCAGCATCGGCGGCGTGTTTGACAGCATGACGGTGACGGTGTCGCCCTTGCCGATGCCGCGCCTGTCGAGCGCCGAGGCAAGCTTCAGCGACCGCTGCCAGAAGGTGCGATAGTCGATGCGCTGGCGGCCATGGATGATGGCGATATTGTCGGGATAGGTCTTGGCCGCGCGCTCCAGATAGGTGAGCGGCGTCAACGGCTGATGGTTGGCCGCGTTCTTGTCGAGATCCTGTTCGTAAGGACTGCCCATCCCATGCTCCCCCGCGGTTTTCTTTCAGACGTTCTAATCACAGGCTCGGGCCGCGTCACCACAAACGATGCCACGACAGAGCGCATTCGGCGCAATGATGAACCAGATTCGGCGTAAGCGGGAGCATCGCATACCTCTGCCCAGTTTGACTTTTGTCGAGAGCCGTGAATAATGTCAGCCGAGGAGACGGCATGGCGATCCGACCGGCAGAACAACTCATCCACAAGGCCGCCTGGCTCTACTATGCCCATGGCCTGCGGCAGGACCAGGTGGCGAGCCAGCTTAACATTTCCCGTGCCTCAGTCGCCATGTACCTGCGCAAGGCACGCGAGACCGGCATCGTCAACATCTCGACTTCGACCCAGCTTTTCACCGACGACGTGCTGGCGCGCAAGCTCGAGGATGTGTTGAGCCTCGACGCCGTCTGGATCGCACCGGAGAATGATCATATTGCCGACCCGTCGACGGAAATCGCCGTGCTGGCGGCGAGCGTCTTCCTCGAACTGGTCAAGAAGGGCGACCGCATCGGCGTAGCCTGGGGCCGCACCGTCTATATGATCGCCGACGTCATGTCCTATGCCGATCTGCAGGATGTCACGGTGGTGCAGCTCTGCGGCAATCTCGGCGCGCCCTATTCCTATCGGCCCGACCAATGCACCATGGAAATCGCGCGGCGGCTGAATGCCAAGGGCCTCAACTTCTACGCGCCCCTGGTGCTGTCGACGGAAGAGCTGGCGCGGGCGCTGCGTGCCGAGCCGGTGATCCGGGAACAATTGTCGGGTGTCAGCGAATGCGACCTGGCATTATACTCGGTCGGCGCGGTCGACGCCGACAGCCATCTGGTCAAATGCGGCGCGCTGACGCCCAGTGAAATGGCGGATCTGCGCAGCCAAGGCGCTGCCGGCGTGATTGCCGGGCAGATCATAGACGCCGAGGGCAAGGTGCTCGACTGCAGTTATAACAGGCGGGTGATCTCCGCCGAGCTTGCCTCGCTGCGCGCCATCGCCAGGCGGTTGGTGGTGGTGCAGGAGGACAGCAAGTTCGAACCGCTGCTCGCGGCGATCGCCGGCGGCCTTTGCACGCATCTGGTGGTCGGCGCGCACATGGCGCAGCGGCTCCTGGACCATGCGGCTGCCACCATAGAAAAGGCCTCCTAGAACCCCCCTCTCCGCTGCCGGCGCATTGTCATCAAAGCGTCGCGGCAATCCTGTTTCACCAACAAAGACAGCAACCGGACGAAGCGAACATGAAGAATTTGTGGAATGACGAAGCAGCCGAAAAACTCGTCGCCGACTACGCAAAAAAGGGTGTCGGCCGCGACCTGGCGCTGCGCGTCTACACGACCCGGCTGCTCGGCGGCGAACCACGGCTGGTCCTGCATGGCGGCGGCAACACCTCGTGCAAGACGACGGCAACCGACCTCGTCGGCGACCAGTGGGACGTGCTGTGCGTCAAGGGCAGCGGCTGGGACATGGGCGTCATCGAGCCGCAGGGCCTGCCGGCGGTCAAGCTCAAGCCGCTGCTCAAGGCGCGCGCGCTGAACAGGCTGGCCGACGAGGACATGGTTGCCCTGCAACGCGTCAACCTCATCGATCCGTCCTCGCCCAACCCGTCGGTCGAGACGCTGCTGCATGCCTTCCTGCCGCACAAATTCGTCGACCACACGCACTCGACCGCCATCCTCGCCATCGTCGACCAGGAGGACTCCAAGCCGCTGGTGAAGACGGTTTTCGGCAGCAAGATGGGTTACGTGCCTTATATCATGCCCGGCTTCGACCTCGCCAAGGCGGCGGCCGACATCTTCGATGCCGACCCTGATGTCGAAGGGTTGATCCTCGACAAGCACGGCATCTTCACCTTCGGCGACGACGCCAAACAGGCCTACGACCGGATGATCCACTATGTGAATGTCGCCGAGGACTTCATTGCCGCAAGCGGCAAGCCGAAGGCGGCAAAGGCAGTCTTGCCGGCAAAGCTCGCGACACCGGCGTCCATTGCGCCGATGCTGCGCGGAGCGGTGGCGGTAGCGCGCGGCGAAGGCCGCTTCGACCGCATGATCTCTGACTTCCGCACTTCGCCGGCAATCGTCGATTTCATCAATTCATCCGAGATTGCCGATTATGCCGGACGCGGCGTGTCGACACCCGATCTGTCGATCCGCATCAAGACCGGGCCGATGGCGCTGCCGGCGCCCGATGCGGACAAGGCCGGCGACTACAAGGCGGTGATCAAGAGCCATGTCGACGCGTTCGCCAATGATTATCGCGCCTATTTCGAAACCAATGATTCGCTCGACGACGTCAAGCGCACCATGCTCGACCAGATGCCGCGGCTGACGCTGGTGCCCGGCCTGGGCATGTTCGGCCACGGCCGCACGCTGAAGGACGCGAAGATTGCCTCGGATGTCGGCGAGATGTGGATCGAGGCGGTGCGCGGCGCCGAGGCGGTCGGCCGTTTCCACCCGCTCTCCAAGGCCGATCTGTTCCCGCTGGAATACTGGTCGCTGGAACAGGCCAAGCTCGCGTCCAACAAGCCGAAGCCACTGACTGGCCAGGTGGTGCTGATCACCGGCGGCGCCGGCGCGATCGGCGCAGCGACAGCCAAATTGTTCGCCGACAATGGCGCCCATGCCGTCGTCGTCGATCTCGACGCCGAAAAGGCTGCCGACGCGGCGAAGAAGGCCGGCAACAACTCGATCGGCGTCGCAGCCGACATCACCGACCCGGCGCAGGTGCGTGCCGCCTTCGACAGAGCCGTCGCCGTGTTCGGCGGTGTCGACATCATGGTTTCCAATGCCGGCGCGGCCTGGGAAGGCCGCATCGGTGAGCTCGATGACGCACTCCTGCGCAAGAGTTTCGAACTCAATTTCTTCGCCCATCAGTCGGTGGCGCAGAATGCCGTGCGCATCATGCTCGAGCAGGGCACAGGCGGCGTGCTTTTGTTCAACACCTCCAAGCAGGCGGTCAATCCAGGTCCGAAGTTCGGCGCCTATGGCGTGCCGAAAGCAGCGACGCTGTTCCTGTCCCGGCAATACGCGCTCGACTATGGCGCGCATGGCATCCGCTCCAACGCCGTCAACGCCGACCGCATCCGCTCAGGGCTTCTGACCGACGCCATGATTACCAGCCGCTCAGGCGCGCGCGGCGTGTCGGAGAAGGACTACATGTCCGGCAATCTGCTCGGCCAGGAAGTAACGGCGCAGGACGTGGCGCAGGCCTTCCTGCATCACGCGCTGGCCGACCGCACCACCGCCGATGTGACGACGGTCGATGGCGGCAATATCGCGGCAGCGCTGCGGTAGGAATCCTGCCTTGATCACCCTGCTGCCGCCAGGCAGCGGGGGCAAGGCGCGACGTTAACTCCTAACAATAATTGTTAACTCTTGTTAGGTGTGGTACAGGCTGGCAATGAAACCTGAACCAATGCGTACCCTTACCATATCCCTGACCCCTCAGCAGGTTGCTCGCCTGCAAAGCGCCGTCGAAGGCGGCGGATACGCCTCCAACAGCGAGATTGTTCGTGACGCCCTTCGTCTGTGGGAGCAGCGCGAAGAATTGCGAGCCTTGGAACTCGAACATTTGAAACGGGCCTATGCCGATGGCATGGCCAGCGGCAAGCCGGTGGAAGTCGAACCCGCCGAGTTTATACGCGGCCTGAAGGCAGAACGCCGCGCTCGTAGCTAGATATCGGCTCACACCACGCGCCTCGCAGGATTTGCGAGACATCTGGCACACCATAGCAATCGACAATGAAAAAGCGGCGGACAAGCTGCTCATGCGCATTTTTGACAAGCTGGAACTGGCGACCCAGCACCCCAAGATGGGCACGGCCCGACCGGAATTGAGCGTGACGGCCCGCGTGCTCATCGAAGGCCGCTATATCGTCATTTACGAGCCGCAATCGGATGGCGTGCTGGTCGTCGCGATTGTCCACGGAATGCGCGACCCGGAACACTGGCTGTAATCGGGAGAGGTGGAGCATTCACATGGAAAGAGCGGCACGAGCGCCGCCCTTTCTTTGTCAGAGGTCCAACTTACTTCGCGTTCGGGTTCGGCATCCAGGCCGGCATCGCGACATCGGCGTGGGCGAACTGCGGCAGCTTGGCCGACAGGTCCTCCATGTTCTTGATGTCCTTGTCGATGAGGTCCTTCTGGGTGATCAGCGTCGGCGGCACGACGACGTTGTGGCCGGGATCTTCGCCGGCCAGCAGCTGCGCCAGCGCACGCACCGAGACTTGGCCGACGACGGCCGGATTGGTCGCGGCGGTCGCGGCCCAGGCGCTGTCGGGCTCACGCATCGCAGCGATATCGGACGTCGAGATATCGGCCGAATAGATCTTGATGCCCTTGTTCAAGCCTGCTTCATCGACAGCGATTTTCACGCCCTTGGCGAATTCGTCATAGGGAGCGAACATCACCTTGATGTCGGGATGCGCCGTCAGCACCGAACGCGCCTGGTTGGCGACGGAGTTGGCAATCGGATTGTCGAGCGTGCCGAACATCGCGACTTCCTTGATGCCGGCATACTTCTTCTTGACGTCGACCCAGGTCTCGTTGCGGCGGTCGAGCGGCGCGATGCCGGCGACATAGACATAGCCGGCATTCCAGCTTTCGCCATTGTCCTTGACCGCCTGCTCGAGCGCGAGGCGCGCCAGGTCGCGGTCGGACTGTTCGATCTGCGGGATCTTGGGATTTTCGACATTGACGTCGAACGCCACCACCTTGATGCCGGCGTCGACCGCACGCTGGGCGGCGTCCTTCATCGATTCCGTCAGGCCGTGCTGGATGATGATACCCTGCACGCCAAGCGCGATGGCCTGATCGACCATGTCGGACTGAAGGGCGGCATCCTGGCGGCTGTCGAGGACGCGCAGGTCGATGCCGAGCGCCTTCGACTGCGCCTCGACACCCGAGAGATAGGCCTGGAAGAAGTCGCCGGTCGAGAGATAGCGCACCAGCGCGATCTTGACGCCGGGCTTGTCAAAAGGCGCCGGCTTGTCCGCGGCAAAAGCCGGGACCTGCATCAGCATGGTTGCGCCGGCCAATCCGAGCGCCACCTTCCCCAGAAGTCTTCTTGTAATGCTCACTTTGTTTTCCTCCACTCTTGTTGAACTCGAAAATCCTGTTCCGGTCGAAAGCTACCTCCTGCCCCTGCCCGAAAGCGCAAAGGTGAAGACAAGGGCGACGACCAGAACCACGCCCTTGACGAAATCCTGCGTGTAGTAAGGCGCGTTCATCATCGTCAGGCCTTGCAGCAAGATGCCGACGAACAGCGCACCGATGGCAGTGCCGAAAGCGTTCGGCTTGGCGGCGCCAAGCACCGCGTAGCCGATCAGTGCCGCGGCAACCGCATCCAGCAGCAGATTATTACCCGAGGCGATGTCACCGCGTCCAAGCCGGGCAGCGAGCAAAATACCGCCGATCGAGGCAAAAACTCCTGAAATAACGTAGGCCCAGATCTTGTATGCCTTGACAGGCGCACCGGCGAGTTCGGCGGCACGCTCATTGCTGCCTACGGCATACATCATGCGCCCGAAACGTGTGTATTCGAGGAAGAACCAGATCAGTACGGCGAGCACGAGCAGCACGACTACCGACACCGGAATGAGGTTCGGGATGAAGAAATCGAAGCGGTGGCGGCCGAGCGCCAGGAAGGCGTCGGAGAATTTGCCGTTGGCGACCGAACCGTCCGGCATGGTCATGCCGGTGGCGATCGAGCGGCCTTCTGTCGGAATGCGCTGCAGGCCGACCAGCAGGAACATCATGCCGAGCGTCGCCAGCAGATCGGGCACGCGCATGTAGACGATCAGCCAGCCATTGATCAGGCCGACAACGGCGCCGATCAGCAGGCAGACGACGACCGCGACAAGGGCGTTCTGTTCCAGCACCACCATCACATAGGCGGCCGCCATCATGGCTGATGTAGCGACCGATCCGATCGACAGATCAAAGCCGCCGACGACCAGCGTGGCGGTGACGCCGAGCGCCAGCACGCCGGTGATGGCGACTGACTGGAAGATGAAAACGGCACTTTGCGGCGAAACGAAACCGTCGGCGGCGATCGAGAAATAGGCGACGAGCCCGAACAAGAGCACGATGAACCCGTAGCGGATGGCGTGGTCGCGCAATGTCATCCGGCGCTCCCGCGCGCTGCTGCCGTCTTTACCCAACCCGAACCCATGCTCTCTCCATTCCAATTCCTATCGCCCGGGCTCAGGCGGCACTGTGCAGCGGCCCGCCGGCGACCTCGGCCAACAGGCGGTCGAGATCGACATCGGCATTGCGGTGCTCGCCGACGATGGTCTGTTCCGACATGACCAGGATGCGATCAGCGGTCTCCAGCGCCTCATCGAGCTCGGTGACGAACAGCAGCGTGGCGCGGCCGTTGGCACTGGCCCTGAGCTTGGCGGCAATGTCGCGCCGGGCCGAGATATCAACGCCCTGAAACGGCTCATCCAGAATGAACAGTCTTGCCTCCTGCGCCATCCAGCGGGCGACCATCACCTTCTGCTGGTTGCCGCCGGACAGCTCCGACATTTCGTCCTTCTCGGAACGGCAGACGATGCTCAGCTCCTCGATCTGCCGGCGTGCCGTGGTGCGTTCGAGGCGGCGCCTCAGGATGCCGAAGCGCGACATGCGCTTGTGAAACGGCAGGCTGATATTTTCCTGGATGTTGAAGCTTTGGACGATGCCGTTCTCGCCGCGGTCCTTGGCGACGAGGAACACGCCGGCGGCGATCGCCTCGCCGGCTGTTTCAGGCGCATAAGGCCTGCCGTTCAGCGTCATTGTACCGGCGAGCGGCTGGCGCACGCCAAACAGCGTCTCGGCAAGCGCCGTCTTGCCGACGCCGACGAGGCCGGTGATGGCAACGACCTCGCCGTCGCCGAGCGTCAGCGAAATCGGCCGAGCGCCGTGTGCAATGCGCAGACCTTCTATCTTGAGGACGGCCTTGGCCGAATTCCTGACGACGATCTGGTCGAGATGGATCTTGCGGCCGAGCATGGCATTGACCGCGCCCTCATAGTCGAGCGGTTTCTTGTCGAAAATGCCCGAGATGATCCCGTCTCGCATCGAGATGATGCGATCAGCCAACCGCCTGATGTCCGACATGCGATGCGAGATGTAGAGGACCGCCACGCCCTGCTCGCGCAGCCTGTCGATCAGCGCAAACAGCCGATCAGCCTCGGCGCTGGAGAGCGATGAGGTCGGCTCATCGAGGATCAGCACTTTCGGCTGGTGCGCCAGGGCGCGGGCAATCGCCACCATCTGACGATCGGCCAGCGAAAGATCGCTCACCCGCGCCTTCAAATCGATGGTCAGCCCCATGCGCTCGGCAACCGCCTTGGCCTCCCGCCGCACGCGCATTGGATTGAACAGGGTCGGCGCACCGCTGCCGCTCAGTCGGTCGAGGGTCAGGTTGGTGGCGACGTCGAGATCGGCGACGACACCGTCGTTGATATTCTGGTGCACGGTGACGACGCCGGCGCGGATCGCTTCGGCAGGGGTTTTCGGTGCGAAATCCTGGTCGGCGAGCGCCATCGTGCCGCCGCCGCGTTCGTAGACACCGGAGATGATCTTGACGAGGGTGGATTTGCCGGCGCCGTTGGCGCCCATCAGCACGGTGACTTCGCCGGCATGCAATTCGACCGAGACGCCGCCTAGCACCTCGTTATGGCCAAAGGATTTCCTCAGTCCCTCTACGCGGAACACGGCATTACCGACCATGCGTTCCTCCCTGACATGACGCTATGGGCTGCATCGGCAATTGTCAACACGATTGACAATTGCCAGATCGCTTCCTAGCTTGGTCCAGCCGCCATGCGTCCGTTATGTTCGGAGCGCATAAGCGGGAGGATGACGATGACTGAAAAATTGCGGTTCGAAGCACTATCGGTCGAAACCCTGGCTGCACGCCTTGGCGGCAACGAGGCGCTGTGCGCGAAGATCGGCAAGGACACTGGCGCCTGGAAGGTCCGCGAGGTCGGCGACGGTAATCTCAACCTGGTGTTCATCGCCGAGGGCGCCAATGGTGCAGCCGTCGTCAAGCAGGCCCTGCCCTATGTTCGCCTGGTCGGCGACAGCTGGCCGCTGCCGTTGAAGCGCTCCTTCTTCGAATATCACGCGCTGACCAGGCAAGAGGCGCGCGCGCCAGGCTCGGTGCCGGCGATCCATTATTTCGATGAAGGCCAGGCGCTGATCATCATGGAATATCTTGCGCCGCCGCACATCATCCTGCGCCGCGCCCTGATCGACGGCCGCCAGCTGCCGAACATTGCCCGGGACATCGGCCTGTTCATGGCCCGGACGCTGTTTCGCGGCTCCGACCTGCACATGGCCGCCAAGGACCGCAAGGCCGATCTGGCGCTGTTCGCCGACAATGTCGAGCTCTGCGACATCACCGAAAGCCTGGTGTTTTCCGACCCCTATTTCGACGCCAAGATGAACCGGCACACCTCGCCGCAGCTCGACAGCCTGGTCGCCGAACTGCGCGCCGACCGTGACCTGAAGGTCGAGGCGCAGCGGCTGAAGCACATCTTCGCCGCCAATGCCGAAACGCTGCTGCATGGCGATCTGCATTCCGGCTCGATCATGGTCACCGACACGGAAACCCGGATGATCGATCCGGAGTTTGCCTTCTACGGCCCGATGGCCTTCGATGTCGGCATGCTGCTCGCCAATTTCTGGATGTCCTTCTTCTCGCAGCGCGGCCACGAGCAGGAGGGAAAGCGCGACGCCATGCGCGCCTATCTGCTCGGGGTGACGACCGAGACCTGGGCGGTGTTCCGCGCCGAGTTCTCGCATCTATGGCGGACCGAACGCACCGGCATGCTCTACCAGAGGAGCCTGTTCGAGGATCAGGGCGACAGGCTCGGTGCCGAGCAGGCGCTCGACCATGTTCTGCACCAGATGTGGACCGATTTGCTCGGCTTTGCCGGCATCGAGGTGCACAGGCGCATCCTCGGCCTCGCCCACAATGCCGATTTCGAGACCATTGCCGATGAGGATTTGCGCGCCAGTTGTGAGGCAAAGGCGCTGAAATTCGGCCGTCACCTCGCCGTCAACCGGCGCCAGATCCACAGCATCGACGAGGTCAACCAACTGGCCGCGCTGATCGAACAGGAGAGCAGCCTTTGAACGTCGGCGACCGCCACTATCGCACCATCTGGCTGAGCGACGACGGCCGTTCGGTCGAGATCATCGACCAGCGCTGGCTGCCGCATGATTTCCGCATCGAAACGATCGGCACGGTCGACGGCATCGCCACCGCCATCCGCGATATGTGGGTACGCGGCGCGCCGCTGATCGGCGTCACCGCTGCCTACGGCGTCGCCATGCAGATGGCCGACGATCCGTCGGATGAAGCGCTCGACGCCGTGTGGGAGACCCTGCACGAGACGCGGCCGACGGCGATCAATCTGCGCTGGGCGCTGGACGAGATGCGGCGCTTCCTGCGGCCTTTGCCTCCCGAACAACGCGCGGCAGCCGCCTATCGGCGGGCCAGTGAGATCGCCGACGAGGATGTCGGCCTCAACCGCGCCATCGGCGAGAACGGTCTCGCCATCATCAAGGCGATCGCTGCGCGCAAGCAGAAGGGCGAGCCGGTCAACATCCTGACCCACTGCAATGCCGGCTGGCTGGCCACCGTCGACTACGGCACCGCCACGGCGCCGATCTACCTGGCCACGGAAGCCGGCATTCCGGTCCACGTCTATGTCGACGAGACACGGCCGCGCAACCAGGGCGCCCAGCTGACCGCCTGGGAGATGGCCGGCCACGGCGTGCCGCACACGCTGATCGTCGACAATGCCGGCGGCCATCTGATGCAGCGCGGCGAGATCGACATGGTCATCGTCGGCACCGACCGCACCACGGCCGACGGCGATGTCTGCAACAAGATCGGCACCTATCTGAAGGCACTCGCCGCCGCCGACAATGATGTGCCGTTCTATGTCGCGCTGCCGTCGCCGACCATCGACTGGACGGTGCATGACGGACTGGCCGAGATCCCGATCGAGCAGCGCTCGGCCGACGAGGTCTCGCTGGTCTGGGGCAAGACCGCTGCCGGCGAGATTGCCCAGGTGCGCATTTCGCCGGAGACGACGCCTGCGGCCAACCCGGCCTTCGACGTGACGCCGGCGCGGCTGGTCACCGGCCTGATCACCGAGCGCGGCGTTGCCAAGGCATCGCGCGAGGGATTGAAGGCGATGTTCCCCGAGCGGGCGTAGCCACGTCCCTAGTACAGAGGCTCGGCCATATGCTTCGGCGTCGGCCATGTCTCGGTAATGCCCGGCTGCACCGGCCGCTCCAGATAGGTCGATAAAACCACATAGCTGCGCGTCGAGGTGACGCCCGGCGTTTCGTACAGGCGCGCCAGAAGGCCTTCGAGTGCTCTGGTGTCTTCCGTGCGGACCTTCAGCAGCATGCAGGTATCGCCGGCGACGGTATGGATCTCCTCGACCTCGGGATATTGCGAGACCGCCATCAGTTCCGGCGTCTTTCCCCAGCCCCTGGTGTCGATATGGACAAAGGCAAGCAAAGGCTTTTTCACCGCCCGGGGATCGATGATGGCGACCGTGTTGCGGATGGCGCCGCTGCGACGGAGCCGTTTGACCCGCTCATGCGCTGCGGGTGGCGACAAGCCGACGCGATCGCCGAGTTCGGCGTAGCTGATCGTGGCGTCATCGACCAGGACGCCTAATATTCTTCGGTCAATCGCGTCGAGGTCGCGGGCCGTAGCCTTGTTCTGCGGAATACCATCTGTTTCTTCATTCATGGCGAAATTCCTGGTTCTCCACTGAATAGAATACGGCCATTATGCTGATATGTCGAACATTGATCAAGTTGCGCCATTGACTGCCCGAGCCCCGATCCCGGCGCTTGCCTATCTCTTGACGGGCTGCATCGCCGTCATCGGTTCGAACTCGCTAGTGCTGGGTCCGATCGCACCGGCTGTCGCCTCGTCGTTCAGAACCAGCGTGCCTGCCGTGATGATTGCGGCGGCCGCGTTCGGCCTCGGCACCTCGGCCAGCGCCCTGTTCCTGGCCCGCTACATCGACCGGCTCGGCGCACGCCGGATGCTGCAGGGCGCACTGTTGCTGCTGGCACTAGCGCTGGTGGCGAGTGCCGCCGCACCCACGGTGATCATGCTGGTCTCCGCACAGCTGCTGGCCGGCATCGCTGCCGGCATCGCCATGCCCGCGATCTATGCCAGCGCGGCGGCCATCGCCCCACCGGGCAGGGAGAGCGGCACGATCGGCGTCGTGCTGACCGGATGGACGCTCAGCATGGTCGCCGGCGTCTCGCTGTCGGCCGTGCTTGCCGATCTTGTGCATTGGCGCGCCGTTTTCGCAGCGGTCGCGGTGCTTGCGACCCTTGCGTGGATGGGGCTGACAGTGACGTCGCTTAGCGACATCAGGAAGGCCGGACCGGCGCCCGCCCCGCTGGAAGCGCTCGGCATTCCCGGAATCCTGCCGCTGCTGGTCGCGTGCGCGGCCTTCATGACTTCGTTCTACGGCGTCTATGGCTATCTCGGCGACCATCTTCATGTCGGGCTTGGACAGCCGGTTAGCGCCAATGGGCTGGCGGCGCTTGCCTATGGTGTAGGCTTCGGCACCGCTGCTCTTCTTGACGGCGTCATCGACAGACTGGGTGCGCGGCGCGTCATGCCATTCGCCTATCTTCTGGTCGCCGTCGTCTACGTCGCCATGGCTGCGGCAAGCGGCAGTTTCGGGCTGACCTTGACCATGGTGGCAATCTGGGGACTGGCCAATCATTTCGGCCTGAATGTCCTGGTGATGCGCCTGTCTGCACTCGATCCGTCGCGGCGCGGCACGATCATGGGCCTGAACAGCGCGGTGACCTATCTGGCGGTTTTCGTCGGCACCACCAGCTTCGGGCCGCTTTATTCCAACTTCGGCTTTGCTGCCTGCGCGATGGTTGCAGCGCTGCTCATGCTGATCGCCGCATCGGCGGCGGCGTGGCGCACGCGGTAGTCGACGTGCTTGGCCCAACCTTCCCACGGTTGACAGCAGCGCCCTGCCCTTTCATACAAAGCCGTTAATGTTCTCAGGGCGGGGTGAAAGTCCCCACCGGCGGTAAGGGTTTTACCCAAGCCCGCGAGCGCCCTCCGATGGTCGGAGGGGTCAGCAGATCCGGTGTGATTCCGGAGCCGACGGTTACAGTCCGGATGGAAGAGAACGAAACGCAAAACGGACCGCCCCGGCGGGCCGGATTGCGTATCGTGCGTCCTGATTCTGGTTCGAAACGGAAGGATGGACCCATGAATCAGCATTCCCACAAAGACTATGAAACGACCCGCATCGCCGTTATCAGGGCGCGCTGGCATGCCGATATCGTCGACCAGTGCGTACAGGCCTTCGAGGCGGAACTGGCTAACGTCGGAGGCGAGCGCTTCACCGTCGATGTCTTCGACGTGCCGGGCGCCTATGAGATTCCGCTGCATGCCAAGACCCTGGCCGGAACCGGCCGCTATGCCGCGATCCTCGGTACCGCCTTCGTCGTCAATGGCGGCATCTACCGGCATGAGTTCGTCGCCAGCGCGGTGATCGACGGCATGATGAACGTGCAGCTGTCGACCGGTGTACCGGTGCTGTCGGCGGTTCTCACGCCGCTCAACTACCATGACAGCGCCGAGCACCACCGCTTCTTCTTCGAGCACTTCACGGTCAAGGGCAAGGAAGCGGCGAACGCCTGCGTGCAACTCCTGGCGGCGCGGGAGTTGATCGCGGCTTAAGTCACCAAAACGGCCGGATTTCAACCCTGCAACAAGAATTGCGATCGAGAAGAGCTCTGAAGGTTGCGGTTCCGTTGAAATCCCGCCAG
The DNA here is from genome assembly GCF_040319805.1 of Mesorhizobium sp. M0848. Classification (NCBI taxonomy): domain Bacteria; kingdom Pseudomonadati; phylum Pseudomonadota; class Alphaproteobacteria; order Hyphomicrobiales; family Phyllobacteriaceae; genus Mesorhizobium; species Mesorhizobium sp. M0848. Next base: position 188,362 of record NZ_JAMYOM010000002.1, on the reverse strand, counting down.
AAGCATCAAGGGCCGACCGGCAACCGGCCGGCCCGCGACGTTGCGCTTGAAACCAGATACGGGAGACTATTGGGTGGCTCGCATAACACTGAGACAATTGCTCGACCACGCTGCCGAATACGGCTACGGCGTGCCCGCTTTCAACATGAACAACATGGAACAGGGCCTTGCCATCATGGAGGCCGCCGAGGAGACCAAGTCACCGGTCATCCTGCAGGCAAGCCGCGGCGCCCGCGCCTATGCCAATGACGTGGTGCTGGCCAAGCTGATCGACGCGCTGGTCGAAATCCACCCCGACATTCCGGTCTGCATGCATCTCGACCATGGCAATAACGAAGCCACCTGCGTCACCGCTATCCAGTACGGCTTCACCTCGGTCATGATGGACGGGTCGCTGAAGGAAGACGGCAAGACGCCGGCCGACTACGCCTACAATTCCGGCATCACCAAGCGCGTCGTCGACATGGCGCATTGGGGCGGCGTGTCCGTGGAAGGCGAGATCGGCGTGCTCGGCTCGCTGGAGAGCGGCGGCGGCGAGCAGGAAGACGGCCACGGCGTCGAAGGCGCGATCAGCCACGACCAGCTTTTGACCGATCCCGAACAAGCGGTCGAGTTCGTCAAGGACACCCATGTCGATGCGCTGGCGGTTGCCATGGGCACCAGCCACGGCGCCTACAAATTCTCGCGCAAGCCTGACGGCGCAGTGCTGGCCATGAACGTCATCGAGGAGATCCACCGCCGGCTGCCGAACATGCATCTGGTCATGCACGGCTCGTCCTCGGTGCCCGAGGACCTGCAGGAAATCATCAACAAATATGGCGGCCAGATGAAGCCGACCTGGGGCGTGCCGGTCGAGGAAATCCAGCGCGGCATCAAGCACGGCGTGCGCAAGATCAACATCGACACCGACAACCGCATGGCGCTGACCGGCGCGATCCGCAAGGTGCTGACCGAGAATCCAAGCGAGTTCGATCCGCGCAAATATTTGACACCGGCCATGGCCGCCATGCGCAAGCTCTGCAAAGAGCGCTTCGAACAGTTCGGCACCGCCGGCAACGCGCAGAAGATCAAGCCGCTGCCGGTCGCCGAAATGGCCAAGCGCTATAAGTCGGGCAGCCTCGACCCGAAGTTCGGCTGAGCTCCAGCGATTTATCCCAGAGCTGCCAGAAGCATCCTGGCAGCTCTGGCGACGGCTGTTTTACTCCGGAGTCTCGGCCTCGGCACGAACCAGCTTGATATCTGCGCCAGCCGCCCATGCGCCGATATCTTCCCGACGCAATGCCGCCGCCATCATGTCTGGAAACAGATCCGGCGTGCAGGCAAAGACCGGAATGCCGAGGGCGGCCACCGAGCCTGCCATCTTCGGGTCATAACCCGGCCTGCCCTGGTCGGTCAGCGCCAGGAGCACCACGACGTTGACGCCGGAGCGAACGAGTGCAGCAAGCCGCTGCAGCAATTCCTGCCCGTTGCCGCCCTCATAAAGGTCAGTGATCAGCACCATATGCGACTTGGTCGGCCGTTCGATGCGGTCCGCGCAATAGGCCACGGCCTGGTTGATGTCGGTGCCGCCGCCCAGCTGCACGCCGAACAGGACTTCGACAGGATCGCTAAGCTCCTCGGTCAGATCGACGATTGCCGTGTCGAAGCAGACAAGCTTGGTCCGCACCACCGGCAGGGAGGCCATCACCGCCGCGAATATCGAGGCGTAGATTACCGAGCTTGCCATGGAGCCCGACTGGTCGACGCACAGCACCACCTCATCCAGGTCGACCAGCCTTCGCTGTTTGCGCATGAAGCCGACCAGCTTCTCCGGCACGATGGTCTTGTGCTCGGGCTGGTAATGGCGAAGGTTGGCTGAGATCGTACGCGGCCAGTCGATGTCGCGCTGGCGTGGGCGGTTGGTGCGCTGCGATCGGTCGACCGCGCCGCGTATCGCCTCGGCTGTCTTCTGTTCCAGCCGCTGCATCAGCTTGGCAACGATATCGGCGATGATCGTGCGCGCAATGTCCTTGGTCTTGGCCGGCATGACCGAGCGGAGCGAAATCAGGTCGGCGACGAGATTGACGTCGGCCTCGATCGCTTTGAGGAATTCCGGCTCCATCAGCATCTGCTTCAGGTTGAGCCGTTCGAAGGCATCTTTCTGGACCATCTGGACGACCTGTGCGGGAAAGAACGACCTGATATCGCCCATCCACTGTGCCACCCTTGGCGCCGAGCGGCCGAGGCCGCCGCGCCGCTTGCGCGGATCGGCAGCCGCATCGCCGGCACCATCGCCGTAAAGCGCATCGAGCGCCGCGGAAAGCCGCTTGTCGGTGTCGGACAGCGCTGACGAGGTTTCCTCATCGGCACCGATCGCCATGCGCCAGCGGCGCTCGCGTCCGTCGCCGGCTTGGATTGGCTCGCTGATTTCGGCCTCGTCATCCATTGCCGGCCTCGCTCATCAGCAGGGGTCCAAGCCGTTCCAGGTGCCGGCGCCACGCTTCGCCGCCATCCGGAGTCGGCGTCAGTCCGGCAGGCAGCCGTGCGGTGCGGCCGAGCACCGCTTCGATCAACCGTCGCCGCTCCATCGAGTCCAGATGCGAAAAGACCCGGCGCAGCAACGGCAGATGGGCAATGAAGGCCTCTTCGTCGAGGGATGCGAGCCAGGCATCCACCGCACCGCGCAGGCCCTGGTCGTAGATCAGCCGTTGGCCGGCAGTGCTGAAGAAACCCTCGAAGAACCCTGCAGCCTCGGTGACCGGCGTTCCTGGAGACAGACGTCGTGCGATCAGACCGGTTGCCGCGTCGGCTGACAAATGGCCGGCTTCGTAGAGCAGATGCGCGGCACAGCCTGCCACCAGCGCCGTCGAGCGCGATCCATCGAGCACCGCAGCCAGTCCATTGCGCCAGATGTCCAGCACGTCCTGTTCAGGCTCGACCAGACTGATCGCTTCGTCGGCCTTGCGCATGGCGCCGACCAGCGTCGTGGATGCCTGGGCATCGAGGTCGCGGGCGGCATAGGCAAGTGCGATCCCGCCTTCGACGATCAGCCGCTCCAGGAGGCCGGACAGACGGGCGGTTTCCGTCTTGCGAGCCTCGCCGTAGCGGATGATGTCGGCGAGCGGCGGCACCGATGTCAGGATTTCCAGGCATTCGCTGCTGCGCGCCGCCCGTTCCTCCAATGCCGCGAGACCGGCCGCCGACGCTTCCGACAGGTTTGCCGTGATGGCGCCCTGGACCAGTGCGGCCATCGCATCAAGAGACGTCGCCGCGCCGATCATCTGGATCAGCCGGCCATTGGCCGCCTTTTCGATGGTTGGTCCGTAGACCAGGTTCTCGACCAGTCGAACGGCATATTCAGGTTCCCACGACAGCATCCAGCGCTCGCGAAAGGTGCCGCGGCTGCGGCCGCTGTCGGTCAGCTTGCCCCAATGCACGCCAAGCACGGACAGCCGGTGCAGCAAGGTCGATCGAAACAGCCCGCTTTCGCTGCGCAGGTCGACCGACAATTCACGCTCCAGCGCTTCGGGCTTCAGCCGCGCCGCCTTCTGGCTGCGCTGCAGGTCCTCGATCAGCGGCGCCAGCGGCGTGTCCGGCGGAATTTCACCGACATCGGCGCCCAGCAGCAATTCGGCTTCGACCAGCGCCCACAGCAGCGCTTCCCCGTTGAACAGGGCGGCGATCGCGGCGTCACGCAATTCCTCGAAACCGGGCTTTGGCCGTTCACGGATCACAGCCAGCGTGCGGGCCAGCCGTTCGGCTTCGATCAGCGAGGCGGTCGAGACCATGTGCCCCTTGGCCCTCAGGACCGCCGCGATCTTCGCCAGCCACAGGACCGAGGAGTCGCCTTGCCCGCGCGTCTGCCACAGATGCTTGCACCAGCCGGGCGCGACAACGCCGGCGCCATAACCGAAGCCCAGCGCCAGGCGCGGCCCCGTCCACGGCGCCCAGGTCATCATGCTTTTGCGGCGGGCGAGCCCCTTGAGTAGCGCCTGGTCCTCCTTCAGCGGTCGCGTCGCCTGCAGTGCCGGCACATGGAAGGCACCGCAAACGATAGCGATCGGCCCATCGAATTCCTTTCGCGCGGCGGCGATTTCAAGTCGCATATGCGCTTCGCGCTTTGCCTCGAATTCGGCAAGCGGACCTTCGCCTTCGCGCAACGTCGTCATCGCGTCGGCTATTGCCGCGAAGATCGGGCCGGGCTCAGGGTTCTGCTCGATGATATCAGCCCACCAGCTTTCGCCATCTTCATAGCCGGCAGCTTGTGCCAGCGTTCCGATCGGGTCCCGCAGATGCGGCGCCAAGTCAGCCTCGACGTTGGCTTCCGTTCCATCGCTATCGGTTTCCCCCACGACCTCAATCGGCGCAGTGCGGGCTGAAGACGGCAAATCGATGAAGCGCACTGCCGCATTGTTGGTGACGGCCCAGAGCGTCGCCTGGTACTCCGGCGAGAATTCGGCGAGGGGCCAGAAGCTTGTCGAGGCCGGATCGTCTTCGGGATAGCCGAGCAGCGCCACCGGCGGCTGCATTTCGGGGTGGGCCAGCAACGGCAGCAGCGGGCTGGCGTCGGCCGGTCCTTCGATCAGCACGGCGACCGGTTTCAACTCCTGCAACGCCTGCACCAGGCTGTCGGCGGAGCCTGGCCCGTGATGGCGTATGCCGAAATAGGAAACGTCGCTAAGCGCCATGGCGTCAGATCGCCGCGTTCAAGGCCGCGTAGTAGCCGGCATAGTCTGGCCGCTTCTTGAGCACGGTTTCCAGATACTCCTCCAGCACCAGTTTGTCCTGCACCGGATCCTTCACGATCGCACCGACGAGGCTGGCGGCAAGACCTTCGGCGCCGAGCTTGCCGCTGTCGAACCAGGCCGCCTGGCTGAGGCCGCCGACCATGGTGGCAATGGCTTCGGCCGTGGACAGCGAACCGGACGGCGTCTTCAACGTCACCTTGCCGTCGGCTGTAGCGCCGGAGCGCAACTCGCGAAAAATGGTCAGCACGCGCGCGATCTCCTCACCGACATTCTTCGGCACCGGCAGGTCAAGACCGCCGGCCATCTCGCCGACCCGCTTGGAGACGATCGCCACTTCCTCCGCCATGTCTTCGGGCAAGGGCAGTACGACGACGTTAAAGCGGCGCTTCAACGCCGAGGACAGCTCGTTGACGCCCTTGTCGCGGTTGTTGGCGGTGGCGATGATGTTGAAGCCGCGTTGCGCGTAGATCGAGGTGTTGAGTTCCGGGATCGGCATCATCTTTTCGGACAGCACGGTGATCAGCGTGTCCTGCACGTCGGAGCCCATGCGCGTCAGCTCCTCGAGGCGGCAAAGCTTGCCGTCCTGCATGGCGCGGTAGAGCGGCGTCGGCACCAGCGCGTCCTGGCTTGGGCCCTTTGCCAGAAGCTGTGCGTAGTTCCAGCCATAGCGGATCTGGTTCTCGTCGGTACCAGCCGTGCACTGCACGATCAGGGTCGAATCGCCCATGATGGCGGCGGCGAGATGTTCCGACACCCAGGATTTGGCCGTGCCGGGGACACCCAGCAGCAACAGCGCGCGATCGGTGGCGAGCGTCGCCACCGCGGTTTCCATCAGCCGGCGCCGGCCGACATATTTGGGCGTTATCACTGTCCCGTCGTCAGCCTTTCCGCCGAGCAGGTAGGTAAGGACCGCCTTTGGCGAAAGGCTCCATCCGGCAGGCCTTTGCCGGTCGTCATTGCGCGAGAGCGCCTGCAATTCGGCGGCATAGGCCTGCTCGACCGGAAGACGGATGGCTGCGTTCATTAGCTGTTCTCCGGATTGATCATGTGTCGGTTAAGGTTCGGCCAGCGCTGCGTTGAGGCGCAGAAGACCGAGTGAAGGCGCTGCCGGCGCCATACCGGCCGCAACGACGTCTCCGATCAATTTCTCCGCCGTCGCCGCCGTGGCGAGAAAGCCCATAGTTTCCAGGAGCTGGTCGACGCCTCGCTTCACAGCGTCATCGTTTCCTGCAACAGCGGAGCGAAGCGCCGGGAGCGTCTGGCCGTTTGTCAGGTCGGCCCATTCCAGCCAGCTTGCTTCGAGGCCCTCGGCCAGATTGAGCGCGCCGAGATGTTGCGTGTCCTTCAGGATCGACCTGACCAGGACGCGCTTCCTGCGGCTGTCCAGACGCGCCATGAGGTGGAGGACGAAGAGTGCGGGCTTGCCACCTTCGGCGACAAGCATATCCGCCATGTGCGTCACCGCGGCGTCGCTGCCCGACGCGGCGACCATTCGGGCAACAAGGATATCGGCATTGTTCTCAGCGCCGAATTGCCACGCCCCGATAAACTCGGATTCGGTGGTGCCGAAGCGCGTGGCGAGGTCGACCACGTTGCAGGTCTCGAACAGTTCGGCGCGACGTCTTTCCTGCGCCGGCGATTTGAGTTTTGCCGGCGTGTAGGTGGTGCGGCGGCGGATGAAGCCGGATTTGCCTTCAGCGATGAAGGCAGCGAGTTCGGCCGTCGGATCTTCCGGCCCGCCATCGCCTGGCGAGCCGTGCTCTCCCAATCTTGCCAGCAACCGGCCAGCGAGCTCGCGCAGCTTGCCGGAACGATCGGCGGAGAGGCTCTTCAGGAACGGCACGTCATCGGCGCCCAGACCGAAGCGCAACAGGTCGACGAGTGCAATCCTGATCTCCGCCGGCTCGCCGGATGCCTTGGTTTCGATCAGCTGCCTAGCCGAAGCCGGTGCGGTGCGGCGCATATCGGCGAGCGCGGTGCGGCGTGCGGCGGGATAGAAGTCATCCCAGTTTTCCACCGTCAGATGCTCCTGGCTTGCAGGTTTTTCGCCGTCCGCGCCTGCCTGCCAGTCGATCCAAGGTGCATAGACGTCCGGACTGCTCTGATCCGACGCGGCTGGCATCCAGTCCATCGGATGCAGCACGAAGCCGCGGCCGGCGACGAGCGTGACCACACGCGACTTGCTTCTTGTGTCGGCGGCATGCTTTAGCGCGGCTCGCAATAGCGGCCGCAGCCGTTCCGGCAGCATCGGCGAGGCGAGTTCGGGCAATTGCGGGCGGCGTTTCAGCGTCGTTGGCGCGGCTGGCCGCAAGGCGATGTCGAGAGCTTGTGCGGCGATCGCCAGCAGCCGGCGTTCGCGCTCGTCGGGGCTGGCACCGCCGGCGATCTCCTTCCACGCGCCCGGAGCCAGGTCGAAGGTGGTCCCGCCGGTGATCCAGCAGTCGCGCATGGCCGCCAGGCCGGTCTGCTCGATCTCGTTCACGACAGGTCAAGCCTCCCGAAACCGCTTTGCGCCGCCAGCAGGTCAAGCCGGCTGCCATTCCAAAGTGCTGCCGTTGCCATAAGGTCCAGCCCAAGCAGCGTTGGATTGACGGTGTCGGCAATCGGCAAGGCGATACCATGCGGATCGCCGGCGGCTTGCCACCAGGCGGCACCCCGATCGTCCAGCAGGATCGCGCCGGGCGGCAGCATGACAGGACAATCGGTGAGCCAAGGGGCTGTGTTCTGGTGAGCAGCATGCGCCGCGAGCGGATCGGCTGTGTGAAAGCCGAAATCGGGCCACTCACCTGTCGGGACGTCGCCCTTGCGGTCCGCCACCAAGGCCCGCAGCGGCTGGCGTGCCGGGTAAAAGACCAACCTGGCATCGAACCGGTCGCCCGGTGTGAAGGCGTTCGACCGGCGACCGGCCGAGGCCGGAAAATAGTCGAGCAAGAGAGCAAATTGCGGGCTCGCGCTCTTCAGGTCGAGGAGCCAGGTCGAATGGCTGACGAGACCGTCACGGCGCGACTCGATCTTCTCGCCAAGCACCTCCCAGACGCTTTCGACCTGTTTGGCATCGGGATTGGCCAGAACCTGCTCACGGCTTTCGGACGTCGATACGAGCCGCCTCAGTTCGGCGTCGCCTGGTGTCGATCGCCAGGCCTTGGCCACCAGCACAAGCTTGCCGAGTTCGCGGATCGCCGCGTCCGGGCGCTCCTCGCTGCGCAGCCCCATCAGCCGTGACGGAATCTCGTCGATGCGGCCGGCAAGCGCTGTCGCCTTCATGTCGACCAGCCGTGCCGCAATCCGGCGGCAACGGTCACTGCTGTTGTCGACAAAACCGGCCAGGCCAAGCCGCAACTGGTCAGCGATCCATTGATCCAGCTCATCCAACGCCGCCGACACCGCGGATTGCGTATCCAGCGTCCGCTTGCGCTGCGCTGCCTCGCGGCGCTCGACCGCAGCGGCGTCCTCGATGTCTGCGCTTTCGTCGTCGCGCGAGGCCTCGCCAATGCTCTTGCCTCCCGCACCGGGCGCTGGCGCCGCCGGCTGCGGCGAGGCCTTCCTGCGGCGGCCGAGCCAATCATCCACCCATTCCGGGGTCGAGCCTGCGGCGGTAAAACTGGCCGGCGTGGTGGCTGCAATCCACATCAGCGCCAAAGTGTGCTTGCAGGGAAATTTCCGCGACGGACAGGTGCATTTGTAGCCATGGTCGCCGGTGTCGACGACCACACGATAGGGATTGGAGCCGGAACCCTGGCATTCCCCCCAGAGGAGCCCCAGTTGATCGCTCTTTTCGAGCCGTGGCCAGTTCGATTGCCTGGTCAACCTGGAAGCGGCGCTCAACGACGCCTGATCGGGCGCGAGCGCTTCGATGGTTTTCAAGTCGAATTCCAAGCCGCGCCTCTCGTCGCTCGAACGATACGGGTAGCCAGTATAGATGGCCGTCTATGACGGATTCTTGTAGCAGCAACCGTACAGAGATCGATACAGCTGAACACAATAGTTGCGCCAGTCAATCTGATCCGTCGGCAATGCAATTGCTATTCAGCGATGTCTCCCCCGAGAAATTATCTCTTGGCGAGGATAAACGCGCGATATGACTTATTGAAGCGTCCGCGCCGGCTGACCGGCGTGGTCGCGTGCGATGCCGGCTTCGGCATCCTCGGCGCCAAAAGCACGGTCGAGGCCCGTCGCCACGACCGAGACCCTGAAGCGGCCTTCCATGCCCTTGTCGAAGATGGCGCCAACGATGATGTCGGCATCCTCGTAGACCTCTTCGCGGATGCGGGTGGCGGCCTCGTCGACCTCGAACAGAGTCATGTCCCTGCCGCCCGATATCGAGACCAGCACGCCCTTGGCGCCTTTCATCGACACTTCGTCAAGCAACGGGTTGGCGATCGCGGCTTCCGCCGCCTTCATCGCCCGACCCTCGCCGGAGGCCTCACCGGTGCCCATCATGGCGCGGCCCATGTCGCGCATCACCGATTTGACATCGGCGAAGTCGAGATTGATCAGGCCTTCCTTGACGATGAGGTCGGTGATGCAGCTGACGCCGGCATAGAGCACCCGATCGGCAATGACGAACGCATCGGCGAAGGTGGTCTTGGCATCGGCGATCCGAAACAGGTTCTGGTTCGGGATGACGATCACCGTGTCGGCGCTCTCGCGGAGCCGCTCGATGCCCTCTTCGGCCATCTGCATGCGGCGCCGGCCTTCAAAGGCGAACGGCTTGGTGACGACACCAACCGTCAGGATGCCGGCCTTGCGTGCCGCCTGGGCGATGATTGGAGCCGCACCGGTTCCCGTGCCGCCGCCCATTCCGGCGGTGACGAAACACATATGCGTACCGGCCAGATGGTCCATGATCTCGTCGAGCGATTCCTCGGCCGCGGCGCGGCCGATCTCGGGAAGCGATCCGGCGCCCAATCCTTCGGTGACGTGGGCGCCAAGCTGGATCAGCCTGGACGCCTTCGACATGGTCAGCGCCTGGGCGTCCGTGTTGGCGGCGATGAATTCAGTACCCTGAAGCTGCTCCGCGATCATGTTGTTGACGGCATTGCCACCGCCGCCACCAACGCCGATCACGGTGATCTTGGGTCTCATCTCGGAGATTTCGGGCTTCTTGAACTCGGCCATGCCTGTGTCTCCTTCGCCAATTGCGCGCGCTTCACGACCCACCCGCAGACTGCCTTGAAACCTTGCAATCGAGCGGCATGATGCGAATCACTCCGTTGCGATGGGTAGCCCAAAAAGCCAGACAGCGGCCAGAGGTGCAAGTGCATGCGAGGTCAAGATTTGTGATGACCGTTTTGCACAGCGTGGCTCGGGCGCTGCGCGCGCCAAATCTGACCGCAGCGAACTCGCCGCTCCCGCCGATAGCGGCTGCGCGCTGGTTTACCGGCTCGTGCTTGGCTTTCCGCCCTCCAGCCTCTATGTTGCGACCGCAGATCGCGCAATTGGTTTTGAAATGCCTCCCGACATACCAGCTAGTGACTTGAAAAAATAAGGAAAAGCGCTTGGCGACAGCCAAGTCTGTTTCCTAAAACTCACAAGCTATTTTTACCAGGGACGTGCGGCCGGTCAGGCTGCGGCACCTTCAAAAACCAGAGGTTATAAATTGAGCGATGCAATTGCGGACGTTTTGAACTGGCTTGAAAGCAGGACCGACATCCAGAGCCTGAGGGCGGCGGTGTGCGACCTCAACGGCATCATGCGCGGCAAGCGCATTCCCGTCGAGCAGGCAAGGAAGGCGCTGGAAGGCAAGCTGCGCATGCCTTTTTCGCTGATCGGACTGGACGTCTGGGGCGAAGACATCGAAGGCAATAGCCTGGTTTTCTCGACCGGCGATGCCGACGGACTGTGCCAATGGACGGGGCGCGGCATTCTGCCGGTGGCCTGGACGGCGCATCCGACAGCGCTGGTCCCGCTCTGGCTTGCCGACGAAAGCGGCGCGCCCTATCTCGGCGATCCGCGACGGGCGCTGGCCCGCATCCTCGACCGCTACAAGGCCTTGGGCCTGACCCCGGTCGCGGCAACGGAACTCGAATTTTATCTCGTCGATCCGCAATCGCAGCGGCCGGTCGGACCTGTCTCGCCGGTCACCGGGCGCCGTCTCGATTCCGACGCGGCGCTGTCGATCGACGAGATCGACGACTTCGAATCCTTCATCCATGACGTCTACGAGGCCTGCCGGACGCAAGGCATTCCCGTCGACACCGCCATCGCCGAGAACGGCGTCGGTCAGTTCGAGATCAATCTGAACCATGTCGCGGACGCCTTGCGGGCGGCTGACGATGCGGTGCTGTTCAAGCGCACCGTGAAGGGCATTGCCCGCAAGCACGGCTTTGCCGCCTGTTTCATGGCCAAGCCCTATGGCGACCGGGCCGGCAACGGCTTTCACGTTCATTTCAGCCTGATCGACGGCGAAGGGCGCAACGTCTTCGATGACGGCACCGACCAGGGTTCTGAGACCATGCGCCATGCGGTCGGCGGCCTGCTTGCGGCAATGGCCGAAAGCACGCTGGTGTTCGCGCCGCACTTCAACTCCTACCGCAGGCTGCGCCCGAGATCCTATGCGCCGACCGCAGTCGCCTGGGGTTATGAGAACCGTATGGTCGCGATCCGCATTCCCGGCGGGCCAACCGCTGCGCGCCGCATCGAGCATCGCGTTTCGGGAGCCGACGCCAATCCCTATCTGGTGCTAGCGGCCATATTGGGCGCCGCACTGACGGGCATTGAAAGACAAATATCGCCAGGCGATCCGATCGGCACCGACGGCCAGGGACTTCCGCCGGCAAAGCTGCCGCCGGACTGGGCGTCGGCGATCGCCGCCTTCGAGAGCGGGACGCATGTGGCTGAGATTTTTCCAGCCATCCTGCGCGACTCCTTCGTTGCCTGCAAACGCCAGGAATTGAACACGTTCGCGCTCAATGTCAGCGATTTCGAAATCGAGACATACCTCGAAAGTGTTTGAGGCCAGACGGCCCCAGCGGCATTGGGTTCCGGCCGATTTTCGAGCAGCCGCAAAGCACTTGCGGTGGGGTCGCTAACCGGGCATAAACATGATGGATTTTATCATGATTATGCCCGGGATCACAGGACTTGACCTTCGTTGCGCGCATGGAAAGCCGGATTGAGGGCTTTTCAGTCATTGGCGACCTGAAATGGCATGTCTGGGACGGCGTGGTCGCCGACCTCTGGGATGTCTCATGCGGTGACAAGGCCGAAGGCTATTACGTCTCTCCCGACCCCCGGCTGTTCGTCGCGCTCGATGTGGATGGCGATGGCGCTTTCTTCGTCGAAGACGCCAAGGGCGAATTGCGCCGCCACGACCAGGCTTTTTCCATGGCCTACATACCGGCCCACGTGCCGATCCGCGGCCGGGTCGAGGGGCTTCGGCGGATCCGGCATCTCGACCTGCATTTCGACGCCGCAGTGCTGACGCGCCGCTTCGGCCGCAGCCTTGACCTCGAGGCCTTGCGGATGTCGCGCTTCCAGTTTCGCGACGACCGGATCGCCATGCTTGCCGGCCTGATCGCCGCCGAATGCGGCAGCGACCGGCCCCTGCATGATCTCTATGGCGAGGGTCTGCTCAATGCCTTGTTCGCAAGCCTGTTCCAGATCGACCGGCCTGATAACCTTAGGCGGCGGTCGCCGCTGTCGCGCCGCAAGCTGCGCCTCGTCACCGACTACATCGACGCGCATTGCCTGGAAAGGATCCGGCTTGCCGACCTCGCCGCGCTGACCGGCCTGTCCGAAACCGCGATGAGTCACGCCTTCAAGGCGGCGACGGGCGTGCTGCCGCATCGTTGGCAGATGCAGGCGCGGGTCGACAGGGCCAAGGCCATGATGGCGCGTGGCACCGCTTCACTTGGCGACATCGCCGAGGCAACGGGTTTTTTCGACCAAGCGCATCTGACGCGTGTGTTCAAGTCGATTGTCGGCGTGACACCCGGCGCCTGGATGAGGAGCACCAGTCGCCAGTGACATTTCCGCAACATCACACCGCGATGTCCCTCGTTTGGACAAGAATGGACAAACCGCCCAATTCCGTCCAATGACCAGCAGATAAGTTGAGATAAATAATCAGGTATCTCAATATCGACAGGCGGGGACTTTCCTGATGAGCAGAACTTACCGGATGAAGGCGATTCTGGCGGCCAGCGTCGCCGCGGCCGCGATGATCCCGCCAATGGCCGCGTTCGCGCAGTCGGTGCAAACCAGCACCCAGCTTGAACCGGTGGTGGTCGAGGGCGAGGCCGGCGACGGCGCGACCGGACCGGTTAAAGGCATCGTCGCCAAAAAAAGCAGGACCGGCTCCAAGACGGCGACCGACATCAAGGATATCCCGCAATCCGTCTCGGTGATCGGCCGGCAGGAGATCGACGACCAGGGCGCACAGAAAGTCGACGAGGCCTTGCGCTACACGGCCGGGGTGTTCGCACAGCCCTTCGGCCCGGACAGCGACACCAACTGGCTGTTCATCCGCGGTTTCCAAGCCACGGCTGATGGCACCTACATGGATGGGCTGCAACTGTTCAGCTACGCCTTTGGCGGCTTCTACGTCGACAGCTTCGGCCTCGAGCGAGTCGAAGTGCTGAAAGGGCCGGCCTCCGTACTCTATGGCGGCAGCAATCCCGGCGGCCTCGTCAACTATGTCAGCAAGCGACCGGATGGCAGGCAGCGCTATATCGAGACCGGCGTCAACGATGCCGGCAATGTCTATCTGGGCTTCGACATCGGCGACGTCGACGGCAATGGTGTTGTCAGCTACCGGGTAACGGGCAAAGTCGCCGGCGGCGACACCTACAGCGATTTGCAGAATGGCTGGCGCGGCTTCATTTCGCCCAGCATCACCTGGCAGCCCGACGAGCAGACCAAGCTGACGGTACTGGCCAACTACAGCCACATCGACGAGAACCACAATGGCGGCAGCTTCCTGCCTTACATCGGCACTGTAACGGATCGGATTATCGGCGGCGTGAATTACGGTCGAATCGACCCAGATGCCAATTTTACCGAGCCGAGTGTCGATCTCTACAAGCGCGAGCAAGGTTCGATCGGCTACGAGTTCGAGCACACTTTCGACAACCAATGGACGGTGCGTTCCAACATGCGCCTCAGTGCGGCCTCGATTAATGAAGTCAACGTCTACGCCAACGGGTGGGCGAGCGCGACGCAGCTCAATCGCATCAATTTCGGTCACGATACCGACGCCACGACATTCCTGTCGGACCTGCAGATCGAGGGCAAGGTGGAGACAGGCGCTGTGGAACACACGCTGCTGGCCGGCATCGACTACAAATATTACAACATCGACCAGGTGCAATCGTCGGCGCTCTTCGGCACAACCCCTCCCATTGATGCTTTCGACCCAATCTACGGCGCGCCACTGACGCCACGAGTCAGCTACCTCAATCAGGACTTGACCCAGAAGCAGCTCGGCTTCTACGCGCAGGACCAGTTGCGCTTCGGCGACGGCTGGCTGGTGACGCTGAACGGCCGTTACGACCGTGGCTGGCTCGACGCCGACAATCGGCCGACATATTACTCGGCGAGTTCCAGCACGCAGAACCAGACTGTCGGCGACTTCTCCGGTCGCGCGGGCCTCGCCTATGAGTTTGCCAATGGCGTAACCCCCTATGCCAGCATTGCCACCTTCTTCAACCCGCTCATCGGCACCGACGCCAACGGTAATCTGTTCAAGCCGGAAGAGGGCGTGCAGTACGAAGTCGGCGTCAAATATGTGCCGACCTTTGTCGATGGCCTGTTCACCCTGTCGCTTTTTGACCTGACCCGTCAGAATGTACCGTCGAACGTTACTTTCTTCACGCAGTTGCAAACCGGCGAAGTGCGCTCACGCGGTATAGAACTGGAAGGCAAGGTCAACGTCACCGAGGATTTCCGGCTCACCGGCGCTTTCACCGCCTATGACATCGATATCACCAAGGACGCCAACCCGGCGCTGATTGGCAAGACGCCGTTCATCGTGCCAGAGGTGATGGCCTCCGCCTCAGTCGACTATACTTTTCGTGGCGGCTGGTACGACGGCATCTCGATCGGCGGCGGCCTGCGCTACGTCGGCTCCTCATGGGCAGACAACGCAAACAACAACAAGGTTCCAGCTGTCACGCTGGCCGACTTGAAGCTTGGCTACGACAAGGAGACCTGGGGTGTCGATCTGAACATCACCAATCTGTTCGACAAAACCTATGTCTCGAGTTGTCAGACCACCACTGTCGAAGCCTGTTCTTATGGCGAAGGCCGCTCATTCAAGCTGAAGGCGCATACGACTTGGTAGCCATGTGCCGAATCCGCCAGTGATGATCCATCTGCCCAACAGACGGCAGGTGCTTGCGCTGGCGGCCGCGGCATTGCTGCCACCGGTCGCCGCCAGGGCGGCGGCGATGCGCGTTGCCGCGATCGACTGGGGCATGCTGGAGACGTTGCTGGCGCTCGGCATCGAGCCGGTGGCGGCGACCGAACTGATCCAGTTCCGCAAGATCGCGGTCGAGCCGGCGGTTCCTCAATCGGCAACCGATCTCGGGCTGCGCGGCGCGCCCAATTACGAGCTGCTGCGCATCGTCGCGCCTGATCTCATCGTGATCTCCAATTTCTACGAATACCAGCGCCCGATGCTCGAACGCATCGCGCCGGTGTTTGCGCAAACGGTCTACGAGGCCGGCGTGCCACCTTATGCGCTCGCCGAGGCGGCGACACTGGCCCTGGGCGAAAAGCTGGGACGGCAGACCGAGGCGAAGCGCTACGTCGATGAGACGGCGGTCGAGATCACGCAGCTTGGCGCCACCTTGCCCCCCTCCCCCGCGCGGGTCTTCGTCATCAGTCTCGGCGATAGCAGGCATTTTCGAGCCTTTGGCCGTGATTCCATATTCGGCGATGTGCTGACGCGTCTCGGCCTGGTCAATGCATGGACCGACGAGACGAGCTACAGCGCGGCGGCACCCGTCGGACTGGAGGCGCTAGCGCGCGTGCCCGAGGCGTCGATCCTGATCGTTTCGCCACTGCCGGCAGATGTCGGGCGTTCGCTTCCTACAAATGCCTTGTGGAACGCGCTACCCGCTGTCCGCCAGGGGCGTGTTGCTGTGCTGGATCCGGTCAACCATTTCGGTTGCCTGCCATCGGCACGCCGCTTCGCGCGTCTGGCGACGGCCGCCCTTGCCGGGCAGAGCCATGGCTGAGCGCACCATAAGCGATCGCACCGCGACGAGTGCCGCGCTGTCGCCAATCGCCCTGTGGGACCTCCTGGCGGCGCTGGCTGCGCTCCTCTTCGCATGGCGCGTCGGCATGCAATGGCCGGCCGCACCGCCGGGCGACGGCATTGATCTCGACAGCGTCATCCTGGTCTACAGCACGCTGCCGCGCGCCGCCGTGGCGGTGCTGGCCGGCGCGGTGCTCGGCCTGTCCGGCCTGCTGTTGCAGCATGTGCTGCGCAACCCGCTGGCCGAACCGTCGACGCTCGGTATTTCGGCCGGCGCGCAACTGGCGATGACGATCGCCTCGCTTTACGCACCGCTGCTGATGGAGCGGTCGCAGGGCCTGGTCGCCTTCGCCGGTGGCATCGCCGCGGTGCTGCTGGTGCTGGCATTGACCTGGCGGCGCGGGCTGGAACCGGTCTCCGTCGTGCTCGCCGGGATGATGGTGGCGCTGACCGCCAGTTCCGTCAGCGCAGCACTGATCCTCGCCAATGGCGAGTACCTGTTTTCGCTGTTCATCTGGGGCGGCGGATCGCTGGTCCAGCAGGACTGGGAGCCGACCATCGCGCTGACGATCAGGCTGGCGGCCGGTGTGGTTGCCGCATTGATGCTGCTGCGGCCGCTGACCATTCTTGGTCTCGACGATGCCTCGGCACGCGGCCTGGGCGTCGCCCGTCACTCAAGCCGCTTTCTCATCATCGCGCTTGCCGTGTGGATGGCGACGTCGGTCGCGGCAGAGGTTGGCGTCATCGGGTTCGTCGGTCTTGCAGCGCCGGCGCTGGCCACGCTTTCGGGCGCCCGCACACTGCGCCAAAAACTGATCGCCGCGCCGCTGATCGGCGCCGTGCTGCTGTGGCTGACGGACGGGCTGGTACAGCTGGCCGCCGGTTCCGGTGGCGAACGCATTCCGACCGGTGCCGGCACCGCCCTGCTCGGCGGTCCGCTGCTGCTATGGCTGTTGCCGCGGCTGCGCCTTTTCGAGTGGCCGCATCTCGGTTCGAATGGTACCGCACCGCGCAAGGCCAGCCGGCCCTGGCTCATCATCCTGCTTCTGCTTGCGCTGGCGCTTGTCGCTGCCATCGTGGCGCTTGTCGTCGGGCGTGGCCCGGACGGCTGGTCTATTGCTGGGGGAGACCTGTTAACCGATCTCGCCGCGTGGCGTGCGCCGCGGATCGGCGTGGCGGCCGCCGCCGGCGCCATGCTCGCGGCCGCCGGCGTCGTCATCCAGCGGGTCACCGGCAACCCGCTGGCAAGCCCCGAAGTGCTGGGAGTCGGCACCGGCGCCGGTGCCGGCCTGACAGCCGTGCTGATGGTCAGCGCCACGGCCAGTCTCGGCTGGCAGCTCGCCGGCTCAGCCCTGGGCTCACTGGCGGCCTTGATTGCCATGCTGGCCCTTGCCGCACAAGCAAAGTTCGGTGCCGAGCGGCTGCTGCTTGCCGGTATCGCCATGAGCGCGCTGTGCAGCGCTGCGATCACCGCGACGATCGCGATGGGCCACGCGCAGTCCTACACTCTGTTGCGCTGGCTGAGCGGCTCGACCGGCCAGGCGTCGGCGCTCGATGCAGGGCTAGCACTCGCCTGTCTGTTGCCGCTGACGTTGCCGCTGTTCCTTGCCGCCCGCTGGCTGGATATCCTGCCGCTCGGGTCCGACAGCGCACGCGGGCTGGGCGTGCCGGTTGCCGGCGGACGGCTGATGCTGATCATCGTTGCCGCGCTGCTGACTGCGCTGGCCGCCATGGTCGTCGGGCCATTGAGCTTCGTCGGCCTGATCGCGCCACACCTTGCCCGTCTGGTCGGCTTTTCCCACGCCCGCGTCCATCTCGCCGGAGCGATGCTTCTGGGCGCCCTGCTGATGATCGTTTCGGACTGGCTGTCGCGCATGGCGGCCTTTCCCTACGAACTTCCCGCCGGCCTGTTCGCTTCGCTGCTTGGCGGGCCGTACCTCGTCTACCTGCTTGCCAAGGGCGTGCCGCGCCAAGGCTGACGGGTTCCGAAATGCTATGAGGTTCTATCCATAGGGCTAGGCCAGTGCGGCCAAGCTGGCGCGCATCGATCGGTCATGTTCCGGCAGCCGCGATACGGTCGGCAGGCCGCGGGCTTCCTGGGCACCGAAGCCCAATCGGTTCAGACAGGCTCTTGCCAAGGCCGCATTGCTGTCGATGACGACCAATCCATTGATATCGTTGAGGCTGGCGGCCACCACCGACAGTTCGGTGCAGCCGAGCAGGGCTGCATCGGCGCCGGCCGCTTGCGCGATGTCGAGCGCGCGCTCGGTTTCAACCGCCGCATCCGCGATCGAACCCGCCTTGACGAGGCTGATCGCGCTGTCGACGCAGGCCTGAAACTCGGTGTTCGCGGGAAGGCAGAGCTCAAATCCCGCTGCCGACATCCTGTCCTGGTAGAAGCCGGAGACCAGCGTGCCTTGGGTGGCGAGAACAGCAACCCGGCCCTGATCCAGGCTGCGACGCGTCTCCGTCACCACAGCATCTCCGATATGGATGATTTCCGCGCGCGAATTCGCCGCCAGTTGGCCGTACCAATGGTGGGCGGTGTTGCACGGCATCGCGATGCGGGCGACGCCGAGCGCATTGAGCGTCGCGACCGCGGCTTTCAAAGGCGCCAGCGGCCCGTCATGGCCGGCAAGGATCGCTTCGGTCCTGTCGGGCAGCTGCGGGACACTGAGGATCACGGCAGGCACATGTTCGTTGTCTCTGAGCGCCTGGGTCATCCGGGTCAGCTTGAAGTAGAAATCGGCCGAAGCAAGCGGCCCAAGACCGCCGATAATGCCGAGCTGGGGACGGATGCTGTCGTCGATCATCTGGCAGGCTCGGCTTCGAGCTGTTCCGAGACGGTTTCAGGCTGCGTCGTCTCCCTGTGGCTGGGAGCGATCATTGCCGTGCTCGCCGCGACGGTGCAGACGCTGGCCAGCGTCATGAACGTGTCGACGGCTGCATCCACCGCGACGAACAGGACGAACGCCGCCTCGAAGGGAAGCTTCAGGTAGCCGCAGACGATGGACATCTGCGACAGGATGAGCAGGCTGCCCATGCCGCCGGTGGTGAGCGCGAGAAGCGCTGAGATGATACCGACGAGCACGAGGTCCGGGACTGCAAGCTGGTGGCCGTAGAGCTGAGCGATGAACAGCGCACCCGAGGTATAGAGCAGTGCCGGGCCTGTCCGCAGCAGTGCCGCCTGTAACGGCACGAGCAGTTCGACGACCACCAGGCTGAACCGCAGGCGCTCGCCCAACAGGTTGATGACCCATGGGAGCGAGGCGACCGAGGAGCGTGTGGTGATGGCCACCATGAGAAGCGGCTGGCAGGTCTTGATCGTCGTCCAGTAGCTGCGTCGCGACCGGATCGCGATAATGGCAAATGCCCCGGCAACGAATGTAAGGCAGGAAAGACCCATCACCAGCAGGTAACCGCCCATTAGCATGAGCGGCTTGGTTCCGGTCGACGCTGTCTGGTCCGCGATCAGGATGAAGGTTGCAAAGGGCAACCCCCAGATGAACCAGTTGGTGAGCACCGTGCAGGCCCGGTAGACCGCGTTGAGCGCCTGGGTCAGGCTCATGGACGAGGGCTGGGGAATCTTCCCCATCGCGAGCCCGAAAAGCAGGCAGAACAGCAGGACCTGAATGGTCTGGCCCGAGGCCAGGGCATTGAAGACGTTGTTCGGCACCAGGTCGAGCAGGATCGAGTGCCCGCCATTGGGATCCCCATTGGAGGCTGGCGGCTGGAACGGGAAGGCGAGATCGGTGGATACGCTGCCTTGCGAATTGATGAACTCGCCAAGCTCGATGCGCGACTGGGGATTCTCGATCTGGCCCGGCTGCAGGATCAGCGACAAGGTGCCACTCACCAGCACGCTCAGGAACGACACGACCAGCACGGCCATACCCACCTTGCCGAGGTAGCGGACCGATTTCGGGTCCTGGACCATCGCCGTGATGGAGAAGATGACCGACGAGACCAAATAGGGCAGGACGACCATCTTGAGGAAATTCAGGTAGAGCTGTGCGACAGGGCTGATCGCATGGGCAAAATCTGGATAGTAGAGGCCGCACAGGATCCCTGCAGCAATCATCGCGATCGTCGTCACGGGTGATCGCAGTATGCGCCTGGCCATCAGGCGCCAATCGAAAGGCAGGGGTCCGGCTAACTCGGAGATTGCCATGTCAGGCTTTGCTCCCCTGGCGATAGCGGGCGATGATCTCGTCCGTGCTGAGAACCTGCTGACCCCGCGCGAGATCGAGATACAGATCGACAAAGGCTGCGAGATGCGGATTGTCCGGCCGCACGCCGACTGCGATCGTATCGACCTTGTCGGTCAGCGTGATGGAGCGCGCTACGACCGTCATCGACGGATCGTCGACCATCAGCTTCTTGATCTCGAAATCATCGCGATAGGCCATGTCGATCGTCCCGTTCCGGATCGCATCGATGATCAGATCCCAGCTTGCCAAGCGGTGGATTTGCGCATGCGGGAAAGTCGTGGCCGCATAAGTGGCGAATGAAGAGCCCTCGATCACGCCAAGATCGCCTGAGAAATCACGGACGATCCCTTCGGGCGGCTTGCCTTGCGCGATACGCGCCAGGTTGAGGCGGTTGGCGATCAGCCCTTGCCGCAGCATGGCGTAGGGGCGCGAATAGATGATCGACCGGCCGCGCTGAAGCGTCCGGCTGAGCTTGCCAATCGCCAGGTCGGCCTGTCCGGAACTGACCTGTTTCACAATATCGTCGAACGTTGCGGCGGATCGGTCGAACACTGGCTCGACGCCAAGCGCCGCGGCGATGCCGTGGGCCAGTTCCATGTCTATGCCATCGTCCCCCGATCCGTCGGCCGGGAAGAACGGATTGGAAGCGAAGGCCGGCATTGCGATGCGCAATGCATCGCCGCTCGCGATAGGTTGAGGGGCGCTCTCCGCCTGCTGTCCCAGAGTGCTGGCTGCCCGGGCTTGTGAAATCAGCAACCCGCCGCTCCCGGCCGCAAGCAGTGTACGACGTGTAACCGACATGCGCGTTCTCAATTAACCCGGGAAAGCTGCAACATGCACAACCGGCGTTAAACAAACGTATATATTACCCTATGTCTTTTTATGTATTGGATAAGCAGCTTAGCGCCACAAAATATCAGCATTGCCTAATATGCAAGGAACGGCGGAAGGATCGCATTACTTCCCGCCCGCCGGTCAGCTGGATTGTCAAAACGTCTCGACCCAGGGCCGCAACTCAAGCTCCGAGCTCCAGGCGCTGCGATGCTGGCGATGGGTTGTGAGATAGGCCTCGGCGATGGCATCCGGCGACAGGCGGCGGTCCGGCCGGTCGGGATCGGCTGCCTGTCCGGGCGGCTCGATCTGGCCGTCGATGATGAAGTGGGCGACATGGATGTTCTTCGGGGCGAGTTCGCGGGCCATGGACTGCGCCAGGCCGCGCAGGCCGAATTTCGGCATGGCAAAGCCGCCCGAGCCGGGAAAGCCCTTCACACTGGCGGTGGCGCCGGTGAACAGGATCGAACCGGATCCCCGGACAAGCAGCCGGCGCGCCGCCTGCTGGCCGACCAGGAAGCCGCCATAGGCGCCGACCAGCAATGCCTGTTTGACCGCTTCCGCATCGAGCTCGGCGATCGGGCCGCGTGTGCGTGCGCTGGCGTTGAACACCACGAGCGCCAGCGGGCCGGCCTTGTCGGCGGTGTCGAACAGCCTGGCGACGGACGCAGCGTCGGCGACATCCGTCTCAACGGCCAGCGCACCGGTCTCATCGACCAGAGCGCCCAGCTTCTCGACGTTGCGGGCGGCCAGAACCACGCGAAAGCCTTCCCGGGTGAGAAGGCGCGCAAGCGAGGCGCTCACACCAGCGCCCGCGCCTGCAATGACGGCCACATCGGATGATGTCATGATTTTCTCTCCCTTGCGGATTTCGGCGGAAGCGTTTGCCAGATCGAGCAAGGTCGCGCCTTCGCGCATGATAGGCAAGAGGTGGCATTGCCGCTGTGTTGAGCCCAAACGACCGCAGAACCGGCGTTGCGCAGTCCAGTGTCGCCCGTGGCGCTACGAGGATAGGTCCGCCTCGGCACCGCGACCCCCGCCTCGACAGGGGCAAGGCTTGGACCTTGCTCACCAACCGGATCCATCCGACACGTCATTTCGACAGTGGAATCGTTTTGCTTCGTCAAGCGGTCGGCGGCCTCATTAATGGGGACTGGAGCATGGCCCCGAAAAGTGGGAAACCGTTTTCGGAAAAGATCATGTTCGATAAGGAAACGATTATGGAACCAATCTGGGCCGTCGGCCTGATGACCGGCACGGTGCTGGACGGCAACATCGACGTCGCGCTGATCAAGACCGATGGCGAGCAGATCGAGGATTTCGGCACCTATCGGCTGATGCCCTATCCCCCATCTATCCGCTCCCTGCTGGAAGAGACGCTGACGGAGGCGCGGGCGTGGAACTTTGTCGGGCCGGAGCCGGCGATCTTCCGCACCGCGGAGGAAGCCCTGACGCGTGCCCAGTCGGCAGCCGTCAAGGAATTGGTCGAAGGCTATGGCATGACGATGGCCGATATCGGCGTCGTCGGTTTTCACGGCCAGACCGTTCTGCATCGCGCGCCGCAGGTTGGACGGCTGGGCCAGACAAGGCAGCTCGGCGATGGCGAGCTGATGCATGCCATCTTGGGCACCAAG
Organism: Mesorhizobium sp. M0848; assembly: GCF_040319805.1. Taxonomy (NCBI): domain Bacteria; kingdom Pseudomonadati; phylum Pseudomonadota; class Alphaproteobacteria; order Hyphomicrobiales; family Phyllobacteriaceae; genus Mesorhizobium; species Mesorhizobium sp. M0848. The sequence continues at coordinate 165,759 of NZ_JAMYOM010000002.1, read as the reverse complement.
GTCGCATACGATTTCCGCTCGGCCGACATACGCGCCGGCGGGCAAGGCGCGCCGCTGGCCGCGGTCTATCACACCGCGCTGATGCGCAGCGCCGGCGCCAATGGCGAGGTCGCCGTACTCAATCTCGGCGGCGTCGCCAACATCACCTGGTGGGATGGCGCCGACAATGTCGTCGCCTTCGACACCGGACCCGCCAACGCGCCGCTGAACGATTTCATCAAGTCGAAGGGGCTCGGCGAGATGGACCGCGACGGCGCGCTTGGCCGTGCAGGTAAGGTGGACGAGGCCCGGCTGGCCAAGCTGTTGCAGCACCCTTATCTGAGCAAAGCCTACCCGAAATCGCTGGACCGTTTCGACTTCGGTGCCGCGATGGCGGACGGCCTGGATGCCGAGGATGGTGCCGCCTTGCTCACCGCCTTCACCGCCGGCGCCGTCGGCAAGGCACTCGACCTCTTACCAAGCCGGCCTAAAAAGCTGGTGGTCAGCGGCGGTGGTCGCCATAACCCGACCATGATGGCAATGCTGGCCAGCCGCGCCGGCGTCGAGGTGGTGCTGGCGGAAAGCCTCGGTTGGAGCGGCGATGCGGTCGAGGCGGAGTGTTTTGCCTTCCTCGCGGTTCGCGTGTTGCGCGGCTTGCCGATCAGTTTCCCGAGCACCACCGGCGCGCCGCAGCCGATGCGTGGCGGAAAACTCGCCGGCTAGACTCTTGCTTTGACGCAATTCCGGACGCAAAACCGCTTCACACTTTTCCTGGAATTGCTCAACCGCCAACCAGTTCCTTCTGCAGGAAGATGCGGCTGCGGCCGACAGGGAAATCGGCCAGCGAGCCGAAGGGCCGATAGCCCTGGCGCTGATAGACCTTGGCGGCGTTCGGATTGAAGGTATCGATCCAGGCATTGTTGCAGCCGCGCGCCACCGCTTCCTGTTCGGCCGCGTCCAGCATTGTGCCGGCCATGTGCTGGCCGCGCAGCCGCTCATCGACCCAGAGCCATTGCACATAGAGCCAGCCCCAGGCCGTGTAACCGGAAATGCCGGCGACGACCGCGCCATCCTCGTCGCGCACAAACACCACAAGCGCCTTCCTTTCGGATGCGCCGACATCGCCGTCGTTGAACGCCGTCAACCTTTCGCCGAGAAAGGCGAGTTCTTCCGGCGAGGGATTTGCCGTCGTTTCAATGGTCGTATTCATCGCTTTTCCGAGATGGGTTGCGTATCGGTATCGCCGCCATTGCGAAATTCGGATGCGGCAATGCCGTGGCGCTTGAGCTTGTCGTAAAAGGTCTTGCGCGGCACGCCGAGGGCGTCGATGGCGCCGCGCACGTCGCCGCCATGGTCGCGCAGCGCGTCACGGATGAGCTGCGCTTCGTATTGGCCGACCCGTTCGGGCAATGCTGCCGCAGGCTCCGGCGCGTGCGCGGAGACCGTCCTCACCTCATCGTCCGGACCGAGACCGAGCGCGACGCGATCGGCGAAATGGGCGAGCTCGCGGACATTGCCCGGCCAGTCATGCGACTGGAGATGATCGCTGACGGCTGCATTCATCTTGGCGACCGGCCGGCCGAACCGTTCCGCCGCCTTGCCGAGAAAATGCCCGAACAGCATCGGGACGTCGCCGCGCCGTTCGCGCAGCGGCGGGATGCGCAGCGTCACCACGTTGAGGCGAAAATACAGATCCTCGCGAAAATCGCCGCGCTGGTCCGGCCGGCCGAGATCGACCTTGGTCGCCGCAACGACCCTCAGATCGATGCGCCTGATATCGTTCGAGCCAAGCGGGGTGAGGCTGCGCGTTTCGAGCACCCGCAGCAGCTTGACCTGGAGCGCCGGGGGCATGGATTCGATCTCGTCGAGAAACAGCGTACCGCCGCTGGAATGCTCGATGCTGCCGATCCGCCGCCGCTGCGCGCCGGTGAACGCGCCCGCCTCATGGCCAAACAACTCGCTCTCGATGACCGTCTCCGGTAGGGCGCCGCAGTTCAGTGCCACGAAGGGTTTTGAGCGCCGCCGCCCCCACCTGTGCAGCAGGTCAGCCACCACTTCCTTGCCGGTTCCCGTTTCTCCCTCGACCAGCACGTCGACATCCATGTCGGCGATCTGGCGCAAGGTCTCGCGCAGCCGCTTGATGGCAGGAGCCTCGCCGATCAGCGGCAGGCCGTCAGTGGCGAGCGCCGCGGCTTCGCGCAGCCGCCGGTTCTCCATCACCAGTCGTCGCTTCTCCGATGCCCGTTTCAGCGCCTCGACAAGGCGGTCGCCGGCAAAGGGTTTCGGGATGAAATCGTAGACACCATCCTTGAGCGCGGCCACTGCGAGATCGACGTCGCCATGGCCGGTGACCAGGATCACGGGTATGTCCGGGTCGATCGCCTTGATGCGATCGAACAGCTGCAGCCCGTTCATGCCAGGCATGCGGATGTCGCTGACCACCACGCCTTCAAAGGTCCTGTCGACAACGGCAAGGGCTGCCTCGGCGGCGTCGCGCGCGACCACAGTGAAGCCGGCAAGCTCGAGCAATTGCGTTGTGGCGTGAAGGAGGTCCGCATCGTCGTCGACGAGCGCCACCAACCCTGATCCCTCAATCATTCAATTCGCCTCAAGTCGACGGTAAAAGATGTGCCGGTGCCATTGCTGGGATCGAGCCGCAGCGTGCCGCCCAATTCCTGGGCAATCTCCAGCGAGATCACCAGCCCGAGACCAAGCCCCTTCTCCTTGGTGGTCTGGAACGGCATGAACAGATTGCCGGCTGCTTCCGGGCCGAGACCTGGGCCATTGTCGCGCACCGAAATCAGCACCCTGTCGTCGTGCTCGGCGAGTTGGATCTCGATGCGGGGATCAGACTGGTCCTTCATCGCGTCGAGCGCATTCTGCAAAAGGTTGACGAGTATCTGCTCCAGCCGGATGCGGCTGGCGAGGACCACCGGCGAGGCATTGCCGCGCGGCTTGACGATGGTCACGCCGGAATCACGGATGCGGCCCGACAGCAGCGACAGCGCGCCATCAATTGCCTCGCGCACCGGCAGCGGCGAAGCGGCAACCCCGGGTCGACGGGCGAAAGTGCGCAAGGTGCCGGTGATCGCGCCGATGCGCTCGGTCATCGACACGATCGACGTCAGATTGCCGCTGGCCGGTTCGGTTTTGCCGGTTTCGAGAAAGCGGCCCGCATTCTCGGCATAGGTGCGGATAGCGGCGACCGGCTGGTTGATCTCGTGCGCCACGCCGGCGGCGATTTGGCCGAGGATGGAAAGCCGGTTGGCCTGGGCGAGGTCGTCGCGCAGCCGGCGCACCTTGGCTTCGGCATTCCCGCGCTCGGCGATTTCACCGGCAAGTGCGGTGTTGGAGCGGGTCAGCTCGGCCGTTCGCGTGCTGACTCGGCTCTCCAGCTCGGCATTCATACGCGCCAGCGCCTCCTGCCTCAGCCTGCGCGTTCGCCGGCGCCGGGTCAGCACGTAGGCAAGCAAGCCCATCAGCAGAAGCCCAAGCAGCGTGGTCAGGCGCGCCGTGTTGGCGGCCGATGAAAGAGCAGCGTCGGCGGGAGTGAGCAGCCAGAGACGCCAGCCAGGAACAGCACCAGGCAAATCCTGCACCACCTCGACGAACTGGCGCGGTTTTCCCGCGTTGTCGATCGTCGCCAGGCCGTCACCCGCGCCGCGCCGGATCGGCAGCGGCTCGAAGCCTGCATCGGCCAACTGGAGCTGCTCGTGGGCTGCGGCGGTGTCCTCGGCCGACAGTGGTGCCAGCGCACGGAACCGCCAGTCGGGCTGGCTGGTAGCCAGCACCACGCCGCGTTCATCAGTGATGAACACAAGGAAACCGCTGGAACGCCAATTGGCTTCGACGCCGTCGAGTTCGACCTTCAGCACCGCAACGCCAAGCGGCTTGCCGCCATCGTCGACGCGGCTGGCAAGGTACAGCCCCGGTCTGCCGCTGATTGTGCCGAGGCCATATTGGCTGGCAGCACCCTTGCTCATCGCTTCCTGGAAATAGTGCCGAAAATTGTAATCGATGCCGACAAAGCTCGCCGGTTCGTCGGCATTGCTGGCTGATATGGCGATGCCTGCCGTATCGATGATGTAGATGGCGGATGCCGAGGCATCGCCGGCAATCGACTTGAGCTTGTCGTTGAGGGCCTTTTCTTTCATTTTTCCGGCCCGGCGCAGAGCGCCGCGCACCGCATCGTCTCTGGCCAACACCAGTGGAACCAGGCGCTGCTTTTCGATTTCGCCGGTCAGGGTTCCCGCCGCCAGCGGCAGTGCGGCGAGTGCCGTCTCGCGCAGATTATCGGCCGCCTGGCCGGAGGCGATGCGCCCGGCAATGGCGATCGCGCCGGCCAGAAAGGCAAGAGCGACGACCACGGCAACCCAGCGGCCATCGCGCAGCCGCGCCACCGCCTCGCGCAGCAATTCACGGCCGGCAAATCCAGGGAATCCGCTATCGGTGTCTGCTTGCGGCGTCTGCCCTCTCCCCTTTGCTCGCGGCTTTCGGCCAGTGTAATGCGAAAATCCGCCCAGGCAAACACTGCCTGTGCGGAAATCCGCACAGGCTTTGCCCGCATGACGTCAGACAAAGGCGGAAATCCCGTGGTTCCGGCCTTTCCGCGAACTGGCACAACGCTTGCAAAACTCCCTGGCAGCGGCGTGCGACCGGAGCGCCGCGATGGGAGAAGTCACGCAGGGCGCTCCGCCCCATCCGGCCAGGGAGAGTTCGATGCACATCGCAGACCAATCAGGCGCGCTTGCCGCGCAGCGCAAGCCTTTCTATGCCCAACTCTACGTGCAGGTGCTCGTCGCGATCACCGTCGGCATCCTGCTCGGCCATTTCTATCCGTCGGTCGGCGAGAGCATGAAGCCGCTCGGCGACGCCTTCATCAAGCTGGTCAAGATGATCATCGCCCCGGTCATTTTCCTGACCGTGACGACGGGCATTGCCGGCATGAGCGACCTGCAGAAGGTCGGACGTGTCGCCGGCAAGGCGATGCTCTATTTTCTCACCTTTTCGACGCTGGCTCTGATCATCGGCCTTGTCGTCGCCAATGTCGTGCAGCCAGGCGCCGGCTTCAACATCGACCCGGCGACGCTCGACGCCTCGACCATCAGCACTTACGCCGCCAAGGCGCACGACCAGTCGGTCACCGGCTTCCTGATGAACATCATCCCGTCGACCATCGTCGGCGCCTTCGCCGATGGCGACATCCTGCAGGTGCTGTTCTTCTCGGTGCTGTTCGGCATCGCGCTGGCGTTGGTCGGCGACAAGGGCACGCCCGTGCTCAATTTCCTGCAGGCGCTGACGACACCGATCTTCAAGCTGGTCAGCGTGCTGATGAAGGCAGCTCCTATCGGCGCCTTCGGCGCCATGGCCTTCACCATCGGCAAATACGGCATCGGCGCGGTCATCAACCTCGCCATGCTGGTCGGCACCTTCTACGTGACGTCGTTCCTGTTCGTGTTCGTCGTGCTTGGCGCGGTCTGCCGCTACAACGGGTTCTCCATCCTGTCGCTGATCCGCTACATCAAGGAAGAGCTGCTTTTGGTGCTGGGCACCTCCTCGTCGGAGGCCGCCCTGCCCTCGCTGATGGAAAAGATGGAGAAGGCCGGCGCCAAGCGCTCGGTGGTCGGCCTGGTCATCCCAACCGGCTATTCCTTCAACCTTGATGGCACCAACATCTACATGACCTTGGCGGCGCTGTTCATCGCACAGGCGACCAACATCCACCTGTCGATGGGTGACCAGATCCTGCTGCTGCTGGTGGCCATGCTTTCCTCCAAGGGCGCCGCCGGCATCACCGGGGCCGGCTTCATCACCCTTGCGGCGACGCTTTCGGTGGTTCCGGCCGTGCCGGTCGCTGGCATGGCGCTGATCCTCGGCGTCGACCGCTTCATGTCGGAGTGCCGGGCGTTGACCAACTTCGTCGGCAATGCTGTCGCCACGCTGGTGGTGGCGCGCTGGGAAGGCGAACTCGACGAGGCCAAGCTGGCGAGGGCGCTGGCGGGCACGGCCGACGATAGCCTGCCGGCGGACGTTGTTCCCGCCGAGTAATAACGCGCGGTCAATGCGTAAAAGGCCGGAGGCGTGCTGCCTCTGGCCTTTGTCATGCAGGTCGCAACGTCAGACCATGCCGGTCTTGCTCAGCGGCGTGTCCGGAAACGTGCTTGGGCCGACAGGCATGCGGGCTGCCAAAGTGCCGCCGTCGTCGAACAGCACAAGGCTGGCGGCGCCGACGAGCCCGGCATGGCGGCCGAGCTGGGCCTGAACGACCGGCACGTCGCGATAGGCGCGCATGGCCCGTTGCCTGATGGTCGCCTCGATGGTCGGCAGCATCAGGTCGAGCCCATTGGCGATGCCGCCGCCAACGACCAGCACATCGGGCGAATAGAGATGCAGGAGATTGGTGAAGCCAACGCCCAGCCAGCGCGCTTCCTCCTCCAGCAAGGCCGAGGCAAGAGCGTCCTGCAGCCGTGCCGCCTCGACGACATGGCGGCCGGTCACCTCCGCGTCCGCTGACAAGCGTCGCAAGGTAGAGCCGTCTCCGGCTGCCGTGGCGGCGCTGGCGCGGCGGCCAAGTGCCGTTCCCGAGGCGATGGCCTCGAAGCAGCCAACGACACCGCATACGCAGCGCTCGCCTTCATTGGTGATGGTCATGTGACCGATCTCGGCGGCAAGGCCACGGCGGCCATGCAGGATGCGCCCGTCGACGACGACACCACCGCCAATGCCGGTGGAAACCGTGATGAAGACCAGCGAGCCCGCACCATGGCCGGCACCGAAACGCCATTCGCCGAGCGCCGCGGCATTGGCGTCGTTCTCCAGCCGCACCGGCAGGCCGAGCCGCCGTTCCAGGATGTCGGCAAGCGGCACGTCCAGCCAGCCGGCGAGCGTCGGCGGGCCGACGGCAATGCCAGCCAGCGGATCGAGCGGTCCCGGTGCACCGACGCCGACGCCGACGATCGAAAGTGCCGGGGCCTCGGCGTGGACTGTCGCCGCCAACGCCTCGATCTGGCCGATCACCACATCGGGACCGGCCTGCGCCTGCGTCGGCACCGCCGCGAATGCCAGGATCTTGCCGTCGCGGTCGACCAGGGCGGCGCGAAGCTCCGTCCCGCCAAGATCGATCGCAAGGGCGGCTTCTGATGTCATGCCGCGACCTTCAAGCCGTGCAGCCAGCCGATGCGGCCGGCGAGGTCCTTGTCACCGAAGGCGAGCGAACCGAGAACCACGGTTTCAGCCCCGGCGGCACGCAGCGACGGCACGGTCTCGTGGCGGATGCCGCCATCGGCCGCCAGAACCACGTGCGCCTCACGGCCGGCCTTTCTCAGGATGGCGCGGGCAGCGCCCAGCCTGTCGCAGGCCTTGTCCGACAGGCTCTGTCCCTTGACGCCGATTGCGGTTCCAAGAAGCGTCACGAAGGCGACTTCCGGGGCAAAGGCCGTCACCGCTTCCACAGGCGTCTCCAGCCTGAGTACGACGCCCGCCTCGGCGCCGAGCTCCCGCGTCAGCCGCACGGCGCGCAATCCGGCTTCGCCATTCTCGGCATGGACGCTGATCATGTCGGCGCCGGCTTCGATGAACTGGCGCGTCTGCGCCTCAACGATTGCTTCATCGACCATCAGGTGGACATGGATGGGTTTCGCCGTCAGCCCGGCGATGCGGGCGACGAGATCGGGGAAGAACAGGAAGGACGGTGCGAAATGACCGTCCGCCACATCGATATGATGAAGATCGACATAGGGCTCGATGCGCTTCAAGTCGTTTTCGAAATTGGCGAGATTGGCCGACCAGAGCGAGAATTCGGCGATCATCCGGTCGCGCGGCAATGCGGCGATGGCGGCCGGGCCTGAGAGAGGTTTCGAGATCATGACTGGTCCTGGTTGTTGAAACGATCTTTGAGGAAGCTGCCGATGGCGGCGCGGATCTCGGCGAAATGGCGCTCCTTGTCGGTGGCCTTCGGCGTCACCTCGGCAAAGGTCGCATTGGGGATGGCGTCGGCGAGGCTGCGGGCGGCGGCCAGCGGATGGACCAGATCGATGCCGCTGCCGATGACGAGCGTAGGGAACGCAAGGCTAGCGGCCGCTGCCCGCGTCACGCCAGGTCCATCCTCTGCGATCGGCTGCATCACCTCGGCGAAGACGGGTGCGTTTTCGCGCGCGAAGAAGCCGAGCAGGGAAGCAAGATTGTCCGGCGCTTCGGTGCGAAAGCGGGCGGCCGTCGCGGACGCCGCGAAGATATCTCGCGCCTCCGATAAAGGACGGCTGAGGATGAGCTCCGCCACTTCCACGTAAGGGCGCATGTTTTGCGGTGCCGCGTCGAAAGCCCAGGCAGGGCGAACAAGCACCAAACCCAGGACGCGGTCAGGGTGGCGGGCGGCAAGCTGCAAGGCAATGGCCGCACCCATCGAAATGCCGCCGGCGACGAAACGGTCGAGGCCGGCCGCATCTGCGGCGGCCAGCACATCATCGGCGAACATCGCGATCGAAAACGGGCGCTTGCTACCGGCGCCGGAACCGCCCTGCGCGCGGCATTCGACGGTCAGCCGGCGGTATGACGGGCTGTCGGGATAGTTCTGCGCGACCTGCGCTGCGTCACCGCCGAGGCCATGCTGGAAGACGACGGGAAGTCTGCCCTGCCCCGTGTCGAAGACACGAAGCGCTGCATCGTCGCGGAGCAGGATCGTCGGGGCGGCGCCCATCAGAGGAGCCTTCGTAGAAAGGCGGCGACATCGGGGGCTTCGTCGGCGGACAGCCCGTGGGTGACGAGCGATCCCTCGAAGCCGACTGCCTTCAGCCGCGCGCCGAAATCCGGGAAATCGACGATGCCTTGCCCTGATGGGGCAAAGCGGCCGTCACTATAGCGGTCCTTGGCGTGCGCCATGGCGATGTGGCCGGCGGCCTCGTCGATCGCGGCGGCAACGATGGCGCGCGCCTCGCCGGGCGTGGCGTGTTCGAACAGGTTTGCCGGATCGAGCACGATCTTCAGATGCTTCGATCCCATCTCGGCGATCAGCCGGGTCGCATCCCTGGCCGAGGTGACGATGTTGGCCTGCTCAGGCTCGATGCCGAGATCGACATTGGCACCTTCGGCCAACGCCAGCGCCTTCGCCATCTCGGCGGCCATGTCGGACCAGGCGGCCGGATCGGCATTGTCGGGATGATAGGCCCACTGATCGGCGGCGTTGCGCGAGCCGGTGCAGAGCGTGACCAGCGGGATGTCGAGGGCAGCAGCAGCCTCGATGACGACGGCGAGACGCCGAAGGCCATCGTCGCGCACGGCTTTGTCGGGATGCGCCATGTTGTAGGTGCCCGAAAGTGCTGCAAGTGAGACACCGCTCGATTGCGCTGCGGTGCGGATGGAGGCGATGGCGTCCGCCGGCACAGCATCCGGCATCGACGGCAGGCCGGCACAGGCCAGATTGAGCTGCGTCGTCTCGTATCCCGACTGCTTCACCGCAGCCAGCACGGCGGCCGGGTCGGTGCCGGCAAAGGTCTTGGCGAAAATGCCGAGACGCATCACACCGCCCCCGAAACCGAGGCGAGTTCGACTCGCTCGCCTGATACCACCGAACGCGCGATGGCGACCATGGCGCGGATCGAGGCGATGCCGTCCTCGACATTGGCGCCGCGCATCGGCGCGCCGTTCAGCACCGTGTCGGCAAGACCTTCCAGCTGGCGGCGGAAGAAATGGCCATCGGCGCCGAGCAGCCGGCGCGATGTCGCGTCCTTCTCATGAAAAATGTCGACCTCGCTGGCGCGGAAATACCAAGGGTTGAATGTCCTGGCGATAACGGAGCCGTTCTCGCCATAGAGCTGAAAACCTTCGTGCCAGTCCATGCGCACGGCGACCGTCAGGTCGAGATGGCCGAGCGCGCCGCTGGCGAACTCGGTCTCGACGAACCAGCAATAGGCGCCGAAACGCTCGTTGAGGCGCGCGCGGACCGCAAGGATTTCGCCACACAGGAAACGCGCCGTGTCGACGAGATGCGAGCCATGCGCCAGCATGAAATATTGCCTGAGATCAGCCTTGGGATTTCCCGCTGGCTTCCTGGCTAGCCTGCTGGTGACGGGCAGCGGCTGCACGGCATCGGTGTTGGTGTAGCGATGGGTGGAATCGCAATACCAGGCCTTCAGCGCAAGCACTTCGCCGATCTCGTCGCGGACGAAGTCGCGCGCGGCTTCCAGCGCCGGATCGAAGCGTTTCATGTGGCCGACCTGCAGGACCTTGCCCGAGCGCCTGACCGCTTCGGCCAGCGCCTCGCCTTCCTCAACCGAGGTGCCGATCGGCTTTTCACAGAGAACATGCTTGCCGGCGTTGAGCGCCCTGATCGACATCGGCACGTGATAGGCGTCCGATGTGGCGACGATCACCGCTTCCAGCTCAGGATCGGCGAGCATTGCCTCATAGTCGGAATACATCTTCTGCGGCTCGTAGGTCGCGCCCATGCGCGCAAGCAGATCGGGTGCCGCGTCGCAGATGGCGTAGAGGTCGGCATTGCCGGCCTTGGCGCAGGATTCCAGGTGCGCGAACTGCGCGATGGGGCCGCAGCCGAGCACGCCGACCCTGAGGCGTCTGTCCTGTTTCTTGATCATCGTCTCGTTCTTCAGGCGCCGTAGGAGCGCATCGTCTGGCGGTTGGTCTTGACCGCGCCGGCGGGATCGGCGGCGGCCGTTTCGGATTCTTCCTCCAGCACCAGCCAGCCATTGAAGCGCGGTGCGGTGCCGGCGATCTCGATGACCGCAGGCGTGTCGCAGACGCCCTTGCCAAGCATGGCCCAGGTACCGTTGGCATCGACGTCCTTGAGGTGGATGTAGCGGATGCGGTCGCGGTGGGTGCGCAGCGTGTCGGCCATGTCCTTGTGGCCGCGCAGGATATGGCCGGTATCCGGCACCCAACCGACCAGATCGGGATCGAGCAAGGCAAAGATCGTGTCGTAGTCGGCCCGGTCGAACAGCAGCGTGTTGTGGTGCGAGCTTGGATGCACCGCGACCTGGACGCCGGTCTTGCGGCCAAGCTCGCCAGCCTCGTTGTAGACCTCTGCGGCGATGGCGAATTTGTCGTCGCGCGGACCGTCGGAGACCACCGTCGCAGAGCCCATCGACACGAGCGCGCCAGGGAAGGCGGCGGCGAAGTCGATCCAGCGTTTGGCGGTCTCGAGATCGGCGCCGATCTCCTCCTTCAGCGTAAAACCACTGTTCGAGCCAAAGGCGAAGGAAACCAGCGTCAGCCCCGACGCCTTCAGCGCGGCGGCGAACTCCTCCGGCCTGTCGCCATAATGTCCGATCATGGTGTCGGTGATCTCGATGCCGGCATAGCCACCGTCAGAGATCGCCTTCAGCAGATCGTCGGGGCCGCCGGTAAACCGGTCTCCCAGCATTTCCCAGGTGAAGGTCTGGCAGCCGACTTTGAGGTCTTTCACGTTCATCCTTTCATTCCTTGATACCGCTTATTACTTGCTGCCACTCTGCGTCGCCGTCGGATGGACATCCTACTTGACCGAGCCCGCGGTCATGCCGGCGAGGAAGTACCTCTGGGCAACGAGGTAGATGAGCAAAAGCGGTAGCGAGCCGAGCACGCTCATCGCCATCATCTGGTTCCATTCGAAGGCATGCTGCCCCATCAACAGCTGGATGCCGATCGGGACAGTGCGCATGGACGTTGACTTCGTCAGCGTCAGCGCAAAGAGAAATTCGTTCCAGCACAACAGGAAGGTGTAGACCGACGTCGCCACGATTCCAGGCAGTGAAATCGGGACGATCACCCGCCAAAGCGCTGTCCAACTGGTGCCGCCATCGACGGCTACGGCTTCATCGAGATCGCGGGGCAAGGTGTTCAGATACCCCGTCATCAGCAGGATCGCGTAGGGCAGCGTAAACACCAGATAAGTCAGGATCAGTGCGACATAGGTGTCGAAGATGCCGTATGAGACGACGAGCCCGAAGAAGGGGATCAAAAGTGTGATCGGCGGAATCGTCTGCGTGCTGATGATGATTGTGTTGAGGCTGCCCTTGCCGCGGAAGTTGAAGCGGCTGAACCCGTAGGCCGCCAGCAGGGCGATCAGCACCGTCAGCACAGTCACCGCTCCCGCCACGAAATAGCTGTTGAAGAAGAAGCGCAGCTTCACCGGGTCGCCAAGGATGGCTGCATACGCTTCCAGCGTAAACGCCTTTGGCAGGATGGTTGGTGGGAGGGCAAAGATTTCGGTATTCGATTTGAACGAGCTGCTCAGCATCCAGTAGATCGGAAATGCCGCGAAAAAGAGCCCCGCTGCAAGCGCTATATGGAGCGCGACGGTGATCAGCCTGTCTTTCGGCGTTTGCCTTTTCCTCATGATGACTATCGAGCCTTCTGATAGCGAATATAGAACAGCGTCAGGCCGAGAGAGATCAACAAGATGACCACAGCGCTGGCTGAAGCCTGCGACAGGTTGTAGCTCGAAAACGCCAGCTTGTAGGTGTAGGTGCTGAGGACCTCGGTCGAGTAGATCGGGCCACCGCCCGTCGTTATCCAGATTAACGGGAAGACCTGCATGGTCCAGATGAAGTCGAGCAGCGAGATGCTGATGATGATCGGCATTAGCTGCGGAATGGTGATGAAGATCAGCTTCTGGTAGGCTTTCGCCCCGTCGATATCGGCGGCCTCGTAGAAATCCTTGGGAATGCCCTGCAAACCCGCGAGCAGGCTGACCATGAAGAGCGGATAGCCCGCCCAGATATTGGCGAAGGTGACGGCGTGCAGCGCGGTCTCAGGCGAGGAAAACCATTCGACCTTGGAACCGATGATGCCGATTTGCATGAGAATGCTGTTCACGACACCGTTCGGCTCAAGCAGCAGGCGCCAGATCACGGCGATAATCACCGCGGTGAACAGCCAGGGCAGTATGTAGAGCACGCGCAGAATATTGCGCAGCGTCGGATTGATGCGGTCGCTGTTCAGCATGAGCGCGAAGACCATGCCGATGGTCATGTGGAAAATGACACTCATGCATGTGAAGTAGAGCGTGTGCCACAGCGAAGCCCAGAACACGGGGTCGTCGAAGATCGCCTGGTAGTGTTTCAGTCCGGCAAAGGATGGGTCACGACGCAGCACCGCGCTGTTCTGGAACGAGTAGCCAATCACCGTCACCATCGGCAGCAGCATCAGAAGCCCGATTATGAGCAGCGAGGGCGACAGATAGAGGTAGGGTGCGACCGCTCGTTTGAGCTTATGGTGGGAGCGCTTTTGCCGGGTCATGTGCCAACCTTGGGATACGCCTTCAAGAGAAGGTAAGCTTCAAAAACAGGTCCACTCAAATTGCCGATCCGTTGTTGCCGGGTGGCCTGCCCGAAGTCAGGCCACCCGGTCGAAGATAGCAAACGGGAACAGGCCGATCAGAATTTCGCCATCCAGCCCTTCTGAGCGGCGGCTGCGGCTTGTTCCGGAGATTGCTCGCCGGCGAGCATCTTTTGAGCTTGCACGTCGAACTGGGTCATCAGGTCTTCTGCCACCGGCAGGCCCGTGAACTCATTGGCGAGATAACCGGTCTTGAAGATTTCAAAAGCCTTGCCGAAAGCCTTGTCCGAGGTCACGAAATCGGGCTTGGCGTTGACATTGCCCGGGAAGGCGTTTGCAAGCGACACGAGCTTGGCGTTCACCTTTTCACTCATCACATATTGGACGAGTTTCCAGGCCTCTTCCTGATGTTTCGAGGCAGCAGAGATGCCGATGCCCCAGGAGGCATAGGGAAGGCCCCGCTTGCCGGTATAGTTTTCCACGACCGGGACGGGGATCAGGTCGAAGTTCAGCTTGGGATTGCGCTTGCGGATGAGGTTCACATGCGCGAGCGAGTCGATCATCATCCCGACGCGGTTGTTGACGAACTCCTCGACCTTTTCCTGCTCGGTCTTGGTGGCGATGCCGGGCGAGATGGTGCCGGCGTCGTTGAGAGATTTGACGAAGGTGAGCATATCCACCACCGGTTTGCCCTCAAGGTCCGGCTTGCCGTTCGCCATCATCGACCGACCCGAAGCCCAAACCCACGACATCATGTCGTTCTGGACGCCGGATGGCGTTTGCAGCGAGAGGGGCAGCACCCAGCCATACTGGTTCTTGTCGGCGATCGTCATTTTCTTGGCGGCTTCGAGAAACTCCGCACGGGTCGACGGCAGCTTGGTTACGCCTGCCTGGGCAGCAAGGTCCAAATTCACGAAGATCGGATAGACGAAGGAAGCCACGGGAAACATCACCGCCTTGCCGTCCACCTTGATGATGTCCGCGACCTGGCTCTTATCGAAAGCGCTCGCATCCATCATCGGATTCATGTCGGCGAGTGCGCTCTGCGCATTCAGATTGTTCACCCAGGCACCGTCGAGACCGACGACGTCGCTGAGCGTTCCGGTTGCAGCACCAACCGAGATCTGGTCTCGCGTGGTCGCGTAGGGGCCGCTGACCAGCGTCACTTTGATTCCGGGATTTGCGGCCTCGAAGTCATCCATGATTGCCCTGAGCGAGCCAGCCGGCAATTCGGGCTCCCACCATTGGGTGAATTCCAGCGTCGTATCCGCCATGGCGCCGGTTGCGCCAAGCAACCATGCGGCTGCGGCTATTTTCAGCATCGCGGGTTTTATACGAAACGTCATCTTCTCCTCCTTCTTTATATTCGACCGCACAATGCGGCCGATCGTCTGGTTATTCACAAGTCTTCTTATGCAGGTGCCTCACCCTCACCCGCGGGTCTTATCGCTGATATTCAGATTGCCAGATGCGTCTCGGGATCGAAGAAATGGAGCTTGGTATCATCCAGGGCCAACCTGATTTCCGAGCCGGAGCGGACTGTGCTGACCGGTTCGAATTTCGCCACCGCATTCGACGCCAGGCCGAAATCCTGCACCGCGTCGGGGTCGCCGGAGTCCACCCGGACCGCGTCGATGTCGAGATGGACGATTTGTTCGGATCCAAGTTCTTCGATCGAGGTCACCTTTGCCGGTATCGTCTGATACTTGCGGCCGGATTCGAGGCTGCTGTCATAGAGATCCTCCGGTCGTATCCCGAACACGACCTTGCGCCCCGCATACGACCTCAAGTCCGGCCTGCGGACGAAGGCTGCATCCTGCAGCCGGATGGCTAAGGCGCCGGACATCAGTTCGTCGCCCGTCAGGGTCGCCTCGAAAAGGTTCATTGAAGGAGACCCGATGAAGCCGGCAACGAAGGCGTTCACCGGCGATTCATAGAGCCTCTTGGGTGTGTCGACCTGCTGCAGCACGCCGCCTTTCAACACCGCGACCCGGTCGCCCATCGTCATGGCTTCGGTTTGGTCGTGGGTCACATATATGGTCGTTACGCCGAGCTGCTTTTGCAAACTGGTGATTTCGGCGCGCATTTGAACGCGCAGTTTCGCGTCCAGATTGGAAAGGGGTTCGTCCATGAGAAAGGCTGCCGGCTCGCGCACCATGGCGCGGCCCATGGCAACCCTTTGACGCTGTCCGCCTGAAAGGTTCGCGGGCTTGCTGTCCAGCAGAGACGTCAGTTGAAGGGTTTTGGCGATCTCGTCCACGCGCTTTTTGCGCTCGGCCTTCGGCTTGCCCGCCAGCCGCATCGAAAAGCCGATGTTTTCGAACACCGTCATATGCGGGTAGAGGGCGTAGCTCTGGAAGACCATCGCGATGTCGCGGTCCTTGGGCGGCATGTCGACAACGTCGACTCCGCCGATCCGAAGGCTGCCGCTGGTGACGTCCTCCAATCCCGCGATCATCCGCAACGCGGTGGATTTGCCACAGCCGGACGGCCCGACGAGAATCAAAAACTCGCCGTCCTTGACCGACAGGTTCAATTGGTCGATTGCGTGAAAATTGTTCCCGTATGTCTTGCAGATATTCTCAAGAACGACTTCTGCCATATTCCTCCCTCCACAAGTCTAAGCCACTGATTTTTATGATTGTCCTCGGCTTATGTTCACCTGCGAAATATTCCTCGGATAGTTCGGACTAAGTTCCGGTATCGAGCCGCGCATATTTCAGTTCGACTGCCGACGGCGCTTTCGTCGATGCCAGAAGTTCCATGACCTGGTCGTTGGTCGGAAGCGCCTCGCGTCCGCCCCGCCCCGTTATCGAAAGGGCCGCCGCCGCAGCCGCGAATGCGACCCGGCCTGCGGTGTCGGCCCCGCGCGTTAATGCAAGGGCATAGGCGCCATGAAAGCAGTCACCGGCGCCGGTCGAGTCGACGACGGCAACCCGGTGCGGAGGCAGGTGCCAGAGCCCTGTCTGGTCGCGTCCGCGATAGAAGACGCCCCTGCCGCCATCCGTCAGAACCACGGCGGACCGCGACGGCAACCACAATGCGTCGAGTATCTCGGCCGGCGACCGGCGGCCGGTGGCGGTCCGCGCAAAGCCGAGCGGAAGAATGAGATGGTCGCAGAGCCCGATCAGTCTCTCGGTGGCCGGGCCGTGGCTCCATTCGACATCACCGAGGATCGCAAGGCCGAGATCGCGAGCCCGGGCCACGACATCCAGCGACCCGATCCCGTAACTGTCGACGATCAGGACTGTCGCGCGGCTGAGAACCTCGTCCGGAAAGTCCGGCGCGGTGCCCAGCATCGCTTCGTCGTCATACGCGATGAATCGCTCGCCATCCGAACCGACGGTGATCCGCGAGCGCACCGGGCGCGCGTGCGGGTGGCGCGGCGCGAACGCGGTTTCAACGCCGCTCGCAACGAGATCGCACAACACGGCGTCGTCGGCGGCATTGCCCAGCCATCCGACGAACCCGGCGCTTCCGCCGAGCCGCGCGACGGCGGCAAGTGCCGTCGCGACATTTCCTCCGAAAGCTCGGGCACTTTGCAGAACCTTCCCCTTGCCCACCGACAACGGCTGATCGACATAGACGATGTCGTCGATCGCAATAGCTCCGAAGCCGAGGATTGAAGGGACGGTGGGCATCGTTCAGGCACCCGCCTTCGCCAAGGCGTCTTGCGCCGAAAGGCCGTCATGGATGACGCCTCGAAAGGCGATCGCTGCCTTTTCCGGATCGCCGTGCCCCCAGAGATTGCGACCCACCACGGCACCGCGCGCGCCGGCACGGATGGCGTCCGCCGTCTGCTGAAGGGCGCCGAGCAGCGTGTCGGTCTTCGGACCGCCGGCGATCACAACCGGCACCGGGCAGGTCCGAACGGTCTCTCGAAACGACTCGAAATCGCCCGTGTAACCGATCTTGATCACGTCGACGCCGGACTCGTAGCCGATGCGTGCCGCATAGGCGATCTCGTCGGGGGTGAAGACGATTTTTGCCCCGTCGGTGAAATCGCGAGGGTAGATATGCGCCACCACCGGCATGCCGTAACGGGCCGCCGCATTCACCGAATCGGTCAGCCAGCGTATGTATTTGCCCTCGGTCGCGCCGCGCACCGGAATGGCCACGGCCAACGCATCGGCGCCAGCGCGCACCGCATCCTCGGGCGTTGCAATTAGTTCACTGATGCGATCGTCCGGGGTGAAGCAGCCGGCCTGGATCACCAGGCAAGCCTTGCCCGCGTATTGCGGCCACAGATGGCGCGCAGTGCCAGGCTGGATGCTGACGTAGTCGGGTTTGCCTACCATGACGCGTGCAAGCGCGCCCGGCAGGTCGGCAAGACCTCCTTTGCGCACGTCGCCATAGCCGACAAAGTGGTCGACCGCGCCGCCAAAAAGATTCCCCGACGGATGTGAGAAGAGGCGCGCCAGGCGCACCTTGGTTCCGAGGCTCATGAGTCCAAAACTCTCCAATCGATTGATTTCAAAATCCTGGACCCAGTGTTTGCGAAAGAAAAGACAAATGCAATCTTTCGAAAGCTTTCGAATTCGCATATTTTTGGTAGAGTGAACCGAAGCCAGGGCGATCGCTTGGCGCATGGAGGCAAGGACAGGGCATGTTGTCAGAGCAGAGACGCCAGTCGATCCTGGGTGAAGTGCAACGCAGCGGACAGGTTCGCATCAAGGACCTGTCAGACGATTTTGGCGTGTCGGAAGTCACGGTGCGCTCCGACCTCGAGATACTGGACCGTAAGGGACTGCTGACCAAGACCCGTGGAGGCGCAGTGACCCGGACCACGGATTCGACCACGGCCGCGTTCGCCCGGCGGATGCAAACGAACCTCGATGCAAAGAAACGCATCGCCCGGGCAGCGGTAGAACTGTTCGAGGACAACCAATCGGTCATCTTCGACGGCGGCTCGACATTGATGCAGGTTGCCATGCTGTTACCGCCGCTCAGCAATGTCGTGGTCGCGGCCACGGCGATGAATATCGTGCAGCATCTGATGCATCGGCCCGGGCTCGACGTTCACATGATCGGCGGCCGGGTCTATCCAGACACGGTGAGCACACTGATCACCGATGCCGACACGGCTCTCGGCGGCTTGGTAGCGCATCAGGTCTTTGTTGGAGCGCATGCGATTGATTCGTCACTGGATGTGGTCGACGTGAACGAAGACATGGCGCGAACGAAGCGAAACCTCGTGCGCATGGCCCGGCGCGTTGTCCTCCTTGCGGATTCGAGCAAATGGGGCGTCAGCGGAACCTCCAAGGCCTTTTCGCTGTCGAGCGTCGATGTCGTGATCACTGACGATGGCCTGTCGGGTCCGATACGCAGCCAGCTTGATAGGACCGGGGCCAAGGTGATCTATGCCTGATCCCGTCGCGGTCCCTGGCTGCGACCGAATATCCAATGCGCGCATAGCCCACGGGATTCGCATCGGCGGTCGGCCGGTTTTCCTGTCTGTCATTTTCTCCTCCCAGGGCTGGCAGCCTCCCGATATCGCACCAGCATTTTCGCATGTTGTATAAAAATTTTACGCGCGTCAATATTTAAAACGTTGTATAGCCTTTGCGAAAGCGATCCGCCTGACGGCTGGGCGGATCCGGCAGGTCATGAGCGCATTGGGAGGTAGGATCGAAATGCACGGGACATCAACGACCAAACTCGGGATCGGCGTCATCGGATGCGGTAACATCTCGATGACTTACCTGCGCAACGCCGGGCTTTTTGGCGGGATCGAATTGCGCGCCTGTGCCGATATTTCGGCCGACATGGCAGCAGTGCGAGCGAAGGAATATGGTATCCAGGCACTCGGCGTCGATGCGCTGCTGGCCGACCCGGAGATCGATCTTGTCCTCAACTTGACCATTCCGGCGGCGCATTTCGATATTTCGTTTGCCGCGCTTTCGGCCGGCAAGCACGTCTTCACCGAAAAGCCGCTCGCCACCTCGGCCGCCGATGGACAGCGCCTGGTCAATGAGGCGCGGTCGCGCGGCCTGCTGGTCGGCTCGGCGCCCGACACGTTCCTCGGTGCTGCCGGGCGCCGTGCGCGCCGGTTGATGGACCAGGGCGCCATTGGCCGTCCGGTCACCGGCACCGCCTTCATGATGGGCCGCGGCATGGAGCACTGGCACCCCAACCCGCAATTCTACTACCAGCCAGGCGGTGGCCCGGTGTTCGACATGGGTCCGTACTATCTGACCATGCTGGTCAATCTGCTCGGCCCGGTCGAGCGCGTCATGGCAATGGCGACACGCGGCCAGGAAGAAAGGCTGATCACCGCCGAAGGGCCATTCAAGAACACCACATTCAAGGTCGGCACGCCGACCAATGTGCTGTCGCTGCTCGAGTTCCGCTCCGGCGCGACCGTCACCTTCGGCGCCTCGTGGGACGTCTTTCGCCACTCCAACCATCCGATCGAACTGCACGGCACGGAGGGCTCGCTGCGCCTGCCCGACCCCGACACGTTCGGCGGCACGGTGTCGCTGTCGGAACGCGGCACCGACTGGCAGGATTTCGCCAGCGAGGGCGAGCTCTACGGCGCCCGCAACTGGCCTTACGCGGCACCCGATCGCGCCAATTACCGCATGCTCGGCGTCGCCGATCTGGTGCGCTCGCTTCAAACCGGCAACACCCCACGGGCCTGCGGCAGCCTTGCGCTGCATGTACTGGAGGTCATGGAGGCTATCCTGCGCTCCGGTGAAACACAGGGCTCGGTCGCCATCGCGGGCGATGTCGTGCAGCCGGCTCTGCTGACCGAGGAAGAGGCGAGCAGCCTGCTGGCCTGAGGGTATGATCATGACGCTCGATCCGGATGCGCTGCGCGTCCTCGAAATTGGTCGTGCAGCCGGCGGCGAGCCATTCGAGACCGGCAGCGTGGCGGCGGCGCGAACTGCCTACAACGCCTCGTTCCCGGCGCTACAGGGTGAGCACGAGCCGGTCGCTGCGACCCAGGAACGGCAGATCGACGGGCCGAATGGGCCTATTGCGCTCCGCATCCATCGCGGCATCGGCGCACCGCAAAGCGGGGCGCCGGCGCTGCTCTATTTGCATGGCGGCGGCTGGGTCATCGGCAACCTCGATTCGCATGACGAGATCTGTCGCCTGATGGCCAATCTCGGCAACGCCGTCATTGTCTGTCCTGACTATCGCCTGGCACCGGACCATAAATTTCCCGCCGGGCTCGAGGATTGTCTGGCAACTCTTCGTTTCCTGGCCGAGAACGCCGCCGATCTCGGCATCGACATCAGACGCATCGGTGTGGCCGGCGACAGCGCCGGCGGCAATCTCGCCGCCGTGCTGGCGCTGCTCGCCCGCGATGGGCTGGCGCCGTCCCTTGCCGCGCAGATCCTGATCTATCCCAACACCGACGCGCGGCAGACATCCGACAGCTACCGGCGTTTCGGCGACGGCTTCGGGCTCACCGCAACCACCATGGCCTGGTTCCGCGACCATTATTTGCGAACGCCCGACGATATCACGGACTGGCGCGTCTCGCCCTTGCTGGCGCCTGCCCTCGCCGGCGCGGCGCCGGCTTTTGTGGCGCTTGCCGGCTGCGACATCCTCGCCGACGAAGGGGCAGCCTATGCGGCGCGCCTGCAAGCCGCGGGCGTTCCGCTCATCCTGCGGCAATGGCCGGGCCAGATCCACGGCTTCGTCTCGATGGGACGCCATATCCCCGCTGCCCGGCAAGCGGTGGCCGAGGCGGTGGCCGCCTGGCGCCAGTTCGAGAAAAGCTGATGCCGGTCGCTCAGGCTGACTGACGCATCACCAGGGTGGCGCCGAGCTTGACGGTGCGCGCCATGCCCTGCTTCGGCGGATCGGCCTCGTCCAGCAAGGCCAGCAGGATCTCGACGCTGCGCCCGGCCATGGCGGCGAAATCCTGCGCCATGGTGGTCAGCGCCGGGCAGGTGTAGCGGCTCAGCGGATGATCGTCATGCGCGGCAACGCGCAGATCGCAATCGGGCCTGCGGCCGACCTTCAGGCCGCGCGAGAACGCAGCCGCCATCACGCCAAAGGCGAGACGATCGTTGGCACACAGGATTGTGCGGCCGGGCAAGGCGCCGGCCTCCAGCATTTTTTCCGTCTGCTCGTAGCCGATGCGTTCGAAGTCCCAGGTGTAATCGCGGGCGGCCTCGATGACGACCGGCTTGAACCCGGCGGTCTCCATCGCGACGATGTAGCTTTCCTGGCGTTCGCCGGAGTTGTGGTTGACGTGTGGGATGTCAAGATAGACCGGCGGCTCACCCGAACGGCAGAGATAGTCGACGATGGTCGAGACGCTCTGCCGGTTGTCGTTGCCAACGAACGGCGTATCGCCCTCGATATAGGTGTCGAAATAGACGATCGGAATGTCCTGCCCGAGCTTGTCGAAGACGCCGCGGTCAGAAGCCAGGCCCAGTGGGGCGATGATCGCGCCGGCGACCTTCAGGGACAGCAGCGTCCTGACCGACTCCGCCTCCAGCTTCGGCGAACCATGCGAGGAGATGACGATCGGCCAGTAGCCTTCGTCGCGGCAGCGAAATTCGATGCGGCTGACCATCTCGGCGTAGAACGGATCGGTGATCGTCGGCACGACGATGCCGATGTTGCGGGTGCGCTTGCGGTTGAGGTTGCGGGCGAAAAGGTTGGGCTGATAGTCCGAGGAGCGCAGGGCGGCTTCGATGCGCGCCCGCGTCGCCGGCTTCACGCTCGCCGGATCGTCGAAATATTTGGACAGCGTCGGCCGGGACACGCCGCATGCCTGGGCGAAGTCGTCCATCGTGCGGTGTGTCTTCTCCGCCATCGATATATTCCTGATCCCCTGCCATGATCGGCCCCGCCACCAGTCATGCGGCCGTTGACCGGATGCGACAATGCTCGACAGAACTTATTCAGTCAATTTTCACGGTTACCAATAGAGCGCAAAAAAATTGCATGCGTCAAATTATTTGTTAACGTTTAAAGCTGACGTGGCTCGCCGCCGTTTTCCCGCCAAACGCTTTCGGACAGCGCTGTTTCGTCGACTTGATCGTCAGTTCGACTATCAAGGGATAGGCTGCAGAAGCTTGCCGCTCGCTCTCGGCTACGGGCCTGCTTGCCAAATGTCGCCATGCCGCCCATACACGGCTTGGGCAATCGCCTCGCCCGTTCGCCACCTGCCAGGGATACTGTCCGATGTCTGCGACGCCGTGGTCAAAGCCGTGACGGATTCTTCCATGCCATCTCTCGCCAGCCTGGGCTGGACGGATTTTTTCGCTGATCAGCTCGAGCCCGACGACGCCGATCTCGTGCCGACGCGGATCGCCACCGTCCACCGCGATCGCCTGACCGGCCTGTCGCAGGCAGGGCCGGTCGATCTGACGCTGCCGGCGCAGGCGAACACCGGTGACTATGCGGTCGGCGACTGGGTGCTGGTCGATGGGCATGAACACCTTGTCCAGCGCCGCCTGTCCCGCAAGACGGTGTTGGAACGCCGCACCCAGGGCGGCAGGGTGCCGCAGCTTGCCGCGGCCAATGTCGACACGCTGTTCATCGTCACCTCGTGCAATGCCGACTTCAATCCCGCCAGGCTCGAGCGCTACCTGGCGCTGGCCAATGAAGCCGGAACGACGCCGGTGATCCTGCTGACCAAGGCCGATACCGCTGAAGACGCCGAGACCTATGAAAGGCAGGCTGCCGCGTTGCAGCGCGGATTGCCGGTCGTGATGCTGAACCCCCGCACATCGGATGCGGCAACCGCCCTGGCTGCCTGGTGCGGTGTCGGCCAGACGGTGGCGCTGATCGGCTCCTCCGGCGTCGGCAAATCGACGCTGGTCAACACGCTGGCCGGATCGGCGCAGCAATCGCCGCAACAGACCGGAGGCATTCGCGAGCACGATTCCAAGGGACGCCACACCACCACGTCGCGATCGCTGCACGCCATTGCCGGCGGCGGCTGGGTGATCGATACGCCGGGCATGCGGACTTTGCAGGTCAGCGACGTCGCCTCCGGCATCGACACGCTGTTTGCCGAAATCACCGAGCTCGCGCCGCTCTGCAAGTTCCGCGACTGCACGCATGTGCATGAGCCGGGCTGCGCTGTGCAGGCTGCCTTAAAGGCCGGGACGCTCGATCCGGAGCGCCTTGCCCGCTGGCGAAAACTGTCCGACGAGAACCAGAACAACACGCCGGTTCAGAGCGGCCCCCGCGGAGCCAAGTCTCCCGGCGGTCGCGGGAAGAGGCGTTGAACGGTTGGGGTTGGTCTGGCCTCGGACTAGAGCCGCGCCGTCCCGAAAACCCGATCCCAGAATATCGACGTCACGCCGAAATTGGCGTTTTCGTCGACATGATGATGCACGGCGTGTCGGCGCTTGAGCGTGTAGAGATAGCTCGGATGGGCGGGGTGCCAGTGATGGATCATGTGGTGGATGCTGATGTACCAGAGGTACCCCAGCATCAGCCCGCAGCTTACCGCGCTCGCGGTTGCGAAGTCCGAGACCACCCAAACGGGCACAAACGCGATCAGCGCATGCACCCCGAGGCTGAGCCAGGTCGGGGTGCCCACCGAACTGCGCTCCTCGACATGGTGACGATCATGCAGGTCCTTGATGTAGGGAATATGGTGAAGAACGAACCTGTGCAGCACATACTCGATCAGCGTCCAGAGGCCTAGACAGGCGAGGACCGTGCCGATCCAGCCTGGTGCACTCTCTTCGCCGGCCTCGAGCAGCCCGGCCACTGCCAGCACGGCGATTACCAGCGGATACACGACGAAGTCGCTATAGTAGCCAATAAGACCGAGTTGCATCGTCACCTAGCCTTCGAGCCGCCAAATAAGCGATGGTATCAGATTGCCGGACTCGCGGGTGAGGTGCAATGCAGACGAACCTGACATAGCGTCGCAATCCCTAGGTGCAAGGTTCGCGTCAACGATTCGAGGACCATCGGCAGGCTGCCGGCTTCGCAAACGGACGTATCACAATGGCAAAACGCAGTGCGGGATTGCTGATCTATCGCCGCGGCGACGGCGATCTCAGGGTGTTGCTGGTTCATCCGGGCGGACCGTTTTGGGCGAAGAAGGACGACGGTGCGTGGTCGATACCGAAGGGCCTCATCGGCGAGAACGAGGACGAGTTGGCGGCAGCGCAGCGCGAGACCGAGGAAGAGCTCGGCATCAGGGTCGATGGGTCCTTCACGCGTCTCGGCGACTACAGGCAACCAGGCGGAAAGATCGTCATGGCCTGGTCTGTCGAGGCGACCGCCGACATTGATGTCGCTGCCATCACGAGCAACATTTTTACCATGGAATGGCCGCCAAGGTCGGGATTCCTGAAGGAGTTCCCGGAGGTGGACAGAGCGGGCTGGTTCACCTTGGCCGAGGCCGAGGTGAAGATCCTCAAAGGGCAGCGCCCGATGCTGTCGGACTTTGCCAGGCAGCAAGGCGCCGGATGATCCGCGGCCCTCAGTACGGCAGGCCGACATAGTTCTCGGCGAGCGCGGTCGATGCGGCACGTGACTGCACGAGGTAGTCGAGTTCGGCCTCCTGGATGCGCTGGCCGAACTCGCCGGTGTCTGGAAAGCGGTGCAGCATCGTCGTCATCCACCAGGAGAAACGCACCGCTTTCCAGACCCGTGCCAGAGCCTTGCCTGAATAGGCGTCGATGCCGGCCGTTGACTTGTCGCGATAGAAATCGTGCAGGCCGGCAAAGAGATAGCGCACGTCGCTGGCGGCGAGGTTGAGGCCCTTGGCGCCGGTCGGCGGCACGATGTGGGCGGCATCACCGACCAGGAAGAGCCGGCCGAAGCGCAGCGGCTCGGCAACGAAGGAGCGCAGCGGCGCGATCGATTTCTCGAAGGACGGTCCAGTGACGACATTTGCCGCCGTCTGCTCCGGCAAGCGGCGGCGCAACTCGTCCCAGAAGCGCTCATCCGACCACGCCTCCACGCGATCGTCCTGCGGGCACTGCACATAGTAGCGGCTGCGATGCGTCGAGCGCATCGAGCACAGCGCAAAACCCCGCTCGTGATTGGCGTAGACCAGTTCGCGGTCGGCTG
Organism: Mesorhizobium sp. M0848; assembly: GCF_040319805.1. NCBI lineage: Bacteria > Pseudomonadati > Pseudomonadota > Alphaproteobacteria > Hyphomicrobiales > Phyllobacteriaceae > Mesorhizobium > Mesorhizobium sp. M0848. Next base: position 140,502 of record NZ_JAMYOM010000002.1, on the reverse strand, counting down.
GCGGCACCTCGGCCAGCACGCCGAGCCAGCCGAACGGATACCGCCGCTCGAAGATTTTTAGCGCACGCTCGGGCACCGATTTGCGGCTGACGCCATGATAGCCGTCGCAGCCGGCAACGAAGTCGCAGTCGATGCGATGCGTGACGCCGTCCTTGTCATAGGTGGCGAAAGGCGCGGTGCCGTCGAAATCGTGCAGAGCGACATTTGCCGCCTCGTAGATCGTGGTCAGCCCTGCCGCGTCGCGCTTGTCCATCAAATCGTGCGTCACCTCGGTCTGGCCATAGACGGTGACATGCCTGCCGCCGGTCAGCGCCTCGAGGTCGATGCGATGCAAGCGTCCGTCGAAGGCGAGCGAGATGCCAGTGTGCGGCAGCCCTTCGGCATGCAGCCTTGCCGCCGCGCCGGCCTGTTCCAGCAATTCGACGGTGCCCTGTTCGAGCACCCCTGCCCGCACGCGGCCAAGCACGTGCTCGCGGCTCGCACGTTCCAGAATGACCGTCTCTACGCCGATGCCGGCCAGCAGTTGCCCAAGCAGCAGCCCGGACGGCCCGGACCCGATGACGACGATTTGCGTGCGCATCAGTGGCCGAGACTTTCGACCTGTGCGGCCAGTTCGGCGGCAAGGCGCAGCGACGCGGCCGTTGCGACGACCATCTGCGGCAGCAATAGCCACTCCAGCGTCCAGGCAGCACCCGACCGCTCCTGCTCATGCACGAGCGCGTGATGCATGCCGGCAAGCTGCGTGGCGTTGAAGCGGGCAAGCGCCACCAGCGCTTCGGCCTTCACCGGGTTCTTCTTGTGCGGCATGGCCGACGAGCCGCCGCCACTGGAAAGCTCGATCTCGGTTCCACCTTGCGCCAGCAGCGCGATGTCCTGGCCGAACTTGCCGAGGCTGCCTGATACCAATGACATCAGGCCGGCAAAGTCGGCGAGCGCGTCACGCTGGCTGTGCCACTGCGGTGCGTCGCCAAGACCAAGCCTGGCGGCAAGTGCCGCGCGCACCGCCGGCCCCTTGTCATCAAGCTTTTCCAGCGTGCCGGCGGCACCGCCGAATTGCACCACCAGCAGACGCCTGGACTGCTCGGATAGCCTCTCCTGATGCCGTTGCAGCGGCGCCCGCCACACCCTGACGCGATCGGCCACTTTGATCGGAAGCGCCTTCTGCATGCGCGTCATCCCGGTCAGCGCCCTGCCGCCAAAACGCTCTTTGAGCGAAGCGAGGCGTATGACGGTTTCGGTCAACAGCAGATCGAGATGCTCGACGACGGATTTCAGCCGAAGCATCAGGCCGGTGTCGATCACATCCTGGCTGGTCGCACCGAAATGCACTTTCCGGCCATGCGGTTCGCCGACCGCAGCCCTGATCTGGCGCACCAGCTCCGGCACCATGACGCCGTCCTTGGCGACCCCGGCTCGCAGCAGAGCCGTGTCCGGCCGGAAGGTGCCAAGCGCCGCCACGATCGCTGCCCCGGCATCCTTGGGGATTATCCCGTTATCGGCCTCCGCTTGCGACAGCGCCTGTTCAAAGGCCAGCATGGCCTCGATTTCCGCCTCAACGGAAAAATGCCTCGCCGCTTCTTCGTCGCCGAGAAGAGCGGAGAGCAGCGGATGGTCGAAAGGCGATACAGTCATGTCACAGGCCTCCTGAGCATCAGCTATCGAAGAAGACCGTTTCCTTCTCCCCCTGGAGATGGACATCGAAGATGTAGGTATCGCCCTTGCGCTCGGCGATTAGCGTCGGCACGCGGACGCGGTGCTCGATGCGTGCCAGGATCGCATCCCCGGCATTGGCCTTTTCCTCGTCGGAAAAATACAGCCTTGTGTGCAGGCCGAGATTGATGCCGCGGGCGACGATCCAGAGCGTGATATGCGGCGCCATCAGGCGACCATCGTTGAACGGGACGCGGCCAGGCTTGACCGTCTCGAACGTGCAGAGGCCGGTGTCCATATCGGTCGGGCAACGGCCCCAGCCGAAGAAATTCGGATCGGCAGCACCACGCAGTTCGGCCGGCGAATTGTAGAGCCCATCCGCATCCGCTTGCCAGATCTCGATCAGCGCGTCCTTGAGCGGCGTGCCGGTGCCATCGAGCACCCGGATGCGCAGGCCGATGCGCTCGCCCTTGGTCTTGTCGTTGACCATGGTGGCGCCGAGATCACTGGGATAGACGCCGCCGATGCCGCAGAAATTGGGTGTCAGCCCGATATGAACGTAGGGTCCGGCGGTCTGCGAAGGGCTTTCCCTGAGCCGGTCGAGCGACTGGGCCATCAATTGCCCTCCAGCCTGTTTTCGAACAGCGACGCGCGGCGCCCGCGCAGCACGATGTCGAACTTGTAGGCGCGCGCGTCGAAGGGGATCGTCGCTTGCATGTCGAGCGCGGCGATCAGCGTCTCAACGGCTGCCTTGTCGGGAATGCCGCGCGCGATCGGGCACTGCCAGATCAGCGGGTCGCCCTCGAAATACATCTGCGTGATCAGCCGCTGGGCAAAGCCGTGGCCGAACACCGAGAAATGAATGTGCGAGGGGCGCCAGTCGTTCGGCCCATTCGGCCAGGGATAGGGTCCAGGCTTGACGGTGCGAAACGCATAGCCGCCGTCCTCGGTGGTGAGGGCTCGGCCGCAGCCGCCAAAATTCGGGTCGAGCGGCGCCAGATAGCCATCCTTCTTGTGGCGATAGCGGCCGCCGGCATTGGCCTGCCAGAATTCGAGCAGCGCGCCGGGCACGCCAACGCCTCGCTCGTCGAGCACTCGGCCATGGACGATAATCCGCTCGCCGAGCGCGCTCTCGCCGGGCCTGGCGAAATTGTGGATCAGGTCGGCGTCAAGTTCGCCCAATATTGCGTGGCCGAAAACGGGGCCTGCAATCTCCGACAGCGTGTTGTCGAAGACGAGGGGGGCTTTTTGCGGCGAGCGCAGCATCGAGGTCTTATAATTCGGCGTCAGAGCCGGCGGATGCCAGGTCCGATCGCGCCGGAAGAAGGCGCCGGTCTCGGGCCTCGTCGAGCCGGACTCAGCGGGCATTCCTGGCTCCGTCCATTTCCGAAAACACGTCCTTGGCTATTCTGAAGGCACGGTTGGCGGCCGGCACGCCGGCATAGATGGCGACATGCAGGAACGCCTCGCAGACGTCGTCGCGCGAAGCACCGGTGTTGACGGTGGCGCGCACATGCATGGCGACCTCCTCATCATGGCCGAGTGCGGCGAGCAGCGCCAGCGTGACGATCGAACGCTCGCGCTTGGTGAAGCCCGGCCGCGCCCACACGGTACCCCAGGCGGCCTCGGTGATCAGTTCCTGGAAAGGCTGGTCGAAATCGGTGGCGGCGACCTCGGCCCGGTCGACATGCCGGTCGCCAAGCACGGAGCGCCGCACCGCGAGGCCGGTGCGATATCTGGCTTCGTTGCCGGGGACTTCATCCATGGGTTTCGGCTCCAGGGGCAAGCGATGCGATAAAATCGCGGATCAGGGCGACCAGCGCCTCTGGCTGTTCGACGCAAGGAATGTGCCCGGCGTCGCGGATGATTTCGAAGCGCGCGCCGGGGATCAGCTCGGCCAGGGAGCGGACAAGATCGGGAGGCGTCGAGCCATCCTGATCGCCGGCGACGCAGAGCGTCGGCACCGCTATGTGGCGTGCGGCATCGGTGAAATCCGCATCGCGAACGGCCATGCAAGTCCCGACGTAACCGGCAAGCGCTTGCCTGGTCATCATGTTCCAATAACCGTCCAGCTCGGCCAGACGCGCCGCGTGGAAGGCGGGGGTGAACCACACTTTGAGCACGCCATCCGCAACGGCCTGGATGCCCTTGCTTTCGACCGTCGCGATGCGTGTGTTCCAGCTGTCTGTCGTGCCGATCTTGTGGGCCGTGTCGCAAAGGATCAGGCCTTCGACCATTTCTGGGCGCCGGCGATAGAAGCCTTGTGCGATCAGGCCGCCGACCGACAGGCCGCACAGCACGACCTTGCTCAACCCGAAATGATCGACGAGCGCCGAGAGATCGTCGACATGATCGTCGATCGATCTGATGTCGCCGATATCGGACAGCCCATGGCCGCGCTTGTCATAGACCAGCAGCGGCATTTCACCATCGAGCGCCGAGACAATTTCGTCCCAGACCCGGAAGTCGGTGCCCAGCGAATTGATGAATATGATCGGGCGTGCATTGCCGGCCGCCTTGGTGTGGCGATGGTGCAGCGTGATGCCGCCGATGGTGACGAATGGCACGGTTTTGGTCCTCCGCCTCCACATTGCACAAGGCGTTTGGTTCGGTAAAATGATATTTTGCGTCGTTTCATTAACTCATGGGTTATCAATCCATGTCCCATAGCCGCATCCGGTTCCGTCACCTGCAGGCATTCCTGGAAGTTGCGCGGCAAGGAAGCGTGGCGCGAGCGGCCGACTTGCTGCATGTCAGCCCGCCGGCGGTGACCAAGACATTGCGCGAACTGGAAGAGGCGCTGGGGGTGGCGGTGGTGGAGCGCGACGGCCGCGGCATCCGACTGACGCGCATCGGCGAAATCTTCCTTCGCCATGCCGGCACGGCGATCACGGCGCTCAAGCAAGGCGTCGATTCCGTCCGGCAGGACGGAGCGGTCAACCGGCACCCGATCCGCATCGGCGCGCTGCCGACGGTCTCGGCGCGGGTGATGCCGCTCGCCATGACCTTGTTCCTCAAGGAGAGCGCCGGTGCGGCGATCAAGATCGTCACCGGCGAGAATGCGGTGCTGCTCGAACAGTTGCGAACCGGCGCACTGGATCTCGTCGTCGGACGGCTGGCGGCGCCGGAGAACATGACCGGCTTCTTCTTCGAGCACCTCTATTCCGAACCGGTGCTGTTCGTGGTGCGGGCGGGACATCCGCTGCTCGATCCAGGACAGGATGTGTTCGCACGGCTCGACGAATTCCCGATGCTGATGCCGACGCGGGAATCGGTCATCCGCCCCTTCGTCGACCGCCTGTTCATCACCAACGGCATGACGGCGCCGGCAACCGAGATCGAAACCGTCTCGGACTCCTTCGGCCGAGCCTTCCTGCGGCAGAGCAATGCCGTCTGGATCATTTCGGCTGGCGTCGTTGCCAACGAACTCGGCAGCGGCGCCTTCGTCGCCTTGCCGGTCAACACCGAGGAAACCAAGGGACCGGTCGGTCTGACCATGCGCACCGACACGGCGCCCTCGCCGGCCTTCTCCATCCTGCTGCAGACCATCCGCGAAGCAGCAAAGCAAAGCAGTTGATGCGGCTCAGATTGGCGATCAGGCCGCCTGCGAAGGCGTGAAGCGAACGCTTGCGGATCGCAACTGCCCGGGTGCCAATACCATGCAGCCAGTGTCGATGCCCGCGTTCCTGCGATTGAAGGCATCGGTGATGTTGCTGACCGGTTCGGCGCAAAAGAATGGCTCGCCGGGCGGCGTGTAGAGGACGAGGAAATCGAGCGGCGCCTCGGCCTCGATGTCCAGTTGCCGCCCACGCTCCGGCCAGGAGATCCGGGCACGGCGCGTCCATCCGGTGAAGACCGTGTCGAAGTCCGTCTCCGACACGTCGAAGCCGGTGGTAGGATTGGAGCCAGCGGGCGGCAGGACGTGCCGGGTGGGCAGGATTTCCGCATCGGTCTCCCACATGCCGGATACCTGCGCCTGGACATGTGTCCACGGTGTCGACGGGAAATAGGGATGGAGGCCGAAGCCTGCCGGCATCGGCATGTCCGAGAGATTGCGCAGCGAAAGGGCAATGATCAGCCCGCCATCGACCAGCGAGATCGCTTGCCTTGCCTCATAGCTCCACGGCCAGGAATCGGCGGCATGGCGATAAGATAGGAGGGTGGTGCTGGCTTCGTGCCGGACGACTGTCCATGGCCGACGCCAGCCATGGCCATGCTCATGATGCGGATCTTCCGGGCTGGTCGGCAGTTCGACGGTGCGGCCCGCGAATGCGAAGCGCCCGCCCCTTATGCGATTGGAATAGGGAACCAGCGGGAAGCAGGCCATGGCGCCGGCATCGCGGCTGTCGATCGCCGCCTGATCCGCAGGACGCAGCCAATCCACGACGGATCCGTTTTGCCGCCAGCGATACGAGGCCAGGGCGCCGCCGGCGGCCGGGGCTATCTCAACAGTCGCAATGCCGTCGCTGATCGAGACCAGCTCTTGATGCTGCTCGGCAACGGCAGCGGAATTCTTTGTCATCGGCACTCCCCCATCCCTTGACTCCCATCGCCGCGCCTATAAAACATATCATATGAATAGTATGAAGAATAATAAATCTTTCAGCACAGCGCGCACGTCAAGAGTTGCGGTGGCGGTTTCCAGCGGCTCGACGGCGCTGCATGCGACTGTCGTCGAGCAGATCGGATTGCGCATCGTGCAAGGCGATTTCCTGCCCGGCGAGGCGCTGCCCAATGCCGACGATTCCAGCGAGATGCTGGGGGTCAGCCGCACGGTGCTGCGCGAGGCGATCAAGGTGCTGGCCGGCAAGGGGCTGGTCGAATCGCGGCCGAAGACCGGCACACGGGTGCGTCCCCGTGCCGACTGGAATTTCCTCGATCCGGATGTGCTGTCATGGCGCTACGCCGGCGGTGTCAGTGCCGACGATGTCCGGGCACTGTTCGAATTGCGGCGAGCCATCGAGCCGATGTCGGCCGCACTTGCCGCCCAGCGCGCCACGCCGGCGCAAATTGCCGAGATCAATGCCGCGCTGGCCGAAATGGAAGCGGTTGTCGACGACGGCGACCGCTTCGCCAAGCCCGACCTCTTGTTCCACCAGACCATCCTGCGCATGACCGGCAACGAGCTGATCGGCTCGCTGGCGGCACTGGTCGAAACCGCATTGGTGATGAGCTTTCGCCTCTCCAACGACAATCCGGACGGGCAGCGCCATTCCTTGCCGCTGCATCGGGAAGTGGCCGAAAAGATCGCATCCGGCGACGCCACTGGTGCGCAAAACGCGCTGCTGGTGCTCATCGACAATGCCGAGGAAGACGTGCGCCGCAGCGTCCAAAGCCGCAACAAGAGCCGCCAGGATCGGGAACAGACATCGTGACCGACACCAAACGCAAGCTGCGGTCCGAGGCCTGGTTCGGCGGCGAAGGCAAGAACGCCTTCATGCACCGCAGTTGGATGAAGAACCAGGGCATCCCCGCCGACGCTTTCGATGGCCGCCCGGTGATCGGCATCTGCAACACCTGGTCGGAACTGACCCCATGCAATGCCCATCTGCGGGCGCTGGCCGATCACGTCAAACGCGGCGTCTATGAAGCGGGCGGCCTGCCGCTCGAATTCCCGGTGATGTCGCTCGGCGAGAGCAACATGCGCCCCACCGCCATGCTGTTTCGCAATCTGGTCAGCATGGATGTCGAAGAGTCCATCCGCGGCAACCCCATCGATGGCGTCATCCTGCTGGTCGGCTGCGACAAGACCACGCCGGCACTGCTGATGGGCGCTGCGTCGTGCAACCTGCCGACCATCGCTGTTTCCGGCGGGCCGATGCTCAACGGCAAGTTCCGCGGACAGGATATCGGCTCGGGCACCCATGTCTGGAAATTCGCCGAGGAAGTGAAGGCCGGCCGCATGCCGGTCGCCGACTTCCTCGCCGCCGAGCAGGGCCAAAGCCGATCTGCGGGCAGTTGCATGACGATGGGAACGGCCTCGACCATGGCCAGCATGGTGGAGGCGCTCGGCATCGGCATGCCGGACAATGCCGCGATCCCGGCGGTGGATTCGCGCCGTGGCGTGCTCGCGCAAATGGCCGGACGCCAGATCGTCGATCTGGTGCGCAGGGACGTGACAATCGCGCAAATCCTCACCCGGCAAGCGTTCGAGAACGCCATTCGCGTCAACGGCGCGATCGGCGGCTCGACCAATGCGGTGCTGCATCTGATCGCCATCGCCAACCGGATCGGTGTCGATCTCAGCCTCGACGATTGGGACCGCCTTGGCCGTGATGTTCCAACCATTGTCGATTTGATGCCGTCGGGCCGGTTCCTGATGGAAGATTTCTACTACGCCGGGGGGCTAGCTGCGGTCATGGCGTCGCTTGATGAAGTGGGGCTTCTTCATCGCGACGCCATGACCGTCAGCGCCAAGACCATCGGTGAACTGATCGACGGCGCGCCCAACTACAACAGCGAGGTGATCCGGCCGCTGAGCCAGCCGCTGACCAAGGAAGGCGGCATCTCCATCCTGCGCGGCAATCTGGCGCCTGACGGGGCAGTCATCAAACCGTCCGCGGCAACGCCCGCGCTGATGCAACATCGCGGCAAGGCGGTGGTGTTCGAGAACATCGAGCACTACTACGCCCGCATCGACGATCCGGAGCTGGACATCGACGCCTCCTCGGTGATGGTACTAAAGAATTGCGGACCGCGCGGTTATCCAGGAATGGCCGAGGTCGGCAATATGCCGCTGCCGGCAAAACTGCTGAAGCAAGGCGTCTCCGACATGGTGCGCATTTCGGACGCGCGCATGAGCGGCACCGCCTACGGCACCGTGGTTCTGCACGTGGCACCCGAAGCAGCCGCAGGCGGCGCGCTGGCGCTGGTGCGCGACGGCGATTTCATCGAACTCGATGTCGCCGGTCGCCGGCTGGAGCTTTTGGTGTCGGATGAGGAGCTGGCGATCCGCCGGCGTGACTGGCAGCCGCCGGCACCGCCGGAAGGCGGCTATCAGAGCCTTTATGTCGAGCGCGTGCTGCAGGCCGACAAGGGCTGCGATTTCGACTTTCTCGTCGGTCGGCGCGATGCCGGCATTCCTCGGCATTCGCACTAGAGAGGCGCGCGATGACGGATGAAACCGGCTATGCGATCTATCCAAGCCTCAAGGGCCGCAGCGTCTTCATAACCGGCGGCGGCAGTGGCATCGGCGAAAGCCTGGTGCGCCATTTCTGCGCGCAAGGCAGCCGCGTCGCCTTCGTCGACATGGCCGAGGAGCCTTCCCGGCGTCTGGTCGACGCGATCTCGGCCGAGGGACATGCCGCGCCGCTGTTCATTCCCTGCGACCTGCGCAACGTCGAAGAGTTGCAGGCGGCAACCGTTCAGGCGATGCAGCACAACGGCCCTATCCAGGCGCTGTGCAACAATGCCGGCAATGACGACCGCCACCAGACCAAGGACGTGACGGTTGCCTACTGGGACGACCGCATGGCGGTCAATTTGCGCCATCAGTTCTTCGCGGCGCAGGCGGTGCGTCCACAGATGAACGCGCTGGGCGGCGGCTCGATCATCAATTTCGGCTCCATCACCTGGATGGTCGGCGATCCGGATTGCCCAGCCTATGTCACCGCGAAAGCGGCTGTTTACGGCATGACGCGGGCGCTGGCTCGCGAACTCGGCCCCGAACGCATCCGCGTCAACTGCATGGTGCCGGGATGGGTGATGACAGAGCGCCAGATGCGGCTGTGGCTGAACTCGGCCGGCGAACGCCAGATCGCGGAAAGGCAGTGCCTGCCCGACCGGCTGCAACCCTCCGATATCGCGCGCATGGCGCTGTTTCTCGCCGCAGACGACAGCCGCATGTGCACGAGCCAGCAGTTCATCGTCGATGCGGGCTGGGTGTGACCCGTACGGCTCCAAGGGAAGAAGGTTAGTATTCATGCGTCTTGTTCAGTTCAGAATGGCCGACGGCAGCAGAGGGGTTGGCCGTGTCTCGGATGACGGCAATCATCTGCACCCGCTCGAAAAGACCGGCAGCGTGCTGGAGCTGGCCGAAGCGGCAATTGCCCAGGGCACGTCAATCGCAGCGCTGATCGAGAAGCAGACGGGCACAGCGAAAATCGACTACGACCAACTGTTGCGCGATGGCCAGGTGCTCGCTCCGGTCGATCATCCGGAACCGGCGCGCTTCCTGGTCACCGGGACCGGCCTGACCCACACGGGAAGCGCCGCCGCGCGCAACCAGATGCATGTTCTGACCCATGGCGAAGGTACCGAGGAATCGGATTCGCTGAAAATTTTCCGTATGGGCCTGGAAGGCGGCAAGCCTGCCGCCGGGCAGATCGGCATCCAGCCCGAATGGTTCTTCAAGGGCGTCGGCACCTGTGTCGTGCCGCCCGGCGCGCCGCTACCGATGCCGGCCTTCGCGCGCGCCGGCGCCGAAGAGGCCGAGATCGTCGGCCTCTATCTCAACGGGCCGGACGGCCGCCCCTATCGGATCGGCTATGCGCTCGGCAACGAATATTCCGACCATGTGACGGAGGGCGAGAACTACCTCTACCTCGCCCATTCCAAGCTGCGCTCCTGCTCCATCGGACCCGAGCTGCTGATCGGCGACCTGCCCGAAGAAGTGCGCGGCCATTCGCGCATCCTGCGCGACGGCACCGTCATCTGGGAGCAGGAGTTCCTGTCGGGCGAAGCGCACATGTCGCACTCGATCGCCAATCTCGAACACTTCCATTTCCGCTACCCGATGCACCGCAGGGCGGGCGACCTGCATGCCTATTTCTTCGGCGCGGCGGTGATGAGCTACGCCTCCGGCGTCAAGACGGCTTCCGGCGACGAGTATGAAATCCAGGCACAGACATTCGGCAAGCCACTGCGCAACCGGATGGTGTCGGTGCCGGACGAGGGACTGGTCGCTGTTACCCAGCTGTGACGGCGCAGGCCCGAAAATTACGGTCCACCAGAACGACAATGGGAGATTAAAAATGGGACTGAAGAAAGCGTTTCTAAGACTAGCGACAATCGGGCTCGGCATCGGCCTGATGACATCGGCGGCACTCGCCGCGAACCTGCGGGTACTGGCCTGGGACGGCTACGCCGATGCCGACTGGGTCAAGGACTTCACCGCCGCGACCGGGATCGGCATCGATGTCGTCTTCATCGGCAGCGACGACGAGATCTGGGCCAAGATCAAGGGCAGCGAAGGCCAGGACTTCGACGTCTTCGCCGTCAACACCGCCCAGTTGCAGCGCTACATCAAAGCCGACCTGGTGTCGCCGATCGACGTCACGAAGCTCGCCAACCAGAAAGAAGTGCTGCCGCGCTTCCGTGATCTGACGGCGGTCAGCGGCGTGACCAAGGACGGCAAGGTCTACGGCATTCCGTTCTGCTTCGACTCCATCGGCCTGATCTACGACACGGACAAGGTCAAGCCGGCGCCGACCTCGATGTCGGTTCTGTGGGACCCGGCCTACAAGGGCAAGGTTCTGGCCTATGACAATGGCGAGCACAATTTCTCGTTCACCGCACTGACGCTCGGCTACAAGGATCCGTTCAACCTCAACGAAGAGCAGATGGCGGCGGTCAAGGCCAAGCTGGTCGAACTCAAGCGCAACGTGCTGAGCTTCTACACCACCGCCGACGAGGCGCAGCAGATCTACCAAAACAATGACGTGGCCCTGATCTGGGCCAATTACGGCCAGCAGCAGGTCAAGGCGCTGCAGAAGATCGGCGCCCATGTCGCCTACGTCAACCCAAGCGAGGGCGCGCTCGCCTGGCTCGACAACTGGGTCATTTCCAAGGGTGTCCGTGACAATGCGGCAGCCGAGAAATGGATCGACTTCATGCTGAGCAAGAAGGTCGGCGGCGAGCTTTCCGAGCGCACCGGCTTCGGCAACACAGTGACGGAAACCGGCAGCGCCGGTGGCAATGACACGCTGGTCTGGCTCAACAATGTCGAGGACCCGCTCAAGCGGTCGGACATGTGGAACGAGGTCAAGGCGACGCCCTGATCTTTCCGCACCATGCCTTCGAAGGACCAGGCGGTCCGGAATTCCGGACCGCCGAAGCGTATGCGAGAGTATTTCATGAACCAGAACACCGACCTCTTGACGCTGCGGTCCGTCTCGAAATCCTACGGCACGGTTCCCGTGCTGCACGACATCGACCTGTCGATCCGGGACGGTGAGTTCCTCACCGTTCTTGGACCATCCGGCTCCGGCAAGACCACGGTGCTGCGGCTGATCGGCGGGCTGGAGCCGCTGACGTCGGGCGAGATCCACCTTGATGGGCAAGACATCAGCCGCATGCCGATCAACCGGCGGCCGTTCAATACCGTGTTCCAGGACTATGCGCTGTTCCCGCACCTGACCGTTTCCGGCAATGTCGGCTACGGGCTTTCGGTTCGCCATATCCAGCGCAAGGAAATCGCGCGCCGTGTCGCGGAGGCGCTGGAGTTAGTCCAGCTTGGGCGTTTCGCCGACCGCTTTCCCGCGCAGCTCTCCGGCGGCCAACGCCAGCGCGTCGCGCTTGCCCGTGCGCTGATCTGCCAGCCACGCCTGATCCTGCTCGACGAGCCGCTGGCGGCGCTCGACCTCGAACTGCGCCGGCAGATGCAGGTGTTCCTGAAGTCCATCCAGCGCGAAATCAAGACCACCTTCGTGTTCGTCACCCATGACCAGGAAGAAGCCATCGGCATGGCCGATCGGATCTGCGTCATGGAGGCCGGCCATATCCGCCAGCACGGCACGCCGCACGACCTTTACTACAGGCCGAATTGCGAGTTCGTCGCGCGCTTCTTCGGCGAGAACAATCTGATGTCCGGAAAACTTGGGCCGGTGCAGGGCGAGCTGCGATCGATCGAGACGGCGCTCGGCCGCCTGGTCTGCTCGATCAGTGACCAGCCGCATTTGAAGGCTGCAGCGGACGGCGCCAGCGCCTACGCCGCATTCCGTCCCGAGGCCTTGCATCTTGCAGACGCAAAGGACACCGACAACCGTTTTTCCGGCACGATCTCCGACATGGCCTTTGCCGGCTCATCGAGCGTCGCCACCATCGCGGCAGGCCCAGACAATGCTGCGCAACGCTTGCGGCTGCGCGTGCCGAGCCGCATCGACGGCAGCGCGCTCAAATCCGGCGAGGCTGTATCGCTTTCGTTTGCGCCGCATGAAGGCCATCTGGTGCTGGCATGAGCGAAGCCGGCTCGACACTCACTGCGGAAAGACGACTGTCGCTGCTGGTCACGGTGCTGGCGTTTGCCTTGCCGGTTGTCTTCGTCCTGGTGCCGCTGGCGATCTTCCTCGGCTACAGCTTCTTCAGTGTCGACCAGGGCACCATCGTCTACGGGTTGTCCCTGGGCAACTATATCAGGTTCTTCACCGATCCGGTCTTTCTGCCGGTGTTCTGGAACACCATCGTGCTGTGCGTGTCGGTGGCCATCATCTGCATCCTACTTGCCTATCCCGCCGCCTACTTCCTGACGACGCTGAAAGGCCGTTGGCGCTATGCCTTGCTGATGCTGCTGCTGGTGCCGCTGCTGATGAGCTACGTCATCAAGATCTATGCGATCCGCAGCATCCTCGGCCTCAACGGCTTCCTCAACAAGGCGCTGGTGGCGCTCGGCATCCTGCAGGAACCGTCGACGCTTTTCGTGTTCAACATGAACGCCATCCTGCTGACGCTGACGCTACTTTTGATTCCCTTCGCCATCCTGCCGATCTTCCTGTCGCTGGAGCGGATTCCGCAGGTGCTGCTGCGTGCCTCGGACGATCTGGGGGCCAGCAGCTTGCAGACCTTCCTGCGCATCACCTTGCCGCTCAGCCTGCCCGGCGTCGCTTCGGCGGCGAGCTTCGTCTTCGTGCTGGCGATCGGCGATTTCCTGACGCCGCAAATGGTCGGCGGCATCAGCGGCTTCACCTTCGGCCGCATCCTCTACAGCCAGTTCGGCACGGCCTATAACTGGCCGTTCGGCGCGGCGCTGTCGGTGGCGCTGGCCGTCGTGGTGATCGCCGCAATCCTCGTCGGCGAACGCTTTGGCCGCAACCGGGGGACTTCGGTATGAGCGCCCTGCCCCGACTGTCCACGATCTTTCTGGCCGCGATCACGACACTGGTTGCGGTGCTGCTCTACAGCCCGCTGTTCGTGCCGATCGTGTCGTCGTTCTTCACCATTTCGCATGGCTCCGTCGACTGGTCGGCGCCGACCCTGTCGACCTATGTGGCGCTGGCTGAAAACCACGACATACTGGTCGCCTTGCGCACCACGCTGATCGTCGGCGTCTGCACCGTCATCCTGTCGGTGGTCAGCGGAACGCTGCTGGCGCTCTATTATCATGGGCGCCGCTCCGGACGCTCGCTGCTGCAGTTCATCATCTTCCTGCCGTTCCTGATGCCTCCGATCATCAGCGGCCTGGCGCTGCTGATCTTCTTTCGCGAAATCGGTCTCGAACGCTCGCTGCTGACGGTCGTCATCGGCCATACGGTTTTCGTGCTGGCGATCGTCTACCGCACGGTGCTGATGCGGCTGCAGTCGATGAGCCGCACGCTGGTCGAAGCGTCCTACGATCTCGGTGCCACGGGCTGGCAGACCTTTTGGCGCATCATCCTGCCGAACCTGTCGAGCGCCATGGTCGGCGGCGCCATCCTGGCCTTCGCCCTGTCGTTCGACGAGACCATGATCACCATCCTGGTCACCGGCACGCAAAGCACGCTGCCGGTCAGGTTGTGGGCGATGATGCGGCTTGGCTTCTCACCCGACATCAATGCGCTGGTGGCGCTGATCCTGATGTTCACCGTGCTGCTCTGCGTGCTTGCCGCCCGCTTTCTCATCCCCAGACAGCTCGCAACGGAACGGACTTGAGTGCCGGGCAAAAGAGCCGCAACGAAGCAGCCATAGTCTTGGTCCGGCATCGACGCTGACGCAATCGATGCCGGACAAAACAGAATGACGCCTACTGAAGCTTGGCTTGCAAGGCGTTGACATCGTCGGTGGTCATTTCGCCGTCGGTCGCCACCTTGCCGTCGACGATCTTCCACAGCCGGAACGGGCCTGTGATGTCGCCATATTTGTCGAAGGCGACCGGGCCGATGACGCCTTCATAGCGGATCGGCTTGCCGTCCTTGATCAGGCCGAGCGCCTTGGCGAACTCTTCCTTGCCGGCAAAGATCGGCGTGCCGGCCGGATCGACCGCCTTGTAAATCGCGTCCTTGATCTTGGCCGGATCCTCCGAACCGGCAATGGCAATGGCGAGGCCAACAATCGCGCCGGCGTCATAGGAACGGTCGGCCGCCGGATTGGTCGGTTCGATGCCGGAGAATTCCTTGTAGTTCTTGGTGAAGTACTCCGTCGAGGCCGTCGGGCTGGTGCCCGACGACGTGCCGTAGGCTTCCTTCAGATAATCGGCGCCGACGGATTCGATGAAATCCGGGCTGTTCATGCCGTCATTGAGCAGGAATTTCTGCACGCCGCCCTGCGAGATCCAGGTACGGGCGACCGTAGCGCCGTCGACCGGCGTGCTGACGAGATAGAGGCCGTCGGGCTCGCCAGCCATCGCCGCCGTGACTTCCGAGGCATAGCTCGACTGCTTTTCATTGTAAGGCGTGTCGGAGACAATGGTGCCGCCGAGCGCTTTGTAGGCACGCGAGAATTCGGCCACCATGTTGACGCCGAAATCGTTGTTGACGTGGATGATCGATAGCTTCTTGAAACCCTTGTCGATTGCGTATTTGGCGGCGGCAACGCCCTGCAGCGCATCCGAGGTGATGGTGCGGAAGAAGATGCCGTTGGTCTTGCCGTCGCGGCCGAGCGCGGTCAGCGTCGGCGAGGACGAAGCCGGCGAGACCTGGACGATCTTGGCGGGTGCCGTGACCGAGGTCAGGATCGGGATCGACACCGAAGAGATGATGCCACCGATGATGACCGGCACCTTCTTGACCTGAACCAACTGGGTGGCGGCGTCGACGGCGATGTTGCCCTGGCTCTGGCTGTCGCGCGTGTCGGTGACGAGATCGCAGCCGCGCACACCGCCGGCTCCGTTGATGTCGCGGAAGGCCATCTCGACCGACTTGGCCCCGGCCTGACCGTATTCGCCGGCCTGGCCGGTCAGTTCCATGACGAGGCCGACGGTGATCTTGCAATCGGCTGCCTGCGCGGCACCCGCCATCGTGACGAGGGCGAGCGCGGTGGTGAGTTGGAGTATCGTCTTTGTCATTGTTGTTCCCCTTTCGTTACTCGACTGTATTTGAATTCTGGAGCCTGTTCAGCGTTCCGGCACCTGCAGCCAGGTCTCATGCAGATGTCGCCATTCGACGCCGTTGGGCGCCGATGAACTGGTGGTGAAGACGGCGCTCGACTGGCGGCGGCTGTGCTTGCCTGCGCGCAGCTGCGCTTCGACATAAAGGACGACGATGGTATCGGCGTCCTGCCAGCCGGGCCGGATGTCCTCGATCGAAATGGCAAAACCGTCGTCGCAAGAGGCGCGGCTTGAGCGGACATGGTCGACGACCGCTTCGCGATCGAGGACCTGCCCGTCCGGCGCGACCATGCTGAGGTCTTTGCCCATGGCGCGTTCGAAGCGGCCGAAGTCCACCGTATTGGCGCGTGCGGCGACGAACCAGTCGACGAAGAAGCGATGCAGGTCGATGATTTCGGCGCTGGCGCGTGAAAACAGGGAGGGTTCGCCGCTCATTTCTTCCCCGCATTGAGGTTGTAATGCATGATCGAGCCATGGCGGCCATGGCGGTCGCGCTCCAGCGTGTAGACATCGCCTTCGAGGCCGGTGCCTTGCGCGATGACGGCAGCAATCCGCGCCCGGTCCTCGGCGTCGAGTGCAACGTCCATTATTTTCGCATTGGCCAGCGCATGCGCCTGATTGCGGGCGCCGACGATGACGGCCGCCACTTGCGGCTGTTCGAGCACCCAGGCGCTGGCGATGGTGGCGATGTCGACGCCATGACGGTCGCCAACCGCCTTCAGCGCCTGAAGCAGCTGCTGGAACAGATCCCAGCCGCCGAAATCATCGATGATCAGCTTGTATTTGACCAGCGAGCGGTTTTCGAGCGGCTTGGCGGGTTCGGCCGCACCTAGCCATTTGTCGCTGAGGAAACCGCCGGCAACCGAGCCGTAACAGAGGAAGCTGACGCCGTTCTGTTTTGCCAGCGCCGCCAGGCTGTTGCCCGGCCGTTGGTCGAGTACCGAATATTGCAGTTGCTGGCTGACCAGCGTGATGCCGGTAGCGAGGATTTCGGTGAGCCTAGGCGTGTCGAAGTTGGTGGTGCCGAGATTGCGCACCTTGCCTTCCAGCCGAAGCTCGTTGAGCCAGCCCATGGCATCGACATAGCGCGGCTGTTCATAGTCCCACCAATGGAACTGCACGAGATCGAGCCGTTCGGTCTTCAGCCGCCGCAGCGACTGATCAACGATGCCCCTGATGTAGTCGCGGCTGATGCTGGCCAGCCGTTCGAGGTCGGGCACCAGCTTGGTGTGCACCTTCATCCTGGCGGCAACGTCGAGGCCGCGCTCGCTGGCCAGCCGCAGGCGCGCGGCACCGATGAGTTCCTCGACGCCGGTGTAGATGTCGGCGCAATCATAGGTCCAGATGCCGGCATCGAAAGTGGCGATCAGATCGGCCACCGCTTGGCTGCGGTCGATGGCGCCGTGGCCGCCGGCCAGCTGCCAGCCGCCGCGAATGACGCGAGAGATAGTGTAGCCGGGGCCGAGGTCGAAGGTCTTGGCGGTCATGTCAGGTCATCCTCCTTCGGCAGCGGCACCGCTGTGGTCTCGGCGTGGCTGAACCGTCGCTTGGCCACCCTGACGATCCGCAGCCGGCTGGCGCAATTGGGATCGGGACAAGCGATCTCGGCGTCCGATGTCATCCAGTCGTTCCTGTCGGTAGGGCGCTGCTTGGCCGCCAGCAGCGGCAAGACGGCGGCGAGCGAATAGATCGAAAACCCCTGCCCTGCCGGCATCGAAAGCATCTCGCCCTTGAGCTCGAAATAGTCGCCGGCCCTGGCGCCGCAATAGATCGGTTTTCCCTCGGGGATGACCGCCTCGACGCGAAGATCGAAGAGTTCGAAACTGTCGTCGGTCAGTTCAGGCCTCCACCAGGCTGAAGGTGACATCGCAGGCGCCGTTGCGCCGGATGACGCCGCAAGCGGCGGCGAACTGATCGCGCTCCCCGGCACGCACCTGCGCCACCACGCTGCCGGCCAGCCAGCCGATCGGGAACAACAGCCGCGCCCCCTGCCCGTAGTAGAGGCCGATGTCGAAGATCGCATTGGGATTGCCGCCCCACATGCGTGGCGGCACATAGGACAGGACGATGTCGCCCGGCTGCGGCGTCAGCGTCGCGTTCTCGGCCGGCAACGGTTTTGCATAGGCCTGGCCCTCGAGGGCGGCGGCGGGAACTGGACAGGAAATCTCAGGCCCTGTCCACATCGCATGGATACCCGGAACGACGCGTGGCGTGCCGAGATAGGCCAAGAGGAAGGCAGCGTTTTCCGGCGCCTTCTCGGACAGCAACAATGCGGTGACGGAAAGCTTCGAACGTGGCTCGGTGATCCTGATGGCGGTCATGTCTGGTCTTTCGCGGCGGCAGCTTGCAGCTTGCTACGCAGGAAGGTGAAGGGGCGGCTGATGTCGGCGACCAGCGACTCGCGCGCCGACTGCGCATCCTGCGTGGCCAGCGCAGTGACGATGCGGCGGTGATACTGGGCGGTGTCGACCTCGCCGGCTTCCGAGAAGGCGTAGATGGCGACGCGAATGCAGGGGCCCGATTGCAGCCACAGGCTCTCGATCATCGGGATCAGCACGGCCGAGCCGCAGGAGCGGTAGATCTCGAAATGAAAGCTCTGGTTGAGCGTCACTTCGCGATCGACGTCCTTCTTGTGTTTCAGCGCCCGCATCTCGTCCCATTCGCCGAGAATGGTTTCGATGGTGGCGATCTGGCGCGGGCCCATGCGGGCGGCCGCCAGCGCGATCGCCTCGCCTTCGATCAGGATGCGGGCACGCAGGAGATCGTCGAGGCGTTCCAGCGTGATCGGCGGCACGCGCACCGAACGGTTGGGCAACGCCTCCAGCGCCTTTTCCGTGATCAGCCGGCCGAGCGCCTCGCGCACCGGCATGGTCGAGGTGACCAAGGCGTCAGCCAAGCCCCGGATGGTCAGTACCTGGCTTGGCTCGAACAGGCCGCCGATCAAGGCGCGGCGCAGTTCGGAGTAGACGCGGTCCTGCACCGTTTCGCGGCCGACCGGCGCAAGCTGGGCAGCGATCGCCTCGTTGTTCTTTTCGATGGCAGCCTTTTGCATGGAATTCCGCTCTTGGCCGGTTTTCGGCTTGCGGATGAAATTAAAGCCGAATAGCGTGATCAAAGCAAGTGTGATCACAAATCAATAATCAGGAGACGGCAATGATCGTCTTCGGCCAGAGGGTTTGATGAGCGAGGCAGCGGAAAGGCACGGGGCGGAAACCCGCGCGCCGGTTCTGACGGCAAGGAACGTCGTCAGGCGGTTCGGCGGCCTTGTCGCCGTCAACGACGTCTCGTTTGACGTCAAAGCGGGAGAAATCCTCGGCCTGATTGGCCCCAACGGCGCCGGCAAGACGACGATGTTCGACCTGCTCGCCGGCAGCATCCTGCCGACCAGCGGCGAAATCCTTGTCAACGGCACGCCTGTCTCGGGCGAAGCGGCACATCTGCGCATCGGCCGTGGCCTTGGCCGCACGTTTCAGATACCGCGCCCACTGCCCAATTTGACGCTGATCGAAAACATCATGCTGGCGGCACAGGGCCAGGCCGGTGAAAAGCTGCTTGCCAATTTCGTGACGCCATGGCGCGTCGCCGCGCAGGAGAGAGCGGCCAGGGCAAAGGCGCTCGAACTGCTGGAACTGGTCACCCTCACCCATCTCGCGCATGAGCCGGCGCGTGTGCTTTCGGGCGGTCAGCGCAAGCTGCTCGAACTCGCCCGCGTTATGATGGCCCACCCGGCGATCATCCTGCTCGACGAACCGGCGGCGGGGGTCAACGCGACGCTGCTCGAAGTCATCATCGACCGCATCCGCGACATCAACGCGCGCGGCATCACCTTCCTGCTGATCGAGCACAACATCGACATGGTGACGCGGCTTTGCCATCGCGTCCTGGTCATGGCGAGCGGCCAGTTGCTCAGCGAAGGCACGGCGGAAGAAGTCGCCCGCGACCCGCGCGTCATCGAGGCCTATCTCGGAGGCGTGGTATGAGCGAAACCGTCCTCAATGTCCGTGACCTCGAAGCCGGTTACGAGCCCGGCGTGCCGATCGTGCGCGGCGCCTCGATCACCGTCAAAAAGAGTGAGATCGTCGTCGTCCTTGGCCCCAACGGCGCCGGCAAGTCAAGCTTCATCAAGGCAATCGCCGGCCTCGTCCCGATCACCGGCGGCACGGTGTTTCTGGACGGCAAGGACATCACGGCCGCGCCTGCCCACACCATGGTTCGGCTCGGGCTTGCCTTCGTGCCGCAGACCGAAAACATCTTTCCGCTGATGTCGGTCGAGGACAATCTCAAAGTCGCCTGCGGCATCCTCGAACGGCGCGAGATCCCTGGCCGCATCGAGGAGATGTATTCGGCCTTCCCCGATCTCGTGCGCCAGCGTCGCACCGCCGCCGGCAATTTGTCGGGCGGGCAGCGGCAGATGCTGGCCGTCGCGCGCGCGCTGATCGTCCACCCCAAAGTGCTGGTTCTGGACGAGCCGTCGGCCGGCCTGTCGCCGAAATTCGTCTCGATGGTGTTCGAGATGCTGGCCGGCATCCGCAAGTCCGGCGTCACCATCCTTTTGGTCGAGCAGAATGCCAAGGCGGCACTCGCCATCGGCGACCGCGCCTATGTGCTGGTCGAAGGCAAGGACCGGCACGAGGGCATCGCCTCCGAACTATGGAACGATCCGGTGGTCGCCGAACTCTATCTTGGCCAGCGCCCCCGTAAGGCCGACACGGGAGGTGCGGCATGAGCCTGCAATTTGTCGTCGACGGATTGCTGACGGGTTCGATGATCGGCCTCGGCGCCATCGGCGTGACGCTCACCTATTCGATCCTGCGCTTCTCGAACTTTGCCCATGGCGACTTCATGGCCTGGGGAACCTATGCGACGCTGGCCGTCGTCAGCGCCATCGGCGCGACAGTCGGCAAGGTGGCGCCGATCGCACCGTTGTCCTTCGGCTGGCCGCTCATTGTTGCGCTCGCTATCGGCATGGCCTTCACCGCGCTCTTGGCGCTGCTGCTCGACAAGGTGCTGTTTTCGCGGCTTCGCTCGCAAGGCCAGGCGATCATCGTGGTGATGGCGAGCTTCGGCGCCTCGATGGCGCTGAGAAGCTTGCTCGAATTCACTTTCACCTCGCGGCCGACCTATTTCAGCCGGGCAATCCAGATCGCCATGCCGGTCGGCTTCGGCATCCGCATCACGCCCGACCAGATCGCCCTGCTGCTACTGACCGCGGTGCTGGTGCTCGGCGTGCATCTGTTGATGACGCGCACGCAAACCGGCCGCTCGATGCAGGCCTTGAGCCAGAACGCAGCATTGGCCCGCATCGTCGGCATCGACGTCGCCGGCGTGGTGCGCGTCACCTGGGTCATCGGCGGGGCGCTCGCCTGCGTGGCCGGCGTGATGATCGGCATCCTGGTGCAGATCCGCCCGTTCATGGGCTTCGACATGCTGCTGCCGATGTTCGCTGCCGCCATTCTCGGCGGGATCGGCAGCATCCCCGGCGCGGTGCTCGGTGGCTTGATCATCGGGCTCGCCGAAGCCGGTGCAGTGCAGCTGATAGGAGCCGAGTGGCGCGCCGCGGTCTCCTTCATCATCCTGATGGCGGTGCTGTTCGTCCGGCCGATCGGCCTGTTTGGTGTGAGGGAACGCTGATGGACCTGCTCGGCTACGGCGCCTTCTTCCTGACCACCGCGCTGATCTTTTCGCTGGTCACGCTGGGGCTCAATCTGCAATGGGGGCTGACCGGCCTGTTCAATGTCGGCCTCGCCGGCTTCGTCGCCATCGGCGCCTATACATCGGCGCTGCTGACCACACCGGACGATGCCGCGCGGCTGGGCGGCTTCGGCCTGCCGATCCTTGTCGGCTGGCTCGGCGCCATGGTTGTCGGCGGCATCGCCGCGGCGCTTACCGGCATGGCGACGCTGCGGCTGAGATCCGACTATCTTGCGATCACCACCTTCGGCGTCGCCGTGGTGGTGCAACTGGTCGCGCTCAACGCGCAGAAGCTGACCGGCGGCCCGTTCGGCATCGGTTTCATCCCGCGCCCCTTCGGCAGCCTTGCCGAGACGCCGCTGCTGTTCAACCTGTCCAACCTCGCGGTCGTATCGGTGGTGACGCTGATCGCCTATCTCGCTTTGGAGCACCTGTCGCGCAGCCCATGGGGGCGGGTTTTGAAGGCGTTGCGCGAGGATGAGCGGGCGGCGATCTCGCTTGGCAAGAGCGCGCGTTTCTACCGCGTCCAGGCCTTTGCCGTCGGCGGCGCCATCATGGCGCTGGCCGGCGCGCTGCAGGCGCACTTCACCGGCTTCATCGCGCCGGACAATTACCTGCCGATCCTGACCTTCCAGGTCTGGGTGATGCTGATCGTCGGCGGCTCGGGCAGTAATCTTGGCGCCGTCATCGGCAGCATCCTGGTGTGGGCGATATGGGCCGGATCGGGCACGCTGACCAGCATCCTGTTCCCGCCGGAACAGCAGGCTCGCGCCGCCGCGCTGCAGATCGCCGCCATCGGCGTCATGCTCTGCGTCATCCTGCTGATCCGGCCGAACGGCCTGTTCGGCGACAGGCCGCGGCGGCGCCGCTTCAGCAAGCGGGCGAAGATCGCTGCGGGCGAGAGCAGTTCCGGCTCATGAATGCCGTGATCCGGCAGGAGGCACAAGGCGCTTCGCTCTGGCATGCCGTCAGCGGTAGCCGCCGCGAGCGGCCGGCGCTGCAAGGTGGGCTCAATGTCGACCTGGCCATTGTCGGCGGCGGCTTTTCCGGCCTTTCAACCGCGCTGCACGCCGCCGGGAAAGGCCTTTCCGTCGCCGTTCTCGAAGCCGAATTCATCGCCTGGGGCGCGACCGGCAGGAATGCGGGATTTGTCGTGCCGAACTTCGCCAAGATGGACCCGGCCGACATACTGGCCCATCTCGGACCGTCGCGCGGCGAAAGGCTGATCGATTTCGCCGCCGGCAGCGCCGACCTGGTCTTCCGCCTGATCCGGCAGCACGGCATCGACTGCGACGCCGTGCAGAACGGATGGATCCAGCCAGCGCATTCGCCTGCCGCCTTCGAGAAGGTCAAGTCACGTGCCGGGCAATGGGCACAGCGTGGCCGGCCGGCTGTCACATTGGATCGGCAGGATGTCGAAGCCCTGACGGGAGTGCCAGGTTATGTCGGTGGCTGGATGGATCGTTGCGGCGGCGTGCTCAATCCGGTCGCCTATGCGCGCGGGCTCGCCGATGCGGCGGAGAAGGCCGGCGCGAAGATCTTCGAGCAGACGCGCGTCACCTCGGTTGATCGCATAGCCGATGGCTGGGTGCTGAAAACGCCGGTGGGATCGGTACGCGCCGCAAAGGTGCTGATCGCCACCAACGCCTATGGCTGGTCCCTCAACCCGTCATTGCAGCGAACCTATTTCCCGCTCAAGGTTTTCCAAATCGCCACGGCGCCGCTGCCGCCCGAAATCCGCGCGCGCCTGTTACCCGGTGGGCAAGGTGTCGGCGACACCAGGCGCAATCTGTTCACATTCCGCTTCGACGCCGAAAACCGGCTGATCAGCGGCGGCATGCATATCCTTGGCGCCGGTGCGGATACGCGCGTACCGCAGACGATCTGGCGAAGGCTTGGCCGGCATCTCGGTCTGCCCGATCTCCCGCCGCTTGCCTACAGCTGGTCGGGAATGGCGGCGGTCGAACCGGATTTCCTGCCGCACCTGATCGACCTCGGTCCGGGCCTGATCGCCGGACGCGCCTGCAACGGCCGCGGCATCGCCATGACCACAGCGATGGGCAAGGTGCTGGCCGACTGGGCCGGAACCGAGGCCCGCGACCTGCCGCTGCCCTTCGCGCCACCGGCGCCTATCCCGTTCCATGCCTTGCTGCGGCATGCGCCCAACATGCTGCTCGGCTGGAGCATGCTGCGCGACCGGCTGGACGGGACGAGCTAGGCCGACGGCTACCTGGCAGCGTCAAGGTTTGCAGATAATACGGCGGCCGCCACGGCGATGTCCTCTTCTATGAAAGTCCGCACAGTGGGACCGCTGCGCCGCTCCAGCGCGGCGACGATCTTGCGATGCGCGTCGTTGGACTGCGGGATGTAGCGATCGGCCTGCATCAGCAGCTTGAGATAAGGCCCAACCCGCCCCCAGAGGTCGCGGATCATGTTGAGCAGGATCGGCGCGCCGGCATGCTGGTAGATGGCGAAGTGGAACGCCTCGTTCAACGAGAGATAGGCCCTGGCGTCGCCGGCCTCGATGGCACGCTGCATGCCGGCGAGCGTCGCCTGTATGTCAGCCAGTCCGCTTTCGCTCATCCTGGTCGCCGCCATCTCGCCCGCCAGTCCCTCGACGGCGATACGGATGCGCGTCAGTTCCTCGAAGGCGGGCGCGGACAGCAACGGCACGATGACCGAGCGGTTGTTCTGCATCTCGAGCAGTCGCTCGGCGACAAGCCGCTGCAGCGCCTCGCGGATTGGCGTCGTCGAGATGCCGAACGTTTCGGCGAGCTTGCGGATGACCAGCGTCTGCCCCGGGCTGAAGCCGCCTGAAATCAACTCCTGCTTGAGCGCGCCATAGGCGCGGTCATTCAGGGTTTGATGTTCGAGCTTCAGCATGCGTTCGGCCCGATCACCAGTTCGACAGCGCGCGATCGAGCGTCTCGGCCAGTTGCTCGGCATTGTCCCTGGCAAACGGCAGTGGCGGCCTCATCTTCAGCACATTGCCGCGCGGACCGCAGGACGAGATCAGCACGCCGTCCTCGCGCATGGCTTCGACGACCGCCGATGTCTTGGTGGCGGCCAGCGCCTCGTCACCGTCCGCCGTCAGCTCGACACCGAAATAGAGGCCGTTATGCCTGATATCGGCGACCGCGCCATGCCGGCTCTGCAGGGTGCGCAGCAGTTCACTCGTATACGCGCCGACATTGCGCGCATTCTCGATCAGCCCCTCGCCCTCGATCACCGCCAGCACGGCGAGACCGACGGCGGCAGCAACCGGATTGCCGCCGAAAGTGTTGAAATAACCGGTGTTCGAGCCGAACGAAGCGACTAGCTGCGGCCGCACGAGCACGGCGCCCATCGGGTGTCCATCGCCGATCGGCTTGCCCATCGTGACGATGTCGGGCTCGATGCCATAATTGGCGAAACCCCACATGCCTTGGCCAAGCCGGCCGAAGCCGGACTGGACCTCATCGGCGATGACGATGCCGCCGGCCTTTCTGACGTGATCCACCGCCTCGCGCATCACCGCCGCATCGGGAAAGAAGATGCCGTCGCTGGAAAAGGCCGAGTCGAGAAGGAGTGCGGCCGGCTTGATATCTTTTACGCGCATGTCCTCGATGGCGGCGGCGACATTTTTTGCGAAAACATTCGCGGCCCGGCCATGGTCGCGGAACGTGTCCGGCGCCGACACGGTGCGGTGCTGCGCGCGCACGCCCTTTGCTCCGACCGCCGCCGGCGACAGTTGCGCCGTCGCGATGGTGGCGCCGTGATAAGCGAAGTCGGTGATGATCACGCCGGTGCCGCCGCTGGAATGCTGGGCGATGCGGATGGCGAGGTCGTTGGCCTCGCTTCCGGTGCAGGTGAACATGGCGTGGCCAAGATGGGCCGGAACGGTGCCGAGCAGTTTTTCCGCGTAATCGAGGATGATCTCGCTGAGATAGCGCGTGTGGGTGTTGAGCGTGGCGGCCTGTCCGGACAGCGCCTCGACAACGCGCGGGTGGCAGTGGCCGACCGAGGCGACGTTGTTATAGGCGTCGAGGAATTTACGGCCCTGGGCATCGTAGAGCCACACACCGCTGCCGCGCACCAGATGAATAGGGTTGCGGTAGAAGGCGCGATAGGTCGGCCCAAGCAGCCTGGCGCGGCGTTCAAGCAGCGCGCGCTCCGATGCAGCCGCGTCGGCATTTGAAGGATATGGCGAGGACTGGGACACGAGCATTTACTCCGGATTGGAATGGTCGAGAAAATAGCGGCGGGCATCGGTGGATGACAGACCATCCAGCTTTTCGAGCGAGGCCCAGACCTCGGTGGCGAGGCGCAGCACATAGTCGCGCTTGGCCGGGAAGCGCTCGGCCTGCCAACTGGCGATGTTGACGATGAGCGCAAGCCGGGCACGGATCAGATCGAAGAGAATGCCGATCTCTTCCTCCTCCAGCAGCTGAACCGATTGATAGCCGGCGACGAAGCGCGCGGCCGACGCCAACGGATGGCCTTGCGCCGGCCAGCGATAGACGGCGCCGATGGCGAGGTCGCAGATCAGCGGCGAATGGATCATGTCGCCGAAATCGAGGATGCCGCTGACGACCTCCGGCCGCGACGCGTCCATCACCACATTGTAGGAGTTCATGTCGTTGTGGACGATCTGGGCGCGCAGGGTCGGAATGATTGGCGCCGCATGCTGCTCGAAGGAGTCGATCGCGCGCTCGACCATCGCCCTCCGGCCCGGATCAGTGATGTGCACCGTCATCGGTCGTATCTTGGCGACCTTGCGGATATCCCAGAGCAGGTCGCTGCCGGCGGCCGGGTGGAAGAAACCGCGCAGCGCCCGGCCAAGGCGGGCGAGGAAGATCCCGAGATTGCGATCCTGCGCATCGGAAGTCGGCGAGCGCGACAGCAGCTGACCGGGCAGATAAGTCACCAGCCGGACGATGCGCGGTGCCGATCCACCAACACTGGCCGTAAATTGCGCTTCGCCCTCAAGGCTTTTGCGCACCGAGGGAACCGGCAAGGTGGGGTCGACTGCAAGGATGTGGTCGAGCGCCTTGTTCTGGAAGTCGGTGAAGCCGGCCTCTTCCGCCGGATGGGAAACCTTGAGGACGAACTCGCCCTCGCCGTCGGTCTGGATGTGGAAGTTATGGTCGCGTTCGCCAGGCAATGGACGCGCGGTGCCGGTCAGCCCGTAGTGCCGGCGCACGATGGCAAGCGCGTCGGTCGTCGAGACATGGGGCGCGTCCTCGGCGAGCGTTTCGCCGAAAGCATCGGGGACGGCTGCATTCATGGCTTGGCCTCGATAGGTTCGAGGCCGCACCAGTCGGCGATGAACAGCGCGATCGTCTGGGTGACCTTGCGCACCGAGTCGAGATCGACGGCCTCGTCATAGCCGTGCGGCATGCGGCAGATCGGGCCGTAGACGATCGCCGGCGTTTCAGCATAGAGGCCGAAGAAGCGCGCATCAGTGGTCGCCGAGGTGACGTGCTCCGTCAGCGGCTCGCCCCACACGGCGGTGTGGCTGCGGCGCAGCACCGCTTCCATCTCGTCGGCGCCTTCCAGCACATAGCCCTCGGCCATGAAGCCGTTGTAGGTCATCATCGGTGGGCGATTGGCCAGGAACGGATCGGCACGCGCCGCTTCGGCGATACAGGCCTCAAGCTCGGCCCTGGCGTCTTCGAGCCTCTGGCCGGGATAGGTGGCGACGCGCATCTCGAAGACACAGCGCGCCGGAACGCTCGATGTCCATTCGCCCCCTTCGATCTTGCCGAGATTGAAGCGGATCGGGTGCGGGTGATCATGGAAATGCTTGTCGTCGACCTTGCGCGCGTTCCAGACGATTTCGAGCTGCTTCAGCGCCTGGATGATGACAAATGCCTTTTCGATGGCATTGGCCCCGGCAGAAAATGCACCCGACGCATGCTGGGGATCGCCGTCGACCTCGACCCGGAACCAGATCGGCCCGACCTGCGCCCGCATCAGCCTCGGCTCCAGCGGTTCGGGAATGAAGGCGGCGTCGGCGCGGTAGCCGCGCTGCAGACAGGCAAGCGCGCCATTGCCGGTGCATTCTTCCTCGACCACCGACTGGAGATACAAGTTCGCGGCCGGCTGATAGCCAAGGCTGCGCAATGCGGCCAGCGCATAGAGGCAGGCGGACAGGCCGGCCTTCATGTCGCCGGCGCCGCGGCCATGCATCCAGCCGTCCTCGATCACCGGATCGTAGGGATCGCGCACCCAGCGGTCGAGTGGCCCTGTCGGCACGACATCGATATGGCCGTTGAGGATCAGCGAGCGGCCGGTCGCGTTTCGCGGCGTATGCGTGGCAACGACATTGAAGGCGTCGTCATAAGAAACTGCCACGGGTGAAAAACCCGGCAGGTCGCGAATCGCATCGACATCGACGCGCCACATGTCGACGGCATAGCCGTCAGCCTCAAAGGCAGCCGCCATGAACGATTGTGCGGCATGTTCCTCACCACGCTGCGAAGGAAAACGCACGAGGTCTTGCAGAAACGCTACCTGCCGCGCGAAGCCGCCATCGACCGCGCTGAGAATGGCCTCGTCCGCAATCCGCTCAGGCATTATGTTTCACTTTCATCTGAATGGTGTATCATATCTCATATGCCATTTCTGTGAAATGCAAGAGGCATACGCGCCAAACTTTCAGTCCAGGACTTGCCGTTCAATGCTGCCATGGTCTGGGGAGTTGGCATCGGATGCAGCAAGCCGATACTGCTATCTCTGGAAGACATGACGAGGAATGCGTTGATCACCGAAGACACGATGCCGGCCGAAATCACCGATCTCGCCATTGGCTACCATCGCCTGCCGGCGGGCAAGCTTGCCAATGCGGTGACGTGGATGGAGGCGCGCTCGCCGCAGCCCGATCTCGCGCACCCCTTGGCCATGACACGGATCACGCCCCCCGACTGCGCTTCCTACCGGGCGATTTTCCTAGAGATCGGCGCGCCCTGGCTTTGGGACCGTGTTTCCGAAATGTCCGATGCCGAAATCACCGAGCATTTCGCCGACCCGCGCCAGCATCTCTACTACGGCCATGACGAGACCGGCGCGCATCTCGGTATGGTCGAATTCTTCGTCGCCGACAGCAGCGAGATCGAGATCACCTATTTTGGCCTGTTCCCGTCCCTGACCGGCAGGGGTTTCGGCAAACGGCTGATGGCCGGGGCACTGGACCTCGCATGGCGTCTCAACCCGAGCCGCATCTGGCTGCATACAAGCAGCTTCGATCATCACAGTGTCATCGGGTTCTACAGTGCCTGCGGGTTCGTCCCCTTCGCGACCGGATTTGAGATCATCGACGATCCCCGGATCAAGGGAACCTTGCCGCGCGATGCCGCACCGCAGATTCCGCTGATCGAAACGGAGTGGAGCAATGGCAAGGGAGCCGCGCTTTCGCGGAAAAGCGGCAGGTTGCACGGACCTAGATGAGAACAGCTCCGCAATCCGTCAGCCAAGCGTCGCCGCACCATCGCCGATGGGTGCGCCGCGAGACCATCCTGTCGACGCTGGAGCGCCACATCGACACGCGGATCGTGCTGTTCGCCGCGCCCGCCGGCTTCGGCAAATCGACGACAATGGCGCAATGGGCCACGGAGGTCGCGCGCCACGGTCGGCTGACCGCATGGCTATCCTGCGAGGCAACCGACAATGACGAGGGCGCCTTCCTGTCGCATCTGGTGGGCGCGCTCCGCCATCTCGTCCAGAGCCCAGCGGAACTCGACCTTGCCTTCCAGTCCAGCCCGATCCCCCAGCTCGATGTCATGCTCGCGGCACTGGTCACGGGCCTTGCAGCGCGCGAAGCTGACATCACGCTGTTCTTCGACGACTACCACGCTGTCGAGGCGACGGCGGTGAAGCGGTTCATGGAGCGCCTGACCCGGCAGGCGCCGGCAAACGTCGCCTTCGTCATCGGCTCGCGCAGCCTGCCCGATCTGCAACTCGGCAAGCTCAGGGTGCTGGGCGACATCTTCGAAATCGGCCCCGACGATCTGCGTTTCGCCTCGTCCGAGGCCGAGGCTTTCTTCAACGAGAAGCTGGGCCTGAGCGTCAGCAGCGGCACAGTGGAGACCTTGTGCTCGCGTACCGAAGGATGGGCCGCCGGCCTGCAGCTCGCCTCGCTCTCGCTGAGTGCCGCACACGCACCCGAAACCTTCATCGGCAATTTTACCGGCGCCAACCGCAACGTCGCCGACTTCCTGATGGGCGAAGTGTTTCTGGAGCTGCCGCCGGCAATCGCAAAATTCCTGCTCTACAGTTCGATCTTCGAACGCTTCAGCGCCGAAGCCTGCCGGGCGGTGATGCGCGCGGCGGATGCCGAGGCGGCGATTACCGAGATCGAGACGCGCAACCTGTTCCTGGTGCCGCTCGATGAAGAGCGACGCTGGTTCCGCTACCATCATCTGTTCCGCGATTTCCTCAGCCGCGAAATGGAACGGCGCGAACCGGAGATGATCGCGCCGCTGCATCTGGCGGCCGCCGAATGGTTCGGCGAACGCAAGATGCTGACCGAGGCGATCGGGTACGCGCTGGCCGCCGGCGACCAGGCACGCGCGGCGGTATTCGTCGAAAACAACGCGCTCGACCTCATCGCCCAGTGCCAGCTTCTCTACGTGCGCCAGCTGCTCGCGCTGCTGCCTAGGAAACTGATCGACCAGCGCATCCGGCTGCAACTGGTGGTGCTTTGGCTGGCGGTGCACAGCAGCCAACCCGAGATTGCCCAGCAGACGCTGAGCAATGCGCGCAAGCTGGTCGAGACCGGACCGACTGACAGCAATGACCCAGGCACCATGACCGGCACAACGATCGAGGCCGAACTGGTGGTTCTCGCCGCTGCCGTCCACAGCACGCTGGAGCAGTTCGATCAGGCGCGCGACACAGCACTTGCGGCCCTGCGCGTCATCTCACCCGATGCCTGGTTCATGGAAGGCGCGACCGCCAATGTCATCGGCTACAACCTCTATGCGCTGGGTGACCTCGAAGGTGCCCGCGCCGCGATCGATGCGGCGCGACGGGCGCATGAGCGAAGCGGCAGCCTGCTCGGCGTCACCATTGCCAATTGCTACATGGCCGTTGTCGAGCGTTCGGCGGGCCGCTTGCCCGCCGCCGAGCGGCTGCTGCGCAACGCCATCATCGAGGCCAGGGCGCGGATCGGTGCTAATTCCTATGCCGAGGCCTTGGCCGGAACGCTGCTAGCCGAGCTCGCCTACGAGACCAATGCGTCGGGCGAAGCGCTGACCCTGGTCGAGAATCTCGGCCCGCAGATCGAGGGCGCGGCGGTCATCGTCTATCCCCTTGCCAGCGTGCCGACCTATGCCCGTGTGCTGCAGCTGACCGGTCGCACCGAAGCCGCACTGGACATGCTGGAGCGCGTCTATCAACGCGTGCGCGGCACGGTGTATCGCCGCCTGGCATCGATGATCATGCATGACCGCGTACGTGTGCTGCTCGACCAGAACCGCAATGCCGAGGCGCGCGCGCTGCTGGCCGAGCATCGCGGCGAAGAGACCGAGACTTCGACGGTCATCACCACCGCAAACGAGTTCGAGTTCTTTGCCGAGGGCCGTTTGCTGACGGCGGAAAAATCCTATGCCAATGCAGCGGGGGTTTTCGACGCGCTTCTGGAGCGCACGAGAACCAGCGGGCGCATGCGTCGCCATATATTGGCGCTGATCCTGCGAGCCAAAGCGGCCAGCGCTGCCCACGACCAACGCGAGGCAGACCGCAATCTCCTCGATGCGTTGCGTCTCGCCCAACCTTCCGGCTTCATCCGTTCCTTCGTCGACGAGGGAAGGTCTGTCGTCGAAGGGTTGATGCGGCTGCGTGCTGCCCAGGCGAAGACCGACCCCGCGCTGTCAGCCTATGCCACGCGCATCATCGATGCAGCGCAGGCGATGCCCGTGGCGGCGCGCAAGCTGGCCGCACCAGCCGCTGAGAAGGAACAGCTCACCCAGCGCGAGGCCGAACTGCTGCGCTATCTCACTGAGGGCATGTCCAATCGCGATATCGCCTTGGCGCTGTCGGTGAGCGAAACCACGGTGAAATGGCACCTGAAGAACATTTTCGGCAAGCTTGCGGTATCCAACCGGGTGCAGGCGGTGCGCGCCGCGCAAGGGTCAGCAGGCGCCTATACCCCTCCGAAAGGAGGGGCATAGATACAGGCGCAGCCCCTCTTTCGGGTCGGGCCACATGATCGTTAGCCTGCTAGCGTCACCTGGTTTTTAGAGGACGCTGCGAATGGCGACAGGCTACGTTTTTCACGAACAGCTGATGTGGCATGACACCGGCTCCAGCGCCGACATGATGCCTCCCGGCCGTTTCGTGGAACCCGGCCGCCATCTGGAATCCCCTGGCTCGAAGCGGCGGCTGAACAACCTCATCCAGGTCAGCGGCCTGTCGCGCCATCTCGTCCCGATTATCCCCGAGCCGGTCTCGGTCGAGGACCTGTTGCGCGTCCACACGCAACGTCACGTTGACGACATCAGGATGCTCAGCGAGCGCGGCTCCGGTTTCGCCGGGCCGCAGGCGCCAATCGGCCTCAACAGCTTCGACATCGCGCTGCTGTCTGCCGGCACCACCTATGCCGCGATGCGCGCCGTGCTGACCGGACGCGTCGACAATGCCTATGCGCTGGCGCGGCCGCCGGGTCACCATGCCGAGCCTGATCAGGCGATGGGCAACTGCCTGTTCTCCAACATCGGCGTCGCTGTCCGCCGGCTGCAGCATGAAGGCCTGCTTGGCCGCGCCGCAGTGGTCGACTGGGATGTGCACCACGGCAACGGCACCGAGACGGTGTTCTATTCCGACCCGTCGGTGCTGACCATTTCCTTGCATCAGGACAATCTCTACCCGACCGGGCGCGGTGCGCTGGCCGACAACGGCAAAGATGCCGGCGAAGGCTACAACATAAACATACCGCTGCCGGCGGGCAGCGGCACCGGCGCCTATGAAGCGACTTTCGACCGTGTCGTCGCGCCGGCGCTGCGTGCCTACAGACCGGACCTCGTCATCGTCGCGTCCGGCTTCGATGCGTCCGGCTTTGATCCGCTCGGCCGCATGATGCTCAACAGCGAATGCTTCAGGCGGCTCGCCGCGCGCATGGTGGCGCTGGCCGCCGAAACTTCGCAAGGGCGCCTGATGATGACCCATGAGGGCGGCTACTCCGAGGGCTATGTGCCGTTCTGCGGCCATGCCGTCATCGAGACTCTGGCCAACCATCGCACCGAAGTGGTCGACCCGTTGTCGGAGCATATCGACGAATGGGCGGGGCAGGATCTGCAGTCGCATCAGGCCGCGGCGATCGATGCCGCCGAAGGCCTGCTCGCCGGCCTGCGCCAACGTCTCGCCAGTGCGGCCTGACGCGATGGATTTTCTCATCACCACGCTGCTCAATGCGCTGACGCTGATCAGTATCCTGATGCTGGTCGGGCTCGGGCTGGCGATCAGCTTCGGGCTGATGAACGTGACCAATTTGGCGCATGGCGAGTTCGTCACCGTCGGCGCTTTCGCGGTTTATTTCGTCCAGAGCGTGGGCGGCTCGTTCTGGCTGGGCCTGGCGGCGGCGCCCGTTGCCGGCGCGGTGGTCGGCTGTATCCTCGAGTTCGCCATCATCCGCCATCTCTATTCCAGGCCGGTCTCGACCGTGCTTGCCACCTGGGGCGTCAGCCTGATCCTGCAGCAAGGGCTGGAACTGATCTTCGGGCTCGGCGCCAAGCCGGTGACGCCGCCGATCGAGGGCACGCTCGATCTTTTCTTTACCGTCTATCCGGCCTACCGGCTGATCCTGATCGGCATTGCCATGCTGACCTTGCTCGGCGTCATCCTGTTGATCAGCCGGACGCCCTTCGGTCTCGACATCCGCACCGTCATCCAGAACCGCGAGATGGCCGAAGGCGTCGGCATCAATACCCGGCGCACCTACGCCATCGCCTTCACCTTCGGCGCGGCAATCGCCGGCCTTGCCGGCGGACTGGTCGCACCGCTGGCAATCGTGCTGCCGCAGATGGGGGTGAACTATCTCGCCAACGCCTTCTTCGTCGTCATCGTCGGTGGTGTCGGCTCGATCGGCGGCCTTGTCGCCGGCAGCGTCTTCGTCGGCGGACTGACCAGCATCCTCAATTATCAGATTTCGCCGTCGCTGGCGCAGGCGATCGTGCTGCTGGCTGCCATCGTCGCTGTCCGTCTGCGGCCCAACGGCCTGTTCAACGGAGCGTCGCGATGATCGCCCGCGACCGCAACTGGCTGATGATCTTTGCCGTCTGCGTGGCGCTCGCGATCATCTATCCGTTCTTTGCCGGCGGCTATCAGTTGACGGTGATCCGCGACGCGCTGATCTTCGGCCTGTTCGCGGCGAGCCTCGACTTCTTCTGGGGCCGCACCGGAATCCTGTGTTTCGGCCACGCCGCCTTCTTCGGCATCGGCGGCTACATCATGGCGCTGGTTACGCTCAATGATGCCATCCCCTTCGGAAGCCTGCTTGGCATCATCGGTGCGGTGGCGGGTGCGGCCTTCGTCGCCGCCATCATCGGCTACTTCCTGTTCTTCGGCGGCATTCGTGGCAGCTATTTCACCATCGTCACGCTGGCCATGGGCGTCATCTGCCAGCAGGCCGCGGTTTCCTGGAGTTCGGTCACCGGCGGCGACAGCGGCCTGATCGGCATTCCGCCGATCGAGTTCGATCTTGGCGGCCTGCATGTCGATCTGAGCCAGGATCTGCCCTCCTATATCTTCGTCTCGGCTATCGTCGCCGTGACGGTGCTGGCGCTGTGGTCGATCAGCCGCGGCCGCTGGGGCACGGTGCTGACCGCAATCCAGGACAATGAAGT
This sequence comes from Mesorhizobium sp. M0848, assembly GCF_040319805.1. NCBI lineage: Bacteria > Pseudomonadati > Pseudomonadota > Alphaproteobacteria > Hyphomicrobiales > Phyllobacteriaceae > Mesorhizobium > Mesorhizobium sp. M0848. The sequence continues at coordinate 106,104 of NZ_JAMYOM010000002.1, read as the reverse complement.
CCGGGCGGCCGCGCTCGGCCACAATGCGCCGTTGCGGCTGCTCGTTACTTTCGTCTTGTCGGCGGCGATCGCCGGACTTGCCGGCGCGCTCTATGTCTGCATGGCAGGACTGGTGGCGCCCGACCTGTCCGGACTGCTCCTGTCGACGGAGGTGATCGTCTGGGTGGCGGTCGGCGGGCGCGGCACGCTGCTTGGGCCAGTACTGGGCGCCATCTTCATTCAGCGCGCGCAGCAGACGATCAGCAGCTTCAACCCGAGCCTGTGGCCCCTTCTGCTCGGCTGTGTCTTCGTCATCATCGTCTTCGTCCTGCCGGATGGCATCCTGTCGATCTACGCGCGGCTGAAAGGCCTGTTCAAGGGCGGGAGGCGCGCGCAATGAGCGACATCCTGCTGCAGGCCGAGAACGTCGGTATCCGCTTTGGCGGGCTGCAGGCGCTGGAGGCTCTGAACCTCACGGTGCGCGACAAGGAACTCTGCTGCATCATCGGGCCGAACGGCGCTGGCAAGAGCACCTTCCTCAACGTGCTGACCGGCACGCTGCGTCCGACCAGCGGCAGCGTGCGCTTCCTCGGCCACGACATAGCCGGCTTGCCGCTGCATCGCATCGCCCGGCTCGGCATTGCCCGCAAGTTCCAGATCCCCTCTGTCTTCCCGAGCCTCTCGGTGGAGGATAATCTCAAGGTCGCGCGCTGGGGGGCGCCTTCGCCTGCGCGCCCGGTTGGCGAACTCTTGGAGCTGGTCGCGCTGACCAACCGCGCCGCCACGTTGGCCGGCGAACTCGCGCATGGCCAGAAGCAATGGCTGGAGATCGGCATGGCGTTGGCGATAGAGCCGCGCCTGCTGTTGCTCGATGAACCCACTGCCGGCATGACGCCGCAGGAGACGCTGGCGACGGCGCAGATGCTGCTGCGACTCAAAGGTGAATTCTCGATCGTTGCCGTCGAGCACGACATCCGCTTCGTGCGGGCGCTGAACTGCGAGACGTTGGTGCTGCATCAGGGACGCCGGCTGCGCAGCGGTCCTTTCCATGACATCGAGACCGACGAGATGGTCCGCGATGTCTATCTGGGGAGGCGCTGATCATGCTGCGAACAATGGCGGTGTCGGCCGGCTACGGTCTGCTCCCCGTGCTGAACGGCATCGACCTCAGCGTCGCGCTGGGCGAAGTCGTGGGCTTGCTCGGCCGTAACGGCGCAGGCAAGACAACGCTGCTGCGCGTCATCTCCGGCGGCTTGCGGGCAAGCGGCGGGGCGGTGGTTCTCGGAGACAAGGATCTCACCAACGCGCCGGCTTTCCGCCGTGCGCGCGCAGGCATCGCGCATGTGCCGCAGGGGCGCGGGATCTTTAACCAGCTGACGGTGCGGCAAAACCTGGAGGTCGGCACCCGCGCTGCCAAGGACCGTGGCGACGGCGGCATTCCGGCCGACATCTTCGGCTATTTTCCAATCCTGCGCGAACGCGAAGCGCAGGTCGCCGGCACGCTTTCGGGCGGCCAGCAGCAAATGCTGGCGATCGGCCGCGCGCTCTGCGGCCTGCCCTCGGTGCTGCTGCTCGACGAGCCCTCGGAAGGCATCCAGCCGAACATCGTGCAGTCGATCGCCGAACTGGTGCCGCGCATCGCCCGCGAGCGCGGCATCGCGATCATTCTTGTCGAGCAGAATCTCGATCTCGTTCTCAAGGCATCGGACCGCTGCCTGGTGATGGAGAAGGGCAGGATCGTCCACGAAGGTGCGCCTGAGACCTTCGCCGACGAGACCCTGCTGAAGGACCTGTTGGCTTTGTAAGGCGTGCATGGGGCGCGCCTGGGACTGGAAGGGAACACAACAATGATAAGCAGAAGAACTGTCTTGAAATCGGGCGGCGCTGCCGCCGCCTTCGCCATAGTCGGCGCGCCGTCGATCCTGCGCGCCGCCGACACCGTCAAGGTCGGCCTGTCGATCCCGATCACCGGACTGCAGGCGATCCTCGGCGAGACGTTGCTCAATTGCTACAAGCTCGCCGCCGCCGAACTCAACGCCGCCAACGGCATTGGCGGGCGCCAGGTCGAACTCATCATCGAGGACAACCAGACCACGACCAAGGGCTCCATCGACAAGGCGCGCAAGCTCATCAACGAAGACAAGGTCGACGTGATCATGGGCACGATCATTTCGCCTGAGCGCAGCGCCACGCTGTCGGTCACCTCGAAGGCCAAGAAGCTGTTCTTCTACCCGACCAATTTCGAAGGCGGCGAATGCAACCGCTACTTCGTCGCCACCGGCCCGATCCCGATGCAGCAGGTCGACCCGATGATGCCATGGGTGGCAGAGAACCTCGGCAAGACGATCTATGTCATGGCTTCGGACTATGCCTGGCCGCAGAAGATGACCGAGGCGATCACGGCGGCCTATGAGAAGGCCGGCGGCAAGATCATCGGCGCCGATTACTATCCGTTCGGGACCACAGATTTCGGCCCGGCCTTCCAGAAGATCAAGTCGCTGAAGCCCGATGTCGTCTGGTCGATGGTGGTCGGCAACGACGCCGTCACCCAGCTCAAGCAGTATCGCAGCTTCGACATCAAGCAGCCGCTGATCGCCCCGCTCGACGAGGTCTTCAACAAGGACGCGCTGCCGCCCGGCGTTGCGGCCGGCACCTATGCGCCGCAGCCCTACTGGATGGCGCTGGACAATCCGGTCAACAAAAAGTTCATCTCCAGCTTCCGTGAGAAATTCGGCCAGGAGAAGATGGTCAACGGCATCGGGGAGGCCGGCTACAACGGCCTGCATCTCTACGCGCTGGCCGCGGAGAAGGCGGGATCGCTGAAGGACGACGATGTATTGGCCGCGCTGCCGTCGATCGAGTTCGACGCACCGCAAGGCAAGATCCGCGTCGACGCCACCAACAACCACACACTCTGCCATTCCTATGTAGGCAAGGCGGCGGCCGACGGCATCGGCTACGAGATCGCTAAGGATTTCGGCACCATCGCGCCGGTAACGCCTTACTGCAAGGTGTAGGGTCTTCCGCCCAAGCAATCCTGACGGCGGCTTTGTCGCTGCCGTCAGGGCGTCTGCGGCGCAGGCAGACGCTCGCGCAATTCGTCGACGAGCACCCTGGTGTTTTCGGAATAGTCGATAGGCACAACGACGAGATGCACGCCGCCGCCGGTGAAGGCCTGTTCCAGCGCCGGCCGCAAGTCGGCGATCTCTGCAACCCTGGTTCCCTTGGCGCCATAAGCCTCGGCATACTTGACGAAATCGGGATTTCCGAAGGTCATGCCGAAATCCGGAAATTCGTCAACCGCCTGCTTCCAGCGGATCATGCCATAGGCATGGTCCTCGAGCAGCAGGACGACGAGGTTGAGCTTGAGCCTGACGGCGGTCTCCAATTCCTGGCTGTTCATCATGAAGCCGCCATCGCCGCAGATGGCCATGACACGGCGCTGCGGATAGAGCAGTGCCGCCATCATCGCCGACGGCAAGCCCGCGCCCATGGTGGCCAGCGCATTGTCGAGCAGGATCGTGTTTGCCATGCGCGTCCGGTAGTTGCGCGCGAACCAGATCTTGTACATGCCGTTGTCGAGGGCGAGGATCCCGTCGGCCGGCATCACGGCGCGCACGTCGTGCACGATGCGCTGCGGCGTGAAGCGATCTTCGGTGGCCCGCGCGGCGATCCGGCTCAGAATGCCTTCCCGCAGCGGCAGCAGGACCTGCGCGTTGGGGATCTTGCCCTCGATGCGGTCGGCCAGCAGCGCCAGCGAAGGGCCGAGGTCGCCGACGATTTCGGCTTGCGGGAAATAGACCTGCTCGACATCGGCTGATTGGTAGCCGACATGAATGACCTTCGGCCCCTTCGCCCCCATGATGAAGGGCGGCTTCTCCACGGTGTCGTGACCGATGGTGATGATCAGATCGGCCTGCTCGATGGCCTCGTGCACGTAGTCGCGCTCCGAAAGGGCTGCCGTTCCCATATAGAGCTCCGTGCCGCCGGGCACGGTGCCCTTGCCCATCTGCGTGGTGAAATAGGGAATTTGCGTCCGCAGCACGAACTGCGCGACGTCGGGGGTCACGCGCGGTCGCGACGCCGCCGCGCCGAACATCAGCAGCGGGCGCCTGGCTTCCAGGATCATACGGGCGGCGCGATCAAGCGCGCCTGGACTGGCCAGCGGCAGTTCGACCGGGTGCGTCGGCACCAGCGCGATCGGTTCGCACTCGGCCGCCGCAATGTCTTCCGGCAGTTCCAGATGTACGGGACCGGGACGCTCTTCCTGGGCGACACGGAAAGCTTCGCGCACCAGCGAGGGGATCATCTTCGGCGAGACGATCTGGCGCGACAGCTTGGTCAGCGGCTTCATCGCCGCGACGATGTCGACGATCTGAAAGCGCGCCTGCCGGGATGACAGGATGCCCTTCTGGCCGGTGATCATGATCATCGGCATCGCGCCGAGCAGCGCATAGGCCGAACCGGTCGAAAGGTTGAGCGCGCCTGGGCCAAGCGTGGTGATACACACACCCGGCTTGCCGGTAAGCCTGCCATAGGTGGCGGCCATGAAAGCGGCTGCCTGCTCGTGACGGGTCAGGATCAACTGGATCGAGGAGCGGCGGATGGATTCGACGATATCGAGATTTTCTTCGCCCGGAATGCCGAAAATCCGTTCGACCCCTTCGTTCTCGAGGGCCGCGACGAACAGATCCGAACCTTTGGTCATAAACTGTCTCTCCCGCAACATTCCGTCGGCCCCCCTTCATATGGCATCGGAATGCGACGCCTCAAAGAGGCATCTTCGGCCGCGGGTCAGAGGCGCGTGTTGCAACTCGCCGCTTTCGGCGAAGCGAAAAGTTCCTTCGGCGCAGACCATTGGCTGACGGTCGCGCCGCGCGTGCCGGTGATCAGCGAGCGCAGTTCCGACAGATAGGTCTGCACGAAGAACGAGGTCTGGCTTTCCAGCGGCGTATAGGGCCCCGGCCGGTAGGCGCGCGACATGATGCCGTCGGCATTGTCTTCGGTGATCTTCTTGTCCTGCACCGTGGTGATGTCCCACATCCAGCTGATCGCATCGGCGTCGACGTCGTTATCGGCATCCTTGTCGACGAGCCAAGTCAGGATGACGTCTGTTTCCATGGCGTTGCGCGGTATCATCTGGAACAGCGTGACATAGTCATTGGCAGCACTTGCAAACGACAGGCGTCCGAGGCGAAAGCCGCTTTCGCCGCCATCATAGGCACGACGACCACCCATCAGGCACGAGACCCCCTCGCCCGTATTGGACAGCGTGTTACGGCCGGAGCCGATCGGCTTGCGGTGCATGGCGAACGGCATCGTGTCCAGGTCGCCAGCCTGCCACGCGCCCTTGTGGAACTCGGCATCGCCGATGACGCTGTGCCAGGCCTCGATTTCGTTCTGCCACTCGACCGCCTTGTCGGCATCGCGGGTCGCGGTCACTTTGACATGACCGTTGACGCGGTAATATTCGGGGTGAGCCGGACGGCAGTGATAGCATTCAAGGAAGTTCTCGAGCACCAGCTTCCAGTTCGCCTTGGTCAGGTAATTCCTGCGCGCAACGATGCGTGCGCGGTCGAGGCCGTTCTCGCGCAAGCCACCGGTCAGCCCGTCCGCGACAGGCTGGATGTCGGGCAACGACTTGGCATCGAGGCCGCAGAATACCAGGCCGCCGAAACTCTTGCAGGGCACCCGGTGCAGGCCGAGCGTTTCCGGATCGGCGCTTGTAGGAAGGTCCTGCCGCGACTGCAATTTGCCGGTCAGCCTGAACGACCAGGCATGATATGGGCAGACCAGAAGCTTGCCGCGACCATCCTTGGCGCAGAGCCGCGAGCCGCGATGGGTGCAGACATTGTAGTAGGCCGCGATGTCCTCCTCGCCATCGCCGAAGCGCACGACGATGATCTCTTCGTCGAACAGCTGGCGCACGATGTAGCGGCCCTTTTCAGGGACCTCGCTGGCATGGGCGACAAGCATCCATTGGCGCGGAAACCACAAGTCACGTTCCAGCGCGAAGATCGTAGGGTCGGCATAAAAGGCCTGTTCCAGCGACCAGTCCGGACGTTGCCGGTCGATCAGCCTGACGGTCTCGCTTCTGTCGATAGGCTGGCTGTTCGGTGTATAGGCCTGCACTGCAACACCTTTCTGCTCGCTGGCGTTAGGATGACGTTTCGATAGGAATGTGCGATGCGGAAAGGCTTGCGGCAAACACAGAAATGATAGACCTTCATATCGAAAAGGCATGAAGGCAGGTTTGGATTGTGAAAACCCTCAAGACATCGCTTCCCCTGCTGAACGCCATGGTCGTCTTCGAGGCTGCCGCCAGGCATGGCGGGCTGACGTTGGCCGCTCAGGAGCTGAACATCGCCCAATCGGCGGTCAGCAGGCACGTCGCCAATCTCGAGCGCCAGCTGTCGGTCGAGCTGTTCGCGCGCAAAGGCAACCGCGTCGCCGTCACCGGGGCCGGCAACACGCTAGCCGAAGCGATCCGCGAGGGTCTCGGCACCATCAGGCAAGCGGTCGAGGATTTGACCGCGCACGACAGCGATACATTCGTGGTCGGCTGCAGCCACGACTTCGCGCAGGCATGGCTGATGCCGCGCTTCGGCCTCATCACATCGCAGGTTGCCGATGGCCGGGTGCTGCTGCAGACATCCACCGACTACAGGGATTTCGACCAGCCTGAAGTGGCGCTGTCGATCCGCTTCGGCGAAGCCGGGCAATGGTCCGAATTCGTGACCGAAAAACTGCTCGACGGTGAATGGTTCCCGGTCTGCGCACCGGCGTTCCTGGCGCGTTATCCGGCGCTCGCCTCGGAAGACCCAGAGGCTTTCATAGCAGTGCCGCTGCTGCATCAGGTGACGCCGCCGGGCGCGATCGACAGCTGGCAATCGTGGATCGGAACCGACCGGAAACTCGATGGACCTCGGTTCACGGGCTACATGTCGATGATCCACGAAACCATCGCCGGGCGCGGCGCCGCGCTCGCCTGGGCCGGGTTTGCCGACGAGCATCTGCGCCGCGGCCAGCTCGTCCGGCTGACGAAGACCTCGCGTCGTCACGCCGGCTCCTTCCACATCGTCACGAGGAAGAATGCCGGCCCGGTGGTCAGGGCGGTGGCGCAGGCGCTGCTCGGCAGCGTCGACGACTGCTGACATCAAGCCTCGCGGCCAAATCGCGACGCCTCATGACGCGCGCCCCAGGCCGGCATGGCGGCCTCGATCTCTGCTTCCGACTTGAAGGCATCGGAGGCGTAGCGATCGACACGGAACCGCTCCGCGGAAACGAATGGGGTCTGCCCGAGGACCAGTTCGCAGGAGAGCCGGCCAAGACCCGGCCCATGGGTGACGCCGCTCTCATTATCGCCGCCGACGACCACGATATTGTCGCTGCCGGGGACCTTGCCGACGATAAGACCGTTGTCGGGCGTGTAGCACGGCACACCTTGCGCCCAACTCGCGATCGTCGAACCGCGCAGCGGCGGGAACACCGTCTGCAGCTCGGCAAGCTCCTGCTCGAATGTCTCCTGCATCAGTTCGAGATTGTGCGGTTGGCCGGGTTCGATTTCGCTGTCATTTGTTTTGTACAGGGGTTTGTAGTGCCGGCCGGTTCCCCACATGACGGCCCCGAATGTCTCGCGCAGCCACAGCCGCAATTCGCGGCACTGGACGGTGGGGATGGTCGACGGCAGCCCGCGATCATCGGTGACGATGCGTGTCGCGACGACCCGCAGCAGCGGCAACTTCCAGCCGAGGCCCGATATGATCTGGTTGTCCCATGCGCCAGCGGCAACGATCACGCCGTCAGCCTCAAGGCTGCCCTGATCGGTCTCGATCGCCACCCGGTCGTCGGCATCATGGACGGCCGTCACGCGTGTGTTGCTGCGGAATACGCCGCCCAGCTCGCTGATCTGGCCGGTCAGCACACCCATTGCCAGCTTGGTGTCGAGCTGGATGCCATGCGGATTGTAGGCCGCCGAATGGACCCGCGCCGGATCGATGAGACCTTGCATCTTCTGGCCGATCTGCGCGGCGTTCAGATCCTGCATTTCCGTCGGGGCATAGGAAGAGTCCAGCACCGGGCGGACAAAACGCTCGCGCCCGTCCTCGGTCAGCGCCATGATCAAGGTGCCGTTCGGCCGATAGCCGATCTCGACGCCGACCTCGTGCAGCCGGCGATAGAAATCGAGGCCATATTGCTGCAGCTGAAGACCCTCTTCGCCAAGCGGAATCATGCCGGCGGACCAATGCGAGACAAATCCCGCGCCGGCGCTGGTGGTCGCGGCACCCGGCTGACCCGCATCGATGACCGTCACCCGGCGCACGCCGGACCGCAGCAGATGGAAAGCCGCGCTGCAGCCGATGATGCCGCCGCCGATTACCGCGATGTGCCTGCTATCGCTCCCGCCATGGCTTCCGTTTGAACTCATCTTTGTTCTCCCTTTTGCCGATGGTCCGATCGGAGCGACATGCAGCGACGGCGACCATACAGGCCCGTTCGGAGCTGTATAGACACATGTGTCTGTGGCCTGATACTTGATGCGTACTGCATCTGGATCACACGTCCGGAACGCCGCTTGATCCGGCCTTCCGTCGTGTTGGCGTTGCCAAGAGAGTGAGAAAAAAGTGAGCGTTTCGACTGCCGCCAAGGCCATTTTCGACAGTGAAATCATATGGGACGCGCATTCCGGCTTCATGCCGGACCCGGCTGCGGACCTGAACAATCTGCAGATCTGGCGCGACGCCGGCATCGACTATCTGTCGATTGATGTCGGCTTCGACCTGTTGCCCTGGGAGCAGACAGTGCGGACGCTCGCAAATTTCCGCCACTGGATCCTTGCCAATCCCGAGCACTACACGCTGGTCTCCTCGGTAGAGGAAATCCGCAAGGCAAAGCTTGAGGGCAAACTGGCAATCACCTTCGACGTCGAGGGCATGAACGCGCTCGACGGCCGCATCGAAATGGTGGAGTTCTATCACCATCTGGGTGTGCGCCAGATCTTGTTTGCCTACAACAGGAACAACCTCGCCGGCGGCGGTTGCCACGATGTCGAGACCAGCCTGACGGCGTTCGGCCGCCAGGTCATCGACGAGATGAACCGTCTCGGCATGTTCGTCGACGTCACCCACACCGGCTATCGCACCTCGATGGAGGTGATGGAATATTCCAACCGGCCGGTGATCTTCTCGCACTCCAACGCCAAGGCCTTGTGCGGCCATGGCCGCAACATCACCGACGAGCAGATAAAGGCCTGCGCGCGCACCGGCGGCATCGTCGCGATCGTCGGGCTCAATCGTTTCCTGGGAGAGGGACGCACGGACTCGGACAGGTTGGCCGACCACATCGAATATCTTGTCGATCTGGCTGGCCCAGATCATGTCGGCATCGGGCTGGACTACGCCTTCCCCGTCGACATCAAAGGCATCGACCGTATCATTTCCGACAACCCGCAATTCTGGCCCAGGAGCGAGTATCCGGAAGGGGCGACGACCTACGCGGCTCCCGGCCAGATGAGCGAACTGACCGATGTGCTTCTGCGCCGCGGCCAGTCCGAGCAGACCGTGCGCAACGTCCTGGGCGGCAATTTCGTGCGCCTGGCGGCCGAAATCTGGAAGTGATCGGCCGCGGAGAGGCGCATGTCCGCTACAGCTCTTGATCCAGGCCCCACCGAATGGCGGGCCAAGCCGCGCCGTGTGGGCGATCACATTTAGCCCGCGTAGGGCCCAAGCCGACGCGCTGGCGCGGTCGGAACAGATGTCGATATTTCCCGCAAGATCGTCCGTATTCAAGATTCGGACATGCCGGCAAAATTTTCGCTAGACATACATGTCTATTATTAGCAGTTTTAGCTGACAGACACATTCGGCCCGGCTTGGAGAATGGCCAACGGCCGGAAACAAGACAACGAAAACAGCAGAGGGGTAGAGCATGTCCATTCTAGCCGACACCAGGGTTTCGCGCCGCAGCCTGCTCGCCGGAGCCGGCGCTTTCGGCCTCGCCTCAATGGTCAATCCAAAAGTTTCCTGGTCGAGCGACGGGCCGATCCTCAAGGTGCGCTCCTACGCCGACATCCAGACGCTCGACCCTTGCTTCCGGCTGGCGGCACCCGAAGGCGACATCACCAGCGTCATCTTCGCCGGCCTCGTCGTCACCACGCCGGGCGACAGCTGGGGCTGGCGGCCGATGGCGGCGGAGACGATCAAGCAGCTCGATCCGCTGACCGTCGCCTTCCAGCTGCGCGACAATATCGGCTTCACCGATGGCTACGGCCAGATGACGGCCGAAGACGTCAAGTTTTCGATCGAACGCATCGCCGATCCCGCCAACAAGAGCCCCTACTCCGGCGACTGGGCGACGCTCAAAGAGGTCGAAGTCAAGGACAAGCTGTCGGGGCTGATCCACCTGAAGCAGGCCTTCGCGCCGCTGTGGACGTCGACCTTGCCGACGCCTTCCGGCACCATCCTGTCGAAGCGCGCCATCACCGAGCTCGGTGGCAAGATGGGTGTCAAGCCGGTGGCCCAGTCGGGGCCCTACATCCTGAAGGAATGGCTGCCCAAGCAGCGCACGGTGCTGGTGCGCAATCCCGACTGGAAGTACGAGCAAGGTGCCTTCGCGGAGATCCACATCCATCCGATCGAGGATGAGAAGACCGCCGAACTCGGCTATGAGGCCGGCGACCTAGATTACACCTGGACCGCGGTCTCCTCGATCTCGCGCCTGAAGCAGACACCGCCGCCAAAGACGACCGTGGTCGAGAAGCCGTCGCTGGCCTTTGTCTGGCTTGGCATGAACCAGGATGTCGCGCCTTTCAACAATCCGAACATGCGCCGCGCGGTTCAGTACGCCGTGGACCGCAAGGCGGTGGTCGATGCCGCCTATTTCGGCGCCGCCGCCACCGCCACCGGCATCATCGCGCCCGGCCTGCCCGGCCATCGCGAGAAGAACCTGTTCGATTTCGATCCGGACCGCGCCCGCGACATGATCGCCAAGGAAGGACTGGCCGGCGCGACGATCACGCTCGACATCCTCAACAAGACCGAGCGCCTGACCGCGGCGCAGGTCGTGCAGTCGAACCTGCAGGATGTCGGCCTCACTGTGGAGATCAAGCAGAACGACAGCGGCACCTTCTGGACGCTGGGCGCCAAGGAAGGCGACTACTACAAAAAGCTGCAGATGATCATCAGCCGCTTCTCCATGCAGCCGGATCCGAGCTGGGCCACTGCCTGGTTTACCCGCGACCAGATCGGTGTCTGGAACTGGGAGCGGTTTTCCAGCGAGGAATTCGACAAGCTCAATGCCGAAGGCATGGTCGAGCTCGACCCGGCAAAACGCGATGTCATCTACAAGAAGCTGCAGGACCTGATGGAGGAGAACGGCAACTACGTTTTCCTGACGCATGAGGTCACCGGCATCATGAATCGAGATACGCTTGTGGCCGGCCTGAAGCCGAACGGCGAACCCGTGTTCACCGACTTCAAACCCGCATGATATCGGCGGGCGGGGCTCGTCCCCGCCAAAGACCGTCCGACAGGTACTGGAAATGATCCGCTACGCCCTCAAGCGTCTGTGGCTTGGCGCCATCATCATCAGCGTGGCCATGATGATGATGTTCGCCATGGTTTACCTCATTCCCGGCGACCCGGCCTCCGTTGCGCTGGGGCCGCGCGCGACGCCGGAGATGATGGAGGCGCTGCGCGTACGCATGGGCCTCGATCAGCCGGTGTGGCGGCAGTTCCTACATTTCTACGGATCGGTCCTGCGCGGCGATCTCGGCACAGAGGTGCTGTCAGATCGGCCAGTTCTGGACGTGGTGATGGAACAGCTTCCGTTCACGCTGGCGCTGGTGGTCGGCGGCATCACGTGGTCGGTGGCGCTCGGCATTCCGCTTGGCTGCATCGCGGCGGTGCGGCGCGGCGGCTTTGTCGATCAGGTGATCGGGGTGCTGTCGGTGGCGATGATCGCCGTGCCGTCCTTCGTCGTCGCCATCTATTCGCTGCTGGTGTTTGCGGTCGCCCTGCAATGGCTGCCGGCGATCGGCGCCGGCGAACCGGGCGACCTCGCCAGCCGGCTCCAGCACCTCATCTTGCCGTCGCTGGCGGTTGGCCTTGGCTGGATCGGCTATATCTCGCGCATGGTGCGCGCCTCGATGCTGGAGACGCTGGAAGCCAGCCATATCCGCACGGCGCGCGCCTTCGGCCTGACCGAGCACAGGATCGTCTACACCTACGCCCTCCGCATCGCCGTGCTGCCGACGATCACCTTGCTCGGCGTCGGCATCGGCCACATGCTGTCGTCTTCCGTCTTCGCCGAAATCGTCTTTGCCCGTCCCGGCATCGGCAAGCTGGTCTATGAGGCGATCTCGGTGCGCAACTATCCCATCGTCTCCGGAGCCGTGCTGGTCACCACGGTCTTCTTCGTTCTCGTCAACGTAGCAGCCGACATCCTCGTCGGTATCTTGGATCCCCGTGTCAGATCAAGTTTCAACTGAGCTGCCATCCCGCAGCTTCCGTCTCGGCATGATATGGCGCACCTTGCGCCGCATCATGCGCGAGCCGCTCGGCGCGATCGGCCTGACGCTGGTGACGGTCGTGGTGCTGTCGGCGGTCTTCGCCAGCCTCCTGACCAGCTATGCGCCGAGCAAGATATCGCCGGCCGAACGCTTCGCTTCGCCGAGCCTCCTGCATCTGCTCGGCACCGACCATCTCGGCCGCGATCTTCTCACCCGGGTGCTCTATGGCGGACGCGTCGCGCTTTTGATCGCGCTGGGCGCGACAGCGGTGTCGCTGGTTGTCGGCGTCGTGCTAGGGCTGATCGCAGGCTATGGGCCGCGCTGGCTCGACAATGTGCTGCTGCTGATCTTCGACGCCGTGAAGAGCTTTCCCACCGTTATGCTGGCGCTGACGCTGGTCACCCTGTTCGGCCCCTCGCTCTACGCGGTGGTGCTGGTGGTGATGCTGGTCAATGTGCCGGGTTATGCGCGCATCATCCGAACCCAGACGCTGGTGCTCAAATCGGCCGAACACGTCATGGCGGCGCGCTCGATGGGGGCAAGCGCCGGCCGCATCCTGCGTGTCCATATCCTGCCCAACATCATCGGCCCGATCCTGATCCTGATCTCGATGGACATTCCCGTGGTGGTGGCGATCGAGGCGGGCATGAGCTTCCTCGGGCTCGGCGTGCGGCCGCCGACGCCGAGCTGGGGTGCGATCCTCAATGACGGCTTCGCCAACATCCGCGATTCCTACTGGATCGTGATTACCGGCGGCCTGCCGATCGTGCTGACCACGCTCGGCTTCACCTTCTTCGGCGAGACGCTACGCGACCTCTTCGATCCCAGGCTGAAGGGACGCTCATGACGGTTCTCGAGGTCAAGGATCTGAGCGTCGCCTTCCACACCGAGGCCGGGCGACTGGAGGCGCTGAAGCAGGTGAGTTTTTGCGTGCCGGCCAACCGCAGCGTCGGCGTGGTCGGCGAATCCGGCTGCGGGAAATCGACGCTCATCAACGCCATTCTCGGCCTGCTCGCCGACAATGGTGAAATCACATCGGGCGAGATCATCTTCGAGGGCGACAAGGACCTTGCCCGGCTCGACCCGACCGCGATGCGCGGCCTGCGTGGCCTCAGGATCGCCACTGTGTTCCAGGATCCGATGGGCGCGCTCAACCCGGTGCTGTCGGTGGGGCGGCAGATGCGCGACATTCAGTATCGCTCGGGTCTGTCGAAGCGGGACAAGGATGCACGCTCCGTCGCCATGCTGCGCAAGGTTCGCATTCCCGATCCGGGAAGCCGGCTGACGCAGTTTCCACACGAGTTCTCCGGCGGCATGAAGCAGCGCATCGCCATTGCGATGGCGCTGATGATGGAGCCGGCGCTGCTGATCGCCGACGAGCCGACGACGGCACTCGATGCGACGCTGGAGGTGGCCACCATCGAACTGCTCAAGGATCTGCAGCGCGACATCGGCTGCTCGGTGCTGTTCATCTCGCATCATCTGGGCGTGATTGCCGAACTCTGCGACGAGATGATCGTGATGTATGCCGGCGAAGTAGTGGAGAGCGGCACGACCCGCGAGATATTCCACGATGCGCGTCATCCCTACACGCAGAAGCTTTTGGCTTGCGATCCCGCCCGGCTGTCGCAGCGGGTTGCTCGCCTGCCGACCATTGCCGGGACCTTGCCGGATTTGCGCCGCCGGCCGAGCGGCTGCGTCTTCCAGCCGCGCTGCGATCGCGCCGACGCCCAATGCCTGACGACGCCTCCCAGCGCAGTCCTCGGTGGGTCTCACATCGCCCACTGCTGGCATGCGGACATTCCCTTGGGAGCGATGAACGCATGAGCTCCGAAGACCTGCTCAGCGTCAATGATTTGCGCGTCGCGTTCCGCGCTGGCGGCCTGTCCGCCAGGCTCGCGGGGCGGGCCACCGAGATCGAAGCGGTCTCCGGCGTCAGCTTCACGCTTCAACGAGGCAGCACCTTCGCGCTGGTCGGCGAATCCGGCTCGGGCAAGACGACGCTGGCGCGCACGCTCAACGGTCTTCAGCCGGTGAAGGCGGGCACGATCCTGTTTGAAGGGCAGGAACTGCAAGGCCTGTCTAACACCGCCATGAAACCGGTGCGGCGGCGCATGCCGATGATGTTCCAGGATCCTGTGGGATCGCTGTCACCACGGCTCAGCGTGCGCTCGCTGCTGTCTGAGCCTTTCGTCATTCACGGCTTGTCCGATCGCGATCTCAACGCCGAAGTCACACGGCTTCTTGCGCTGGTCGGGCTGCCGCGCGATTTCGCCGACCGCTACCCGCACCAGCTTTCCGGCGGCCAAGCGCGCCGCGTCGGTGTGGCGCGGGCGATCGCTCTGGACCCGGTGCTGGTCGTCGCCGACGAGCCGACCGCCGGCCTCGACGTCTCCGTGCAGGGAGAGGTGCTGAACCTGCTCAACGACCTGCGCGACCGAATGGGCCTGTCGATGCTGATCATCACCCACAATCTGCATGTCGTGCGCCAGATCGCCGACCGCATGGCGGTGATGTATCTCGGGCGCTTCGTCGAGCAGGGTGAAACCGAAGCGATCTTCCGCGCGCCGCATCATCCCTATACGGCGGCCCTTCTGTCCGCCAATCCCGAGCCGGACCCAGATCGGGTGCACCAGCGCATCACGCTGCCGGCCGACGTTCCCTCCCTGCTGGCGCGCCCTTCGGGCTGCGAATTTCACACACGCTGTCCGCAGGCCCAGCGCTGCTGCGCGGTGGATGTCCCCATCCCGGTCGCGGTCGGAAACGGCCGCCTGACCTGCCATTTCCCGCTGAACACATAAGGATCGCCACCGGCGCAAGTTGTCGGCCGGGGCGTCGAGAGGAGCCGCCATGCAAGATATCCGCGTCGTCACCGATTTCCCGCGCAAAATCCGCGAGATCGAGAATTTGTGGATTCCGATGCCTGACGGCGTCAAGCTGGCGGCGCGTGTCTGGCTGCCGGAAGACGCGGAGGCCGATCCGGTGCCGGCGATCCTCGAATATTTGCCCTACCGCAAGCGCGACGGAACGGTGGAGCGCGATGCGCTGACGCATCCCTATTTTGCCGGTCACGGCTATGCCGGCGTGCGGGTCGACATGCGCGGCTCAGGCGACAGCGAGGGATTGTGCAAGGGTGAGTATCTGAAGCAGGAGCAGGATGACTGTCTGGCGGTCATCGAATGGCTGGCCCGGCAATCCTGGTGCTCGGGTAGTGTCGGCATGATCGGCATCAGCTGGGGCGGCTTCAACGGGCTTCAGGTCGCCGCGCGGCGACCGCCAGCATTGAAAGCGGTTGTCTCGCTGTGCTCCACGGATGATCGCTACAATGATGACGTGCATTATCTCGGCGGCGCCATGATGTGCGACAATCTGATGTGGGGAACCACCGCCTGGGCCATCGCCATGACCCCGCCCGACCCGTTCATTGTCGGCGATCGCTGGCGCGATCTTTGGGAGCAACGGCTGAACGGCAACGGCATCTGGATGCAGGACTGGTTCGAACACCAGCGCCGCGACGATTTCTACAAGCACGGCTCGATCTGCGAGGACTATTCCGATGTCGAAATCCCGGTCTATGCCGTCGGCGGCTGGGCCGACGGCTATCCCAATCCGATCTTCCGGATGCTGGAAAAACTGAGCGGTCCTCGCAAGGGCCTGATCGGACCCTGGGGCCACAAATATCCGCACTTCGCCATGCCCGGCCCGCGTATCGGCTTCCTGCAGGAGTGCCTGCGCTGGTGGGATCAATATCTCAAGGGCATCGACACCGGCATTGCCGACGAGCCGATGCTGCGCGCCTGGATTCAGGACCCCGCACGGCCGGCGGCGATCTATGACGAGCGGCCCGGCCGCTGGGTCGCCGAGCCGGCGTGGCCGGGGCCGGGTGTCGGCGAAAAAGTGCTAAACCTTGCGCCGCGTGTGCTGAGCGAAGCCAAGGGCGAAGACGCGATCCTGGAGATTTCATCGCCGCAGACGGCCGGCCTGTCGTCCGGCGCCTGGTGCGGTTATGGCGTCATGCCGACCTTGCCGGTCGACCAGCGCACGGAGGAAGGCAATGCCCTGATCTTCGAGACCGCGCCGTTGACCGAAGCCATCGAGATCCTTGGTTTCCCCGAATTCGAGGTCAGGCTCTCCTCTGACAAGCCCGTCGCCCTTCTGTCCGCCACGCTGTCGCAAGTGTTCCCTGAAGGTGCTGCCTCGCGCATCAGCTACGGCATCCTCAACCTGAGCCATCGCAACGATGATCTGGACATCGCACCCATGGTGCCGGGCCAGGCGGAAACGGTGCGCATCAAGCTGCGCTGCTGCGGGCAGCGTTTCGAGGTTGGCGAGCGTATCCGGCTGGCACTGGCGACATCGCATTGGCCGATCGTCTTCCCGACCGCCGAGCAGGCGACGTTGTCGATCCATTGCGGCGACAGCCGGCTGATCCTGCCGGTGCGCCCAACGCAGAAGCTGGACGATACGCTGGGGGCCTTCCTGGCTCCGGAAAGCGCCGCGCCGATGGAGCAGGAGGTTCTGGCCAAGGGCGACGGTTTCCAGCGCTCGGTGTCGACGGACCAGGTCACCGGCGAGACCGTCTACGAGGTCGTCAATGACGGCGGCACGGTGCTGCATCCACATACACAGATGATTGTCGCGGCGAAGCATGCCGACCGGTTCATCATCCACCCCGACGACCCGAACTCGGCGGTCGGCACCTGCACCTGGGACAAGTCCTATGGTCGCGGCGACTGGCAGGCGCGGCTTTCGGTAAAGGCGACGGTAAGGGCGCTGCGCGATGTCTGGCGGATCGAGACCCACATCACTGCCCATGAGGGAGATGAAGTGGTCGTCGACCGCAGTGAGGTCAAGGAGTATCCGCGCGACCTCAACTGAAAGCGGCTGCGATTGGCAATCAGGCCATCGATCTCGGCAAGGCGGCCGCCAGTGCATCGACGGCCAGCCGCACCTTTAGTGGCAGATGCGGTGTCTGCAGCCAAAGGGCGTAGCAGTCGTAGAGATATCGTGGCTGGTCCGGCAACAGCGCCACCAGCGCACCGGCTTCAATGCGCTCGCGCACCAGCCACCAGGGCAGCCAGGCAAGCCCCATGCTCTCAACAGCCGCATCGGCGATGGCATCGAGATCGTCGAGCCGCAGCCGCCCGGTTGGCGTAATCTCCTGTACGGATTGCCCCTCGCGCGCAAACAGCCACGGCTGAACGACCTGGCCGAGCCGGCGGTAGACAATCGCCTGATGATCAGCGAGATCCTCGATACGCTGCGGCTCGTCATGAATTCTGAGATAGGAGGGTGCGGCGCAGACGACCATGTCCTGGCGCGCGACGCGGCGTGCGATCAACCCCGCCTTGTCGCCCAGAGCACCGGTCCGAATGGCGAGATCGTATCCGTCTTCGGCAAGATCGGCGAAGCGGTCGGTGAGCGACAGGTCGAGCTCCAGCATCGGATATTGCCGCGCCAGCCGCAGCAGCACGGGTGCAACGCAATGGCGGCCGAAATGCGCCGGCATGGTGACCCGCAGTTTTCCACGTGGTTCGGAGAACTGGTCGGCGGCGAGCGCATCGGCGGCTTCGGCCTCGGCCAGCACCACCCGGCAGCGTTCATAGTAGGCGCGCCCGAAGTCGGTCAGGCTCTGCCGCCGCGTGGTCCGGTTGAGCAGCCGCACGCCCAGCCGCTCCTCGAGGAACCGCACATGCTTGCCAACCATTGGTCCGGACAGATCGAGTGCGACTGCGGCGGCTGCGAACGAGCCGAGGTCGACGGCCCTGACGAACACGGCCATGCTCTCAAGCCGATCCATATTCAAAACTCCTGGTTTCTACTGTTCTTCCCTTACAGCCATTTATCCCCGGCAAGCCTAGCTGCATAGCTCATTCGGTTCAGATGATTTGGAGTATCCCGAATGACACGCGTAGTTCGCTTTCACCAGCATGGTGGCCCGGAGGTTCTGCGCATCGAGGATGTCGCGCTTCCCCCACCGGGGCCGGGCGAAGTTCAAATCCGGGTCAAGGCACTCGGCCTCAATCGCGCCGAGGCGCTGCTACGCGCGGGCGCCTATATCGAGACGCCGACGCTCCCCTCGGGGCTTGGTCTTGAAGCGGCGGGTGTCGTCGAGACTATTGGCGACGGCGTGAAGGATTTCGCGCCAGGTGACAGCGTCAGTGTCATCCCGCCGCAATCGATGATCCGCTGGCCGGCCTATGGCGATCTTGCCACCTACCCGGCCCGACTTGTCGTCAAGCATCCGCCGTCGCTTGACTGGCAAACGGCAGCGGCGGTCTGGATGCAATACCTCACCGCCTACGGCGCGCTGATCGACATCGCCGGGCTGCACAGCGGAGACGCCGTCGTCATCACAGCAGCATCGAGCAGTGTCGGGCTTGCGGCGATCCAGATCGCCAACAAGGTCGGCGCGACCGCGATCGCGGTGACGCGGACATCGGCGAAGATGCGGGCGCTGCTCGAGGCCGGCGCGGCCGACGTCGTGGCCTCGACGGAGGAGGATCTGGCGGCGCGATTGAACCAGATCGCCGGGCCGCGAGGCGTGCGCGTCGTGTTTGATGCGGTCGGCGGCCCGATCTTCGAGCCGCTGACGGCGGCCATGTCGCATAGCGGCATCCTCATCGAATATGGCGGACTGAGCCACGCGCCGACGCCATTCCCGCTGCCAGCGGTGCTGAGCAAGACGCTGACACTGCGCGGCTACCTCGTGCACCAGATCACCGGTAACCCGGTAAAGCTGGAGGCCGCCAAGGCGTTCATCGTCGAAGGCCTGCAGAGTGGGGCACTAAGACCGATCATCGACCGGACCTTTGCGTTCGACCAGATCGTCGAAGCGCATCGGTATCTGGAATCAAACGAGCAGTTCGGCAAAATCGTGGTGATGATTTGAGCGGAGTTGACAAACAAATCGTTCCTGGGGGCGATATCGCTCTTGAAGGCGCCGAGTTGCATTCCTAACTGTCTCACGCGGGCCGGGCCCCTCTGACTATCGCTTTTGGCGATCGTGATGTCGGACCGCTTTAACGGGCCCGTTTCCATGTTTTCGGTCAAGCGGGCTCAATCTTTTTCGGTTTGGAGCCCCGTATGACATCTTCTCTTCTTGGCATGACTTGCCCCTCCTGCCGCGTTGCGCTCGTGATGAGCGAACGCCAGGGTATCGAAATCGACTACTGTCCGCAGTGCCGCGGCGTCTGGCTTGATCGGGGAGAACTCGACAAAATCATCGAGCGTTCCGGCAGGGAAGCGGCGCCCGCGCCGCAGCCACAGCCGGCAGCATTCTCCCAGCCGCAACACGGCCAGGGCCGCGACGACGATTATTCCCGCTCCCACGGCCACCGCTATCCGAAGCGGAAGAAATCATTTTTCGAAGAGTTGTTCGATTGACCGCATGACGCCGGCACCCGGCGGCGGCTGAAAACTTCCGAAACCGCAGAGACAAAGGTTCATCTCCGATGACTTCCCGTACAAGCCGATTTGCAGCCCTCTTTGCAGGACTGTTCCTGGCGTTTTCGATGGTTGCGATAGACCATGCCGAGGCGCGCCGCGGCGGCAGTTTCGGCAGTCGTGGCATGCGCACGTTCCAATCGGCACCGCCGACCAGGACCGCACCGGCCCCGACCGCTCCAGTCGAGCGTTCGATGACGCCCAACACCGGTGCGAACAACGCGGCCCGGCAGCCGCAGGCCGGCCCGCAGAGGCCCGGCTTCATGAGCGGTTTCGGTGGAACGATGATGCGCAGCCTGCTGCTCGGCGGCCTGCTCGGCCTGCTCGTCGGCCAAGGCTTCGGCGGCCTGGCCGGCGTGTTCGGTTTCCTGCTTCAGGCCCTGCTCATCGGTGGCGCGATCATGCTGGCTATCCGCTTCTTCCGCTCGCAATCGGCGCGTGGTCCTGCGCCAGCGCTCGCCGGTGTCGGCAATGCCCAGGCTTCGAGATTTGAGAACCGCGCAACGGCAGGGCAGCAGACTGCAGGCTCCTTCACAATTCCTGGCTTTGGCGGTGTTTCGGGCGGAAGCTCTCCGGCCATCGGTTCTGATGAGATCACGCTGGCTCAGACCGACCTCGACGCATTCCAGCAGCTGTTGACCGATGTCCAGGAAGCATTCGGGCGCGAAGACCATGCCGCTCTGCGCCGGGCTGTTACCCCCGAAATGGTGTCCTATCTGTCGGAAGAGCTGGCCGACAATGCCCAGAAAGGTCTCAGGAACGAGGTAACGGACGTCACGTTGCTGCAGGCCGACGTCGCTGAAAGCTGGCGTGAGGATGACCGCGACTACGCCACGGCCGCATTGCGCTACGAGTCTCGTGACGTGACGCGCGAACGGGCCAGCGGCAAGGTCGTCGCGGGCGACGATGATCATCCGACAGAGACGACCGAGCTGTGGACATTCGTGCGTGAGAATGGCTCGAACTGGAAGCTCTCGGCAATACAACAGGCTTGAGCCCAGGGCGATTTTGTCCAGGGCTTCACAGTTGTGGGCGTTCAGCGCACGATCTTGATGCACATCGGCGTGCCGATCTCGATGGCGCGCCCGGTGTCGCTGAGCATGCCGGTCTCGGCGTCGCGAGCGAAAATCGAGATGCGGTCGGCATTCTGGTTAGCCGAGAACAGATGGCCGCCTGAAGGCGTCAGCGCCAGGTTGCGCGGCGTCGCACCGCCGCAAGGGACATAGCCGACGAGGGCCAGCGAACCTGTCTGCTGATCGACCGCCATGATGACGACGCTGTCGTGGCCACGGTTGGAGCCGTAGACAAAACGGCCATCCGGCGAAATCTGGATATCGGCGCAATGGTTGCTGTCGCGCGCCTCGGCCGGCACCGCCGGCTTTGCGTCGATGATGGACAGCTTGCCTGATGCCTCGTCCAGCGCCATCGAGACAATGGTCGAATCCAGCTCGTTCATGACAAAGACAAAGCGTCCGTTCGGATGCAACGCAAGATGGCGCGGACCGGCGCCCGGCGGCAGAGCGGATTCAGCGAGCTTGCTGAGCTCGCCATCTCGCCCGATGCGGTAGGACACCAGCCGGTCGATGCCGAGGTCGGCGACGATAGCCATGCCACCACCGGCAATGGTTTCGGTGACGCTGTGGGCATGCGAGCGTTCCTGCCGCGCCGCATTCGGGCCGGTGCCGGAATGCGATACGCTGGCCAGCGGCGCCGACAGCGCGCCGTCCTTTTCGAAACCATAAACCGCCACGGCACAATCCGGACCGCCCTCGCCCATGCCATAGTTGGCGACCAGCAGCCTCGTCCCGTCGCGGGTGATGGTGTTGTGGGCGGTGATGCTGCCGAGCGACGGCTGCTTGTTCAGATAAATGAGCGTACCAGAAGCTCGATCGAAGCTGTAGGCGGAGACGGTGCCCTCGCGCCAGGTGAAGACTTCCGAATTGGCATAGATGTGCGAGCCGTCTGGCGTCACCGACAGGAATGTCGGATTGTCGACATCGTTGGTCTCGGCCAGTTTTCGTGTTTCCAGCGTCGTCTCGTCAAAGCTGTAGACGCCGAGACCGACGCCCCGAGCGCCCTGAAAATACGGCGCCTCGCGGTTCAGGCTGCCGACAAAGACCAGACAATCCTTGCGCATGATTTCCTCCCCTGCCCGCCTGCGCTTCGGCGCGCGGGAGCAACCAAAATTTCGCCTGTTCACGCTTGCAACGCAACCCCATATGTGAAAATACTATTTACAAAAGAAGATTGACGGGAGGAGACGTCTTGCATTTCGACGCCTTGATGCGTTTTCCGACAGCTGAGACGTGCTCCAGGCAGGGCTGGTGGAGCCGACCATGAACGATTTTGCGCCCACCGTCGGCGTCGCCTCGACGCACCCAAAAAATATGCCCGAGGAGCACGCCGCGCTGCCGGTGTGGAACGCCGAAAACTGGTTCTATGAGGATTGGCCGGTCGGGCAGAAGATCCGCTCGTTGCGACGGACCATGGCCGAAGGCGATAGCCATTTGTTCAACACGCTGGTGCTCGACATCCACCCCTATGTGCAGGACCAGATATTTGCCGAGAGCGAAGGCATTTTCGGCAAGCGGCTGATCGCCGGCGCCTTTGTCTTCTCGGCTGGCCTCGGCCTGGTCGCCACCAATTGCGTCAATGCCTTTTCCTATGGCTACGACAAGCTCCGTTTCATAAAGCCTGTCTTCATTGGCGACACGATCTATTCGATCCGCTCCAACCTCGACAAGAAGCCCCGCTACAAGGAGATGGGGCTGATCCGCGCCAGCTATGAGGTTTTCAAGGGCGAAGGCGAGCTCGTTCTCTATTGCGAGCATCTGCAGACGGTGAAGTACCGCAACCCGGCCGACTTCGTCGGCAAGACGGAGAAATAGCATGCCGGCAGCAGCCGAATTGCCGCTCGCCGGTCTCGTCGTCGTCGACATGAGCCAGTTCCTGTCGGGCCCGTACTGCTCACTCAGGCTGCTCGATCTCGGTGCCCGCGTGATCAAGATCGAGCGTCCGGATGGCGGCGACCTGTCGCGCCGGCTCTATCTCAGCGACACCGAGATCGGCGGCGATTCCACCATCTTCCACGCCATCAACCGGGCCAAGGAAAGTCTTGCCATCGACCTCAAGAACGAGGCCGATCTCGAAGCGTTGCGCGGCCTCCTGGCCAGGGCTGACGTGCTGATCCAGAATTTCCGGCCGGGCGTCATCGAACGGCTCGGCCTGGACTATGAAGCGGTCCGCAAGATCAACCCGCGGCTGGTCTATGCTTCGATCAGCGGCTATGGCGAGGATGGGCCATGGGTCAAACGGCCCGGCCAGGATCTCTTGGCGCAGGCGCGTTCCGGCGTGATGTGGCTGAACGGCGACGAGGATCAGGGACCGGTGCCGTTCGGCCTCGCCATCGGCGACATGCTGGCTGGTGCCGCCTGTGCGCAGGGCATTCTGGCCGCACTGGTGCGGCGCGGCATCACCGGTCAGGGCAGCCATATCGAAACCAGCCTGCTGGAAGCGCTGGTCGATTTCCAGTTCGAGGTGCTGACGACGCATCTCAATGACGGCCGCCGGCTGCCCAGGCGCTCCAGCTTCCGCAGCGCGCATGCCTATCTGTCGGCGCCTTACGGTGTCTACCCGGCCAAGGACGGCTACCTCGCCATCGCTATGACGCCGATCCCCAAGCTGGCCGACCTCTTGTCGCTCAGCGAGTTGGCACCCTATCGCGACAAGCCTGCATCGTGGTTCACCGCGCGCGACGACATCAAGGCGATCATCGCGCAGCGGATCGCCACCAAAACCATCGACGAATGGCTTGATATCCTCGAGCCGGCCGACATCTGGTGCGCCAAGGTACTGACCTGGCCCGAGATGCTGGCAAGCGAGGGGTTTCAATCGCTCGATATGCTGCAGACGGTGACGCGCGAGGATGACGTCTCGATCCTCACGACGAGTTCGCCGCTCCGGGTCGATGGCATCAGGGCCAAGGTCGATCGGGCGGCGCCGCGCATCGGCGAGCACAGTGCCGCCATCCGCGCGGAGTTCGGCCTGTGAGCGTGCCCAAGCTCAAGGGCATGACCTGGAGCCATCCGCGTGGCTACGATCCGATGGTCGCCTGCTCGGCGCTGTGGCAGCAGAAGACCGGTATTGCCATCGAATGGGACAAGCGCTCGCTGCAGGATTTCGAATCCTTCCCGGTCGAGGAACTGGCGCGCGCCTATGATCTCATCGTCATCGACCATCCGCATGTCGGCCAGATCACGGCCGAAGGCTGCCTGGAGCCGCTGGATGTCGCCGGACGCGAGGCGGAACGCACGGCCCTTGCGTCGGGCAGCGTCGGCCAGTCCTATCCGAGCTACAACTGGCAAGGACGGCAATGGGCTTTCCCGATCGATGCGGCAACCCAGGTCCAGGCATGGCGGCCGGATGCGATCGAGGCGCCACCGGCGCGCTGGAGCGAGGTGCTCGATCTCGCCCGGCAAGGCCGTGTGCTGCTGCCGCTGCGGCCGCCTCACGTGTTGATGGTGTTTTACACATTCGCAGGCAATCTCGGCCGTCCTTGCACCACCGATCCATCCCACGATCTCATCGATGTTGACGCCGGTAGCGAAGTGTTTGAAGCAATGCGCGAGATTGCAGCGCTCGTTGATCCGGCTTGCTTGGAGATGGATCCGATTGCCGTCTCGGAGCGCATGGCGGAGGCCGGTTCCAGGTTCGTCTGCGCGCCACTGATCTATGGCTATGTTTCCTATGCGACGACTGGCTTTCGGGCGAACCGGCTGGCCTTTGCCGATGTTCCGGTCATCGGTTCCGGCGGCCCGATCGGTTCGGCGCTCGGCGGCACCGGCATAGCCGTATCAGCCTTTTCCAAAGCCAGGGATGCCGCGATCGACTTTGCCTATTGGGTCTCGAGCGGCGATGTCCAGCGCGGCGCCTATGCCGCCGCCGGCGGCCAGCCCGGCCATGCAGCGGCTTGGGAAGATCAGGCCGTCAATGAAGCGACCGGCAATTTCTACCGGGACACGCGCGCGACGCTGGAGGGTGCATGGGTGCGGCCGCGCCATGACGGCTACATGGCGTTCCAGCAGGCCGCGTCCGAACGCATCCTTTCCGGCATGACCTTCCGGCATCAAGCCCGACAGGTCGTTGCCGATCTCAATCGCCTGTTTCGGGAGAGTTCCCCGGTGCAGGTGTCCGGCGCTGCCGGTGGAGGAGCCTGAACCAAACCGAACGGAGGAGAACAAGAATGACAGGAATGATCCGCGGCCTGCTGGCCGCAACGGCGCTTGCCTCGCTTGCAACGGCCGCCTTTGCACAGGATGTGCAAGGCGTCATCGGTGGACTGCCGACCGAACTCAAGGCGCAGTATGACGGAGCGCCCCAGAAGGTATTGCCTTCGGCCTGGGAGAATTTCAACGCGCCGCCAAAGCCGTGGAAATGGTGCCACTCGGAATCCTACCAGGGCAACCCGTGGCGGGTCACGGTGACCAAGGAGTTGAAGCGTCTTGTCGACGGGCTGATCGCCGACGGCACCGTCTCCAGCTTCGAGGTGTCGGATTCCAACAACGACGCCAGCCAGCAGATCAACCAGATCCGCGCCTTCATCGACAAGAAATGCTCTATCATCACGTCGGTGCCGGGCTCGGCGACGGCGCTCGACGATGCAATCGACGCTGCCGCCAAGTCCGGCATTCCGTTCATCACAGCGGCCGGCTCGGTGACGAGCCCCAACGCGATCAATGTCGATTCCAACTATGCGCGCTGGGGCTATGACATGATGACGGCGATCGCCAAGGCGCAGCCGGACGGCGCCAGCATCCTTCTGGTCGAAGGCATCGCCGGACACCCGATCGTGGTGCAGGAGCGCCAGGGCGCGGACAAGGCGCTGGCCGAAAATCCGAAGCTGAAGATTTCGCGCAACGTCAACGGCAACTGGACAGCCAACGTCACCAAGACCGTGGTGCTGCAGGCGATCGCCACCAACCCGGCGCCGATCGATGCGGTGTGGACGACAGGCAGCGAAAGCCGTGTCGTTGCCGAAGCCTTCGCGGAAGCCGGCCGGCCGGCGCCATTGATCACCGGCTCGATCACCGGGGACGCGCTGGGCTACTGGAAGGCCAACCCCGACAAGTACCGCTTCGAAGGCCATGCGGTGCTGCCGCACTGGACCGCGCAAACACTGTTCCGCGTCGGCGAGCGCATGCTCGACGGACAGAAGCCGAAGCTGAACACGCTGCTGATCCCGATCCCGCCTGTCCACACCGCCGATCTCGGTGCCTGGTACAAGGACTGCATGACGACGGATGCCGTGTCGATCTTCCCGATCCCGCCGAAAGATCCGATGCCGGAGGAATGGCTCGACGCCTATTTCTCGAACCCGGCGCCGACCAAGGGCTGGGATTATTCGAAGGTGCCCGATGCCTGTGCAAAGTGACGCCTGCTAGTCTCTCAGCAGGCCGGCTCCTTTCAGGGAGCCGGCCTGCCAGCATCGAAACGCGACATGCTTGAAATCAAAACCATATCCAAACGCTATGGCGAGACGATCGCGCTCGCGGACGCATCGATAGCGTTTCGGGCGGGAACCATCCACACCATCCTGGGCGAGAACGGTTCGGGCAAGAGCACGATGGTCAAGCTGCTGTCCGGCATCGTCCAGCCGGACAATGGCGCGATCCTGCTGCAAGGCAAGCCGTTTTCGGGTGCCAAGCCCTCGGCCTTCCAGGCGCAAGGTTTTGCCACGGTGTTCCAGGAGGTGCTGATCGCGCCGGACTGCAGCGTCATCGATAACATCCTGCTCGGCCTCGACGGGCTGGTCCGGCGCGCTGTTCCCCGCAACGAGCGCCGTGACCGGGCGAAAGCCGCGCTGAAGCGCTTCGCGGTTACCGACGTCCCCCTCGACAAGCCAGCCGGCCTGCTGCCGCTTGCCGCGCAGCAATTGGTCGTTCTCGCCCGCGCGATCGTGCGCAACCCAAAGATCCTGATCCTCGACGAGGTCACCGCCGCGCTCGACTTCGCCGATCGCGAATCCGTCTTTTCCCTGATGCGCGCGCTGGCCGGCGAAGGCTGCCTGATCCTGTTCATCACCCACCGCATGGACGAGGTGATGTCGCTGTCGGATCGCATCTCGATCCTGCGCGGCGGCAGCGTCGTGCGCACCGAGGAGCGCGGCGCTTCGACGCCGGCTGAACTTCTCAAGGCGATGGCGCCACGCACGGCGGCGGAGCTGCAGCATGGCTGATCGCGCCGCCCTCGATTTTGGTGGTCTTGCCGTTCGGGACCTTGTCATCGCGCCCGGCGCCAGCCCGATCACGCAGGCAATCGCTCCGGGTGAGATCGTCGGGCTTGCCGGTCTCGATGGTCATGGCCAGGAGCTGTTTCTCAAGATGCTTGCCGGCCTGGAACCGCCCCATGGCGGCTCGATCGAACTCGGTTCATCGGATGCCTCCCGAAAGATTACCGGGTTTCGCAAGGCTGTCGCCAGCGGCATCGCCTATTTGCCGCGCGACCGACGCGCCAACGGCATTTTCCCGACACAGTCGGTGCTCGACAATTTCGCCGTCTCGACCTTGTCGCGCGACACGCGGCTCGGGCTAATCAGCCCGTCGGCACGCAAGGCGCGCTACGACTTCTATCGCGAAAAACTCTCGATAGTGGCGCCCCGGCCCGATGCGCCGATCACCACTCTTTCGGGCGGCAACCAGCAGAAGGTGCTGTTGGCGCGTGCCTTGGCGCTGGAGCCCGCGATCCTGCTCCTCAACGATCCGACGCGTGGCGTCGACGTGGCGACGCGGCATGTGCTCTACGACGTGTTTCGCGGGCTGGCGTCCGACGGCATGGGGCTCGTCATCCTATCCAGTGAAATCGAGGAGATTCTTTTCCTGTGCCAGCGCGTGCTGGTGTTCCGTGAGAATGAAGTCGCGGCCGAGATCTCTGGCGACGCGCTCACCACCGACAGCGTGATATCAGCCATGTTCGGACGTGCGGCATGAACCCTGTTGCGCGCCTCCTGTCCCTTGGGCGAAATTTCGGCTTCGCGGTGGTGCTGCTGGTCGTGCTGCTTGCGATCAATCTTATCCTCAGCCCCGGGCGGTTCCAGCCGGGTTCCTGGGGCGCGCTGGTCGGATTGGCGGCGCCCTTGATCGGTGCGGCCATTGCGTCCACGCCTGTCATCCTCGCCGGGCGTGGCGGAATCGACATCTCGGTCGGGCCATTGATGGGCTTCGTCAACGCTTTGACGATCCAGGTGCTGTTCCTCGGCACCGGCATCTCATCGCCCCTGGTGCTCGTTCCGGCTGCATTGCTCGTCGGGGCGCTGGTGGGTGCTGCGAACGGCTTTCTGGCGACAATCGTGCGCATTCAGCCGATCGTCGCGACGCTCGGCACCTATCTGATCCTCACCGGCGTGACGTTAACAATCCTGCCGGCGCCGATCGGTCCCGCACCGGCCTGGCTCAAGGCACTGTCCGGTCCGCTGTCGATGCTGCCGCTGGCGGCGATGTTCATCGTCTGGTGGCTGGTGCGGCGCACCCCTTACTACGACCAGCTTATGGCGGTGGGCAGCGACGACCGTGCCGCCTACACCGCCGGCGTCGATGTCACGCGCGTGCGCTTCATCGCCTATATCATGACCGGCATCCTTGGCGGCTGCGCCGGATTGATGCTTACCGCGCTGATCGGCTCCGCCGATCCGAACATCGGGCCAACTTACACACTGATCGCCATCGCCGCGGTAGCGCTCGGCGGCGTCAGCCTTGCAGGCGGCCGTGGTGGGGTGGCGGGTGCCGCCATCGGCGCCATCGACATCTTCCTGCTGCAAAGCGTGCTGACGACGTTCAATGTCTCGACCTTCGTGCTGCAGATCGCCTACGGCGCGATCCTGGTGCTGGCCGTGATGCTGACAGCGCTGCAGGAACGTCTTGCTATGGGGAGACGCTGACATGGTTTTGCGCCAAAACCTCTTCGCCACAACCAACGCTCGCGTCGTCGGCGCCTTCTGCGTCGCCGCCCTTCTGCATCTCGCCGGCACGATCCTCATTCCTGGCTACTCCGCGCCGTTTGCCATACGCGCCATGCTGGTGCTCGCCTCGCTGCTCGCCGTGGCCTCGATCGGGCAGACGCTGGTCGTCATCATGGGCGGCATCGACCTGTCGATCCCTTTCGTCATTGGCTTTGCCAATGTCGTGGCGGCGCAGCTTTATGGCGATGGCTGGCATTTTGTCCTGGTCTGCGGCCTCGTCGGCGTACTGGCGATCATCATCGGCGGGCTGAACGGGCTGATCTCGCGCAGCCTCGACATCCAGCCGCTCATCGTCACGCTCGGCATCGGCATGGTCGTGCAAGGGCTGGTGCTGTTGTGGACGGCGGGTTTCCCGTCAGGCTCCGCACCGCAAGCGGTATCCAGCTTCGTCTCGATCGGCGGATCGGCCGGACCGCTGCCGGTGCCGTGGCTGGTGCCGAGCCTTGTCGTGCTGGCGGCACTCGTCGTCCTGGTGCTGGAGCGAACGCCCTATGGCCGCCGGCTTTACGCGCTGGGCAGCAATCCGGGCGCGGCGCCGCTGGCGCTGATTGACCCGGTTCGCATGTGGGTCGTCACCTATGCGGCAAGCGCTTTCTTCGCCGCCGTGGCAGGAGTGCTGCTGCTCGGCTTCACCGGTTCGGCCTATGGCGATGTCGGCCAGCCCTATCTGTTCCAGACCATCGCAGCCGTTGTCGTAGGAGGTGCAGCACTTGTCGGCGGCCGGGGAAGCTATCTCGGCACGATCGCCGGCGTGCTGGTGCTGACCGAGATCAACACGCTGCTGATCGGCCTCGGCTTCCAGCCCGCAGCGGTGCAGGCCGCGCTCGGCTTCGTCATCGTGCTGCTGGTTTCGCTCTATGGCCGCGAACGGCACGTCTCGACAACCATCTGAAATAACCAGTCAGTCGAGCCGCCACAGCTTGCGGGCATTGTCGGACAACAGCCTGTCGCGCTCGGCAATGCTGCAGCCCGAGAGCAATGCATGGGTCGCCGCCACCCAGGTCGACAGGCCGCCGCCTAGCGTGCAGACCGGCCAGTCGCTGCCCCAGACGACGCGGTCCCAGCCGAATGAACTGATAGTGTGCTCGACGTACGGCCGCAGCGTCTCGACCGTCCAGCTGCCGGCATCGGCATAGGCGACGACGCCGGATATCTTGGCCATGACATTCGGGCGCCGCGCGATCTCGCTCATATGCTCGCGCCATGGATGTTCGGCTCCGCCCTTGATGTCGGGTACGCCGCAGTGATCGAGGACGAACGTCACATCGGGCGCCGGGTCGGCCAGCGCAATCGCCTTGGGGATCTGGTGCGGCAGCACGACGAGATCGAAGGTCAGGCCGGTGCCGCCAAGCCGCTTGATGCTGGCGCGAAACACCGCACCTTCCGAGAGCTCGTCGGGCACGACGTGGAGGACGCGGCGAAAGCCTTTTACGAACGGGTTTGCCCGCTGCCGTTCGAGATAGGCCGCGAAGTCCCCTTCCTCAGGACGGCAGGACGCGATCACCCCGGCCAGCATGCTGCCGGACTGCCGTGACAGTCCTTCCACACGAGCGGTCTCGGCTTCGATGTCGGCCGCATCGACATCGACCTCCATATGCAGCACACGCCCTACGCCGACACGCTGCGCCTCCACGGCGTATTCCTCATAGGAGAAATCGCGGTTGAGCGCCGGCACGCCGGCGAGCCAGGGATAGCGCAGGGCCGAGCGATCGATCAGGTGAAGATGGGTATCGATGATCATGGTGAGGCTCCTCCCTCTGGCTTTTCAAATCATCTCACGGGGGAATTCTTCATTCAAATAAGAATTCACACCGATGAGCCGACTGCTGATCCAGCAAGGTGCGACAGCTTTTCACACGTTGCCAGCAACAGTTCGATCGTCCTGGTGATGTCGGGCGCGGAAGGCGCGTTGACCACCGTGATGTAGGGAATCGACAGCGCGGCGATCGCCTTGCCGTCGGAACTGCGCACCGGGGCGGACAGGTTGAAGACGCCGGCTGTCTGCATCGAGGCCATCATCTCGTAGCCACGGTCGCGGATCTGGTCGAGACGGGTGAAGAACTCGGTCGATTGCGCCGTCTTGTCGGTGCTGCGGACGTGTTCGGAAATCATCATCTGGCGCTCTTCCGGTGAGCGGAAAGCGAGCAGCACATGTCCCGAGCCGGTGTCGAACAGACTGATATGGGAGCCGACCCGGATCGATATGCCCCAGTAGTTCGGTGCTTCTTGCTGGCCGATGACGACGGCAGAACCGCGATCAAAAACAACGAGTTGGTTGGCCTGCTGCGATGTCTCGGCAAGCTCACGCATCAGCGGCGTCGCATAGGAGACCAGCCGCCGAACCGGCGCGTGCAACTGTGCCAGACCGAACAGCTTGAGCGTCAGCGAATAGCGGTCGCCGTCGAGCCTGGTGACATAGCCGCGCCGCACCAGCCGGTCGAGCATACGGTAGAATTCGTTGGGGCTGCGGTCGAGTTTCTTGGCGATTTCTGCCTGGGTCAGGCCGCCGTCGACGCCCGCCAGCAGTTCAAGGATATCGAGCCCCTTGTCGAGCGCCGGCGCGCGATAGCGCTCGTCTTCGCTGTCGTCCATGGGCTCATCCTCCAGTGAATTTCACCCTTCATATACGCAGGAACTTGCGCGGCGGAAACAAATTTCGCCTTGACGTGTCTATGAATGTTTTGTTTGTATATGAATGTAGCACTTCTTGTCATCAGACGAGTTGCGGTCGCCGCGGAGGCGGCACCAAGGGAGGATACCAATGAACAGACTGCTGTCCGGCGTGTGCGCCGGTGCATTGTTGCTCGCGTCAGGTGCGGGCGCTGCCCTTGCCGGCGACCTGCCCGGCAAGTTCGAAGGCGTGACCGTCGACGTGAAGCTGATCGGCGGCCAGCAATATGAAAAGCTCTACGAGCGCATTCCCGAATGGGAGAAGGCGACCGGCGCCAAGGTCAACATCCTGACCAAGAAGAACGGCTTCGACATCGACAAGGAGCTCAAGTCCGACATCGCCTCGGGCAGCACCAACTGGTGCGTCGGCTGGAACCATTCGTCCTTTGCGCCGCAATATACGGGCCTTTACACCGACCTCAGCAAATTGCTGCCCAAGGAAGAGATCGACGCTTTCGTGCCGTCGACGATCACGTCCGCAACCATCGACGGCAAGCTGGAGATGCTGCCGCGTGCGCAGTTCGACGTTTCGGCGCTCTACTACCAGAAGAGCCTGTACGAGAACGCCGACAACAAGACCAAGTTCAAGGCGAAGTACGGCTATGATTTGGTGCCGCCGGACACCTGGAAGGAAGTGACCGACCAGGCCCAGTTCTTCGCCAACCCACCCAATTTCTACGGCACGCAGTTCGCCGGCAAGGAAGAGGCGATCAACGGCCGCTTCTACGAGATGGTTGTCGCTGAAGGCGGCGAGTATCTCGACAAGGACGGCAAGCCGGTCTTCAATTCCGAGGCCGGCATCCGGGCGCTCGACTGGTTCGTCAACCTCTACAAGGCCAAGGCCGTACCGGCCGGAACCACCAACTATCTCTGGGACGATCTCGGCCAGGGCTTTGCGTCCGGCACCGTCGCCATCAACCTGGACTGGCCGGGCTGGGCTGGCTTCTTCAACGATCCGAAGTCGTCGAAGGTCGCCGGCAATGTCGGCGTGAAAGTCGCGCCGAAGGGCTCGTCCGGCAAACGCACCGGCTGGTCAGGTTTCCATGGCTTCTCGGTGACCGAGAATTGCCCCAACAAGGAGGCCGCGGCTTCCCTGGTGTGGTGGCTGACCAACGAAGACAGCCAGAAGCTCGAGGCCGCCGCAGGCCCGCTGCCGACCCGCAGCGCGGTGTGGGACTGGGATTTGAAGCAGGCCGAAAACGATCCTTACAAGAAGGAGGTTCTTACCGCCTTCCAGGAAGAGGCCAAGCACGCGTTTGCCGTGCCGCAGACGCCTGAATGGATCGAGATCTCGAACGCCGTCTATCCCGAATTGCAGGCGGCGATCCTCGGTGACAAGACCTCCAAGCAGGCACTGGACGATGCGGCCGCCAAGGCGACGCAAATCCTCCAGGACGCCGGCAAGCTCTAGAAACGGGCTCCCAAGGCTGCCTCCCCCTTCGGAAATGGGGGAGGCGATCGTGTTTCGCGGCCAGCGATTTACGCTAACCCATCGCCCCCGGCCCACTCACGGCCGTCCAAATGCAAACACCTCAAGGATTCTGATGAAGGGCTTCAAGCCATCCGCGCCATTCCTGCTGCTGCTTCCGGCCATGATCGTGCTGGCGGCGGTTGTCGTTGTGCCGTTGCTGTTGTCCCTTTACTCCAGCTTCACGCCGTTCCGCCTGACGCGGCCCGAAACGTTCTACGTCTTCATCGGCATCCGGAACTATCTTTCGATCCTGTCCAACACTGATTTCTGGTGGGCGTTCGGTCGCACGGTGCTGCTGCTGACCATCGCGCTCAATCTCGAAATGCTGCTTGGCCTTGGGCTTGCCATGCTGGTCGAGAAAGCGACACGCGGCCAGCGCATCCTGCGCACGCTGATGATGTTTCCGATGATGTTTTCGCCGATCCTGGTCGGCTTTCAGTTCAAGTTTATGTTCAACGACAATATCGGACTGGTGAACAATGCGCTGCAGTCGCTCGGCATCACGCAAGACGCCATACCGTGGCTGATCGAGGGCCATCTCGCCTTCATCGCCATCTCGATCGCCGAGATCTGGTCGTCGACGGCGATCTTCGCCATCCTGATCCTCGCCGGCCTGCTCGCCATGCCCAAGGAGCCGATCGAGGCGGCGCGGGTCGACGGCTGCACGCCGTGGCAGACATTCCGCTATGTGACGTGGCCGTTCGTCATGCCTTTCGCGTACATCGCCATGACCATTCGCTCGCTCGACGTCGCGCGCGCCTATGACATCGTCAAGATCATGACCGATGGCGGACCGGCGGGCCGCACCGAACTGCTATGGACCCTGGTGGCCCGCACCGCCTACAGCGACGGGCGCATGGGCATGGCCAACGCCATGGCCTATTTCTCGATCCTGCTGTCGATCGCCTTCACCGTCTACTTCTTCAACAAGCTCGCCGCGGCGCGCACGCAGATCGGTGCGGAGTGGTGATGGACGAGAATTCTTCCGCCCGCCTGAAGCGCCGGCTGCTGGGCGTCGTCTATCGCATCGGCCTGTTCCTGGCGATGCTGACCATCTGCCTGCCGGGCCTGTGGATCGTCATCTCGTCGCTACGGCCGACGGTCGAGATCATGGCCAAGCCACCTGTCTGGATCCCGCAGGAGATTTCATTCGACGCCTATGTCGCCATGTTCTCAGGCATCGGCAAGGGCGGCATCCCTGTCATCGAGTACTTCCGCAACTCACTGATCATCTCGGTGACCTCGACGGTCATTGCGGTGGCCATCGGCATGGCCGGCGGCTATGCGTTCGCCCGCTATCGTTTTCGCGGCAAATCGAGCGTCTTCCTCGGCCTGATGCTGACGCGCACCGTGCCGGGCATTGCGCTCTCGCTGCCACTGTTCTTCCTTTATGTGCGGCTCGGCATCATCGATACGCATTTCGGGCTGATCCTTGCCTATGTCGCCCTCAACGTGCCATTCACGATCTGGCTGATCGACGGCTTCTTCCGCCAGGTGCCCAAGGACCTCGCGGAGGCGGCACAGATCGACGGCTGCACGCGCTGGCAGGCGTTCTGGCAGGTCGAGTTCCCGCTTGCCGGGCCGGGCATCGCGTCGGCCGCGATCTTCGCCTTCCTGACCTGCTGGAACGAGTTCGCGCTGGCCTCGCAGCTGACCCGCTCGGTGAGCGCCAAGACGCTGCCGGTCGGCCTGCTCGATTACACGGCCGAGTTCACCATCGATTGGCGCGGCATGTGCGCGCTGGCCGTGGTGATGATCATCCCGGCGCTCACCCTCACCTACGTCGTCCAGAAACACCTTGTCGGCGGCCTGACCTCCGGCGCGGTGAAAGGCTGATACCATGGCAACCGTTACCCTCACCAAGCTGACCAAGCGCTACGGCAACATCGGGATCGTGCACGGCATCGATCTCGATATCGCCGACCGCGAATTCATCGCGCTGGTCGGCCCGTCCGGCTGCGGCAAGTCGACGACGCTGCGCATGATCGCAGGGCTGGAAGAGATCAGCGCCGGCTCGATCGAGATTGGCGGACGCGTCGTCAACGACCTGCCGCCACGCTCGCGCAACATCTCGATGGTGTTCCAGTCCTACGCGCTCTATCCGCACATGACGGTGCGCGAGAATCTCGGCTTCTCGCTGAAGATCGCCGGTGCCGCCAAGGAAGACATGGACCGCCGTGTCGCCGAAGCCTCGGCCATCCTCGGCCTCGACACGTTGCTTGATCGCCGCCCCTCACAACTGTCCGGCGGCCAGCGCCAGCGCGTCGCCATGGGCCGCGCCATCGTGCGCGATCCTGACGTCTTCCTGTTCGACGAGCCGCTTTCCAATCTCGACGCCAAATTGCGCACGCAGATGCGCACCGAGATCAAGAAGCTGCATGCCAAGGTGCAGTCGACGGTGATCTACGTCACCCACGACCAGGTCGAAGCGATGACGCTGGCCGACCGCATCGTCATCATGCGCGACGGCCATATCGAACAGGTGGGCACGCCCGACGAAGTGTTCCGGCGGCCGGCAACCCGCTTCGTTGCCGGCTTCATCGGCTCACCGCCGATGAACCTGCATGAGGCGACGATCGATGACGGCCAGATGGTTTTTGCCAGCGGCGAGAAGTTGCCCTTGCCCGGCCAGTTCAAGGCCAATGTCGCCACCGGCGACAAGGTGGTGTTCGGGCTGCGGCCGGACGACATTTATCCGACCGGCCATGGCATCAGTTCCGGTAGCGCGGCCGACGTCCACCAGATCGAACTGCCGATCACGGTGACCGAACCGCTCGGCAACGAGACGCTGGTGTTCGTCGAATTCAACGGTACGGACTGGGTGTCGCGCATGCTGAACCCGAGGCCATTGAGGCCGGGCGAGCGGGTCGCCATGAGCCTCGACATGTCGCAGGCGCACCTGTTTGCAACCGAGACCGGAAAGACATTGCGGAGCTGATCGGCATGGCCAAAATTGAGAAAGTCGACCTTCGGATGGTGGACCTTGTGCCCAAGGTCAAGCGCACCGACGCCATCCAGAGCTTCGTCAGCCAGGAAACGCCTATCGTCACCATCACCGATTCCGACGGTGCGGTCGGCACTGGCTACAGCTACACGATCGGCACCGGCGGCTCGTCGGTGATGCGGCTTTTGTCCGACCATCTGGTGCCGCGCCTGATCGGCCGCGACCCCGATATGATCGAGGCGATCTGGCACGATCTCGAATTCGCCACCCATGCCACCACGATCGGAGCGATCACGGCCATCGCGATTGCGGCCATCGATACCGCACTGTGGGATCTGCGGGCCAAGAAGCAGAACCTGCCTTTGTGGAAGCTGGCTGGCGGCGCCAAGGACCGCTGCCCGCTGTACACGACCGAAGGCGGCTGGCTGCACATCGAGACGCAGGCGCTGGTCGACGATGCGCTGGCCGCCAAGGCCAAGGGCTTTCGCGGCTCGAAGGTGAAGATCGGCAGGCCGCACGGCTCGGAAGATCTGGCGCGCCTGTCGGCGGTGCGCAAGGCGGTCGGCGACGGCTACGAGATCATGACCGACGCCAATCAGGGGTTTTCGGTCGACGAGGCGATCCGGCGCGCGGCAAGATTACGCGACCTCGACCTCGCCTGGATCGAGGAGCCACTGCCGGCCGACGACATCGACGGGCATGTGCGGTTGTCGAACGCGACGCCGACGCCGATTGCCATCGGCGAGTCGCTCTACTCCATTCGCCATTTTCGCGAGTACATGCAGAAAGGCGCCTGCTCGATCGTGCAGGTCGATGTCGGCCGCATCGGCGGCATCACGCCCTGGCTCAAGATCGCGCACGCGGCGGAGGCCTTCGACATTCCGGTCTGCCCGCATTTCCTGATGGAACTGCATGTCAGCCTGACCTGCGCTGTTCAGAACGGCCGATATGTCGAGTACATTCCGCAACTCGACCAGTTAACCGGCAAGCGCCTCCGCATCGAGGATGGCCAGGCGCTGGCGCCCGACGAACCGGGCATCGGCATCGATTGGGACTGGGACGCGGTGAAGGCCATGAGCATCGCCGAATTCACCACGGCGATCACGAAATAGGAGACGGACATGCAGCGGATGGGGATGGTTCTGGGGCTGAAGCCGGAAAAGGTCGAGGAGTATGTCCGCCTCCATGCCGCCGTCTGGGCCGACGTGCTGGCCATGATCTCCGCCTGCAACATCAAGAACTACTCGATCTACCTGAAGCGGCCGGAGAACGTGCTGTTCAGCACCTTCGAATACCACGGCAGCGACTACGAAGCCGACATGGCCAAGATGGCGGCCGATCCGAAGACGCAGGAATGGTGGGCGGTCTGCATGCCTTGCCAGGAGCCCCTGGCGACCCGTAAGGAGGGCGAATGGTGGGCCGAGATGGACGAGGTCTTCCATCATGACTGAAGGCGGTTTCGACCCTGCCTTGCTCGTTCAATCCTGGCCCAAACCCTCCAAGCCCCGGCCGATCGTCACCTTCGGCGCCGGATCGATCGTCGGCGACGCGCATTTCCCGGCCTACCGGAAGGCCGGCTTTCCGGTTGCCGGGCTTTATGATCCTGATCATACCAGGGCTGAAAAGCTGGCCAGCCAATGGGGCGTGACGGCCTTTGGGTCGGTCGAAGAAGCTGCTGCCGTCGAGGGCGCGATCTTCGACCTTGCCACCCCGCCGTCGCGTCATGCCGATGTGCTGAAGTCCTTGCCTGATGGCGCGGTGGCGCTGATCCAGAAGCCGATGGGCAGCAATCTTGCCGAGGCGACCGCGATCCTCGAGATCTGCCGCGCCCGGAAGCTGCACGCAGCGGTGAACTTCCAATTGCGCTTCGCGCCGATGATGCTGGCGCTCAAGGATGCCGTCGGCAAGGGCTGGCTCGGCGAGATCGTCGACTTCGATGCCTGGCTGGCGCTGGCGACACCGTGGCAGCTTTGGGAATTCCTGCTCAAGGCGCCGCGCGTCGAGATCGCCATGCATTCGATCCACTATCTCGACCTGATCAGGCAATTGCTCGGCGACCCCAAGGGCGTGCACGCCAAGACGCTCGGCCATCCCAACCATGCCGTGGCGCAGACGCGCACCAGCGCCATTCTCGACTATGGCAACACCGTGCGCTGCGCGCTGTCGATCAACCACGACCACAAGTTCGGCCGCCGGCACCAAGCCTGCGAGTTCCGCATCTGCGGCACCGAGGGAGCAGCCTATCTCAAGTTGGGTCTCAACCTCGATTATCCCACAGGTGAGCCGGATGTGCTGGAAATCTATCCGAAAGGCGGGACGGACTGGATCGCAGTGCCCTTGGCCGGCGAGTGGTTTCCCGACGCCTTCGTCGGCCGCATGGCCAATGTCCAGCGTTTTGCCACCGGAGAAGATGCTACGCTGATCAGCCCGGTCGAGGACGCGTGGAGCACGATGGCGCTGGTCGAGGCGGCGTATCAGTCGAGTGCGGCACCGGCGACGCCGATTGCGGAAAGACCCTGATGGAACGGATTCAGTATTTCGAAGACTATGAGATTGGCGCGTCGCGCCTGACCAGCGGCCGCACCATCACCGAGACCGACTTCATCATCCATGCCGGCCACACCGGCGATTTCTTCCCGCACCACATGGACGCCGAGTTCATGAAGACGACGCCATTCGGCCAGCGCATCGCGCACGGCACGCTGGTGTTCTCGGTCGGCATCGGGCTGACGGCAACCGTCATCAATCCTGTTGCCTTTTCCTATGGCTATGACCGGCTGCGCTTCATCAAGCCGGTGTTCATCGGCGACACGATCCGGACGCGCACGACAATTACGGCCAGGGAAGACGACCCGAAGAGGCCGGGGGCGGGACGGGTGATCGAACGCTGCGAGGTGATCAACCAGCGCGGCGAAGTGGTGCTGGCGGCCGACCACATCTACATCGTCGAACGCAGGCCGGCGCAGGGCTGAAGCCCATCGCATGCCCATGAGCCACGCCGTCAGGATTCTCGCGACAGGCCATCTTCCCTGATCGCGCGGACCAGCGTCTCGCTTCCTTCGCGAAGATGCTGCCTCAGAATGCTTATGGCCCTGTCGCCGTCGCGCCGCCGGCAGGCGGCCAGCAGCTCGCGATGCTCCGTCTGCGAGCGGCTGCGATAGTCCAGGTTCGACAGCAGGATGCGGACGTAGCGATCGGCGGCATTGTGGTGCGCCTCGATCAGGCCGAGCAATCGATGGTTGCCACAGGCATCGTAGAGAGCCAGATGAAAGGCACGGTTCAGCGCACCCCATCGGCCGACATTGCGCTCCGCGTCGATCTGGTCGAGCACCTGTTCGGCCTCGTCGAACTTCGCGCCGGAGAGGCTGGGTACCGAAAGCCGGAGCGCCTCGCTTTCGAGCAGCTCGCGTAGCGCGTAGATTTCACTGATCTCGGCGCCGTCCATCCGGGCGACCTGCGCGCCTTTTGTGGGATGAATGGAAACAATACCTTCGGCTTCCAATTGGCGAAGGGCGTCACGAATTGGCATGCGGCTGAAGCCAAACTGCTCGGCCAATTCATCCTGGCGCAGCGGCGTGCCCGCCCTGATGGTTCCACTGGCAATCGCTTCGCGCAGGACATTGGCGACCTGTTCGGCCACGGTCCGCGGCCCCTGCATCACGCTTTCCGCAAATCCTCGCAATCGATGCTCCCCGTTTTCACACAGCATCGAGCCTAATTGAAAAACCCATGCGGATATAGGTATGCCCGTATACACACTGCCCGCGCCAAGCAGACTTCCTCCGCAAGACGCCACCCGCCTCCGCAAGGCAACGTCCCGATTCGCGCATATGAGACGATCGTCTGAAGCACTGAAGGCGCGGCTCGCCCAGCCCTGCGGGCTTTCAGCCAGTCTGCGGCAGGTCAAGCGCGGAGCGCATCCGCCCGACACCACGCTTGTAGAGCATCGCGCCTTGAGCTGGGGCGAGCAGATCAGCATGCGGCGTGAAGTCGGCAACGCACTTGTTGAAGGCGATCTCGCCACACCCGGGAACCAGGCAGTCGAGCTTTCCCTTCGGACACTGACTGAACTTGCAGAGCCGGCCCAGATATCTGTCGCTGCCGGGTTCGATCAGAAAAACGTCTAGCTGGTGATCGGCAACGCTGATCCCTGTTCCCTTCTCAAACGCCTCACGCAGGGCAAGAGCGGCGGCGCGACGCAGTTCGCCTAGACGAGCCTGCGAGTCAAGCCAAAGCGCCAGGTCGAGATCGCTACATTCATGCCAGACCTCGGTCCGAGCGCGCCGGAATTCGCTGAAGCGCGGCACCTCTTTCCAAAGCGGCTTCGCGACAGAGCCGATAACGGCCACCGCCCCCACCTCTCGAAAACGCGTCCAAGCATCGGTGACGACATCCGCCGCCGCGCGGAACTGCTGCTGGCGTTCCAGCATGTAGCGATTTTGCTCGTCAATCGCCGCGCGCCGCATGTCAGGCCAACAGTTTCATGAAATTGCGCTTGCGGCCGAAGCGGTCTTTCACATCCGCCAGATACGCGGCATGTTCGGACGCGCCGCGCAGGCCGGCCATACGGCCGATCAGGGTTGACGCTTCTGCATAGGCGCCGTTACCGCCAAACTGGGCCAGTTGGTTTACGCGTTCCGCATAGATCTTCAGTGCCTCGCGCGGATGCGTGGCTTCACTGACCTGCGCGAGCTTTTCCTTCAGTCCTTCGGAAGCGCCATGTGCGCGCGTGTTCGCCCACGCCAGATCAAACTGCTTCTCCTCAATCAAGATGCTGATGAGCAGATCGGCCGGATAATGCCAGGCGGACGGCTTCTCGCGCGCTAGCCTGGACTGGAGGCGCTCGATTACTCGATCGCGCGTCGCCGTGCCCGTCTTGCACAGCCGTTGATACAGTCCGAAGCTCGGTGCCTTCTCGAATGCGCGCCACAGATGCGCTTCGGCGTCCGCATCGCGACCGGCCGTGGTCAGCAGGTCGACTACAAAGGAAATGAGCCGCTCGTCGGGTCGATCATCCTCGAACACCCACAGGCCGTCCTCGGCCCTGCGCAAAGCCTCTTCGGCGCGACCGTGCGAGAGGCAGAATTTGGCGACTTGCAGATAGGCTTGCTGTGAGGACAGATGCTTGGCGCGAAGGGCGATGCGTGCCTCGAGGTCGCCATCGCGGTCAGCAAAGAAGTCGAGGATTTCCTGCAGCCTGAAATGGTCGCCGGACAGTCCGTGACCTATCCGATTCTTGCCGGCGGTTGCGGGCAGTTCATTCCAGGCTTCGTTGGCCAGGCGACGGTATTCGGCCAATCCTTCCTCGCCGAGGATATCGCCATAGCGCTCAGCCGCGCCACCGAAGGTGTCGTAGCCACCATTCATCTCGCGCGCGAACAGGTCACGCGCCAGGGACAAGGGTTCGCAAGGCGCCTCCGAGACAGCGTTGCAGTGAATTTCGCATGCCCGGTCGAGAAGTGGGGCGCAATGGCCATCGGAATCGTCCACGACCTCGATGGCAGCCTCGATCCGATCGATGGCTCGCATAGCGAGCCGTATAACGATGCCCGCATGCTTGCTCGAGACCGAGGCGATCACATCGAGCGCCTCGTCCACACCTTGGGCCCAGTCGGGCGCCTCGCGGTAATCTATGAAGCCATTCGTGGCGGTTGCGCCGTCGATCATCTTGCCGAGACGCGCCTCGATGGCCGCCTCGTCGCCGTCTTGCGTAGTCAGCGTGGCCATTTCCAGCCTACGCAACAGGATAGGATCGCGCTCGACGACATCCATGATCATATCGACAAGCGCCGCCTTGTTCTTGCCTTCCAGATGTTCGCGTATACGCGTGAACACATCGATGCTTTGCGCTTCCGTGTCGCTGCCCATCGCGTTTGCCGCCAGCGCCGTCGCCACCAAATGCTTGCAATAGCCCCAGTCGCCGAAGGCGCGGCAGGAACACGAACCGTCGACCGACTCGCCACGCCCCGTCAGTTCAACACGGTAGTCCTCCGTGCCGGCAACCTGCGCCAGCACGCGCTTGGGCCCAACGGTCAGCAGTTGCACCAGCCCGTCACGCCAGTAGGCCTCGCCGCGCGAGTACACCTTGGTGCCGACAAGATCGCGCAGGGCATCGACATCGAAACGGGGTCGGCTGTTCTTGCGGTTCATAGTGGCGGCTGGAGCCTCGAGTCAGCCGAGATGAGACGCAGGGCTTCGTCCAACGTAACGGTCGCATGCAGCCGCCCCCATGCTCCGGTGTGCCTGTGCCACATGAGGTCGAACCGGGTCTCGGCGAGATGCTCCTCCACATGATCGAGCCGGGCGAAGGGAGCGTTGAATTCTTCACCGTCATCCGAACGGTAGCGCGCTGAGAAACCGTATTTGCTTCCTCGCCACTTGCCGAAAATGTCTAGCGGATGGTCGAGCCGATTCGGCTGGCCGTGGATGAACCGAGGCTTCAGAACCTCGGCGATGAAACGCTCGCAAGTGGCAGCCATGGCCAGCTTCTCGTCAGCCGAAGGCTTCTTAACCCACACCATCGCGTTTTCCCGTTTCGCCAGCGCGATCATTTCCCACTATCCGCCGCCAAGAGCGCTGTGGGGCTGCCCTCAGCCATACGGTATCGCCGTTCATGATAATCGACCGATCCGGCGAGGCAATCCTTTTTGAACGCAGAATGCATCTGGCATCATTTGCGAGAATTACCCGATCGAACATGACCGCTGACCTGCACGCCGTCCTCGGCACGCAGGTACAGGAAGCCGGGGACGGACAGCAACGGGATGACCGCGGTCAGCAGGAACACCTGGTGGAAGCGTTCCGCTGTCACGATGTGGGTTTCTCCTGCGACAAGGCCCAGCACCATGGCGGCGATCGAAACGCCCAGGGAAACGCTGAGTTGCTGCAGGACGCCGCCGAGACTGGTGGCGCGGCTGAGCTTGTCGGCCGGCAGGTCGGCGTAGGAAAGCGTGTTGGAGGTCATGAACTGCGCCGACCGGATGACCCCGAAGACAAAGGCGTAAAGGCCGATCATCCAGTGCGGCGTATCGGCTTCGATCAAGGCGAAGCCCCCGACAGCGGCGGAACCAACCACCGCGCTGCCGATCAGCACGACATTGAAACCGAAGCGCCGCAACAGCGGCGACAGCAGCGGCCGAATGAGCAAGGCGCCGAAGCTGCCGACGAATGTCAGCGAGCCCGAGGTGACCGGGCTCATGCCAAAGCCGACCTGCAGCATCAGCGGCAACAGGAAAGGCACGCCATTGAGGCCAACGCGGCACAGGCCGCCTGCGAGCGTACCGACCCAGAACGAGCGAAATCGAAACAGTGTCAGATCGACTGCCGGTGCAACGACGCGGCGCGCATAGCGCCCGAAGGCGAGCAGCAGCAGGATCGCCGCGGCCAACACCAACGCTGTCGCCGAAACGGAGATGATTGGCCTACCGATGCTTTCCAGTCCGAACTGCAGCAGCGCGACTCCGCATCCGACCATCAGGAACCCGGCAAAGTCGAAGCGTTGCACCGCTTCCTC
Source organism: Mesorhizobium sp. M0848 (assembly GCF_040319805.1). Lineage (NCBI taxonomy): Bacteria > Pseudomonadati > Pseudomonadota > Alphaproteobacteria > Hyphomicrobiales > Phyllobacteriaceae > Mesorhizobium > Mesorhizobium sp. M0848. The sequence continues at coordinate 62,560 of NZ_JAMYOM010000002.1, read as the reverse complement.
GCGGAAATCGTCGACGAAGCGCAGCGCCGCCAGAATGCCGAGGCAACCGAATGGCACGTTGACATAGAATATCCAGCGCCATGAGGCATAAGTGGTCAACAGGCCGCCGAGCAGCGGCCCGATCACAGGCCCCATGATGGCGGGCAAGGTCGTGTAGGTCATGGCGGTGATCAGCCCGCTGCGTGGGAAGCTGCGCAGCAGGATCAGCCGCCCGACCGGCGTCATCATGGCGCCGCCCAGCCCCTGCAGGGCGCGCATCGCCAGCAGCATGCCGAAACTGTTGGCCATGCCGCACAGCGCCGAGCCGAGGGTGAAGGTGAAAAGCGCCAGCGCGAACACTTTTCGCGCACCGAACCTGTCGGCGAACCAGCCGCTGACGGGAATGAATACGGCCAGCGTCAGAATGTAGGTGGTGATCGCCAGGTTCAGCCTGACGGGCGTCGTGTCGAGACTGCGTGCGATGGCGGGGATCGCGGTGGTGATGATGGTGGAATCGAGCTGCTCCATCAGAAAGGCGATGGCGACGATGATTGGGATGATCAATCTCAGCCTCGGGTCGCGCTCGGTGGCAAATTGAGGCTGTTCCAATTCTATTGCCAATTCCGTCATGCAAGCGGCTGCTCTATTCCAGGTGGGGCGTCCGCGTTCAAAGGCAAGGTCGCCTTCCGTGCGGCAAGCCAGCCGAGGCCCGATCACACGGCCTGTCTTATGGTCCGACAAGCAGGCAAGCGGTAGTCATTTCCTCTTTGATGGAATTCAACAAATTTTAACTGCCGACCCCTTCGAGAGGAGATCGGCAGGACAGCGCATTGGGAGTCCGAACTGCCGTCGCCAGGCACATTTGCGTTTCAGCGGACCCCCGTCCCGATTTCGTGAAGGAACGTGTCAGGTAAGAGGCCGTCTTACCGCCGCCATGAGCGCTTGCGTCTTGACGGCACAGCGAGATTGAGCCACTTGTCGACTAGTATACAAGTGGTGAGGCCATGCTTGAAGTTCTCGTTCGCGCACCGCAGTCGCTGGAAGTCCGGCAGGGCGCCATGCCAGAGCCCGGCACTGGCGAAGTCGTCGTTCATGTCAGCCGTGCCGGCATCTGCGGCTCCGACATTCACATATTGCACGGCTCCAATCCGTTCGCCGTCTATCCGCGCATCATCGGCCATGAATTCGCCGGCACCGTAACAGCGCTCGGACGCAATGTGACCGGCATAGCGGTGGGAGACCGCGTGGTGGTCGATCCCGTGGTGTCGTGCGGCCACTGCTATCCCTGCCGGGTCGGCCGCTCCAATGTCTGCGCCAACCTCGAAGTGATGGGCGTTCACCGCGACGGCGGTTTTCGCGCCTTCGTGGCGGTGCCGGCGGCAAATGTCATACCGGTTCCAAGGGATATGCCGTTTGGGCTGGCGGCACTGGCCGAGCCGTTTTCCATCGCCGCCAATGTGCTTGATCGTACCGGTTGCGGACCCGAGGACACGGCGCTGATCTATGGCGCCGGCACGGTCGGCGTCACTGTCCTGCAGGTCGCCAAGCTCAAGGGCGCACGCTGCATCGTTGCCGATATCGACGAAGCCCGCCTGGAGCGAGCGCTCCGCTTCGGCGCCGACAGGGTGATTCACTCCGTGCGCGATCCCGTGCCGGCCGCGGTGCGCGGTGAAAATGACGGTCTTGGCCCGACGCTGGTCATTGACGGCGCCGGCATTCCCGCACTTCTTGACGAGGCTTGCCGGCTGGCCAGCCCGGCGGGCCGCATCGGCCTGCTCGGCTTTTCGGACGCCCCATCCAACCTCAGCCAGCAGGAAGTGGTGCGCAAGGAACTGACCATCGTCGGCTCGCGCCTGAACCGCCGGCTGTTGCCGCGCGTCGTCGAATGGCTGGCCGACAAGCGGCTCGATCCGCAAGGCATGATCACACAGGTCTTCGCGGCGACGGAGGCGCGCGCCGCCTTCGACCTGATCGAGAAGGAACCTCAGCGCACGCTCAAGGTCCAGCTGGATTTCTCTTGAGCCGGTTTAGCCCTCGACCAGCGCGATGGCGCGCAGCGGTGATCCGGTGCCGCCTTCGATCGCCAGCGGCAAGCTGATCAGGAAGCACCGAGGCGGCAAGTCACCAAGCCGTGCGAAATTCTCGCCGATCAGGATGCCGGCTGAAAGCAACGTATTGTGCGCCGGGAAATCCTCGCTGCCGAAACAATCGATCGACAGGCAGTCCGAACCGACGATGCGCGCACCGCGCTCGACCAGCAATTCGCTTGCTTGCCGCGACAGGCCGGGCCAGTCGGCGAGAAACGCGGCCGGATCGTCCCAGAACCGGTCCCAGCCGAAACGGAAGAACACGGCGTCGCCCTGCCGTACGCAGCCCTGTTCGGCCTCGAAAGCGAAGATAGAATCCGGCTCGACCGCCTGCCGGGGCGCGCAGTCCCGCGCATCGATCGTCACCATGCGGCCGAAGAAACGCTCGACCGGAATGTCCGAGATGGCAGCACCGCCGCGGATGAAATGGACCGGCGCGTCGAAATGCGTGCCGGTGTGCTCGCTCATAGCCAACGCATGGTTGCAGGCGACGTCGCCGCGGTCATAGGATTCCACCATCTCCTGGCAGTAATGCGGGTGCGTCGGCCACACCGGCATGCCGGGCTTCATCGGATGCGTCAGGTCGACGAAGGAAACTGCCTTTGTTTCGAACAGCCCGGCGAGCGTATCGGTGGCGGGTGTCATCTGACGCGAGGCCTCGGCACGAGAGCGACGATCAGGATGATCAGCACGCCGGTCAAAAGGAAGCGCACGCCTGCCTGGATGCCAAAGGTGTTGAGCATGGTGGACATCAGGTTGAAGAACAGCGCAGCCCCCCATATGCCTACCGCGTTGGCCTGTCCACCGGCGACGCTGGTGCCGCCAAGCACCACCACGGCGATCGATTCCATCAGATAGGCGTCACCCATGTTGAGTGCTGCCCCGCCGCTGAAGCCGGCAAGCAGGAAGCCGGCGAGCGCTGCCGCCGTGCCGCACAGCATATAGGCAATCAACCGCACCCGGGCGACGTTGATGCCGGCGAGCCGCGCCGCCGGTTCGCTCTGGCCGGTGGCCAGCAATTGCCGGCCCCAGACCGTGCGTTTGAGGACGACCATGGCGACCAGCGTCAGCACCATCACCGCGATCGGCATGAATTGGACGCCGCCAAGGTTCATCAAGGTAAACCGGGAAAGGCCGGCCGGCGGCTTCAGTGTCGCCTGGCCGCCGAGATTAAAGGCAAGCGACTGGAAGACGAAGCTCCAGGCGAGCGTTGCGATGATCGGCGGCAGCCTGAGCGCGACGATGGCAAGGAAGTTAGCGGCACCCGCGACGGCGCCGACGGCAAGTGCTGCAAGCAGGCCAGGCAGCAGCATGCCGTCGGACCCTTGCATGACCGTTATCGATACATAGGCGGCCAGCGTCAGCACGGATGGCACGGACAGGTCGATATTGCCCGGCCCGGAGGCGACGACGAACATCTGCCCGGTTCCCACCACAACGCTGAAGGCACCGAAGGCGAGCGCCCCCGAGAGCGTGGCGCCGGCGCTGTCGATACCGGAATAGGCTGATGTCACCACCCACATTGCGAGCGCCACGATGAAGCCGTAGGTCCACGGCGCGAGGCTCAATCTTCGGGTCATCGCGCCCGCTCCGACAAAAGCACGCGCCCGGCCAGCACGAGAAACAGGATAACGCCCTGGGCACCGATCTGCCATGTCGGCGGCACCTGCAGGAAAGACAAAAGCGAGCCCGCGAGCGACAGCGTCAGAGCGCCGACCACCGTGCCGACCGGCGAGACGACGCCACCGGTGAAAGCGCCACCGCCGAGGATCACCGCGCCGACGCCGAGCAGCGTATAGGCCGGCGCGACATTGGCGTCGCCCGATGTGGTGAGGCCGGTCAGCGTCAGCCCGGCCAGACAGGCGAGCAGGCCGGCGGCGGCATAGACAGCGACGCGGATGCCGACAACGGACCAGCCGGCGCGCTGGACGGCGCGCGGATTGCCGCCTGCGCCGCGCAACACCACGCCATAGGAGGAGCGTGAGATGACGAGATGGCCGGCAAGCGCCGCCAGTGCCGCCAGCCAGATCGACAGCGGCATCAAAGGCGGCTGCCAGCTCATGAAGGCGGCAAGCCATGCGGGTGCCGAGCCACCCGGTGCCGGCAGTAGGATGACGGCGATGCCGAGCCAGATGAAGGACATGCCCAGCGTCACGATGATCGAGGGCAATTGCCGTGCATGAATAAGCAGGCCGAAGCCGGCATAGGCGGCGATCAGGACCAGGTAGCACAGCGCCGCAATTGCCGGCGCATCCCCGAGATAGAGCGCCGTGATGCAGGTGATCAGCCCGACAAAGGCGCCGTTCGACAGGTCGATGTCGCCCAGCATGATCACCATCATCTGCGCCAGTGCGGCAAAGACCAGCGGCACCGAGAGCTTGAACAGCAGATGGAAGCCGAAATAGCTCATCGCCGCCGGGCGGATGCTGAAGATGATGGCCAGCATGACCAGCAGCGCGATTGCCGGCAGGCCGACCTGCATCGCATTGAGCAAGGCCGAGCGCGGATTGGAAGGAGAACGGGCCGGAACTCGGGCAGGCGCGTCAGACATGGTCGCCTCCGAACGACGCCTGCAGGATACGGCCGGTCTCGATGGCCTCGCCTTCCAACCTGGTCACGGCGCGGCCCTCGCGGAAGACATAGATGCGCTCGCAATTGGTCAGCTCTTCGAGTTCGGTTGTGTACCAGACGAAGGCGCGTCCGTTCTCGGCTTCCGCGCGGATCAGCCGGTAGACCTCCTGCTTGGTGCCGACATCGACGCCGCGCATCGGATCGTCGAGGAAGATCACCTCGGCGTCCGACGACAGCGCGCGGGCGAACAGCACCTTCTGCTGGTTGCCGCCGGACAGCGACAGGATCGGCGTGTCGATCGAAGGCGCCTTGACGTTGAGCCTGTTCGACCAGGTCTCGGCCAGCTTGCGGGCGGCGGCGCCTGAAATCATGCCGCCCCGCGTCAGTGCATTCAGGCTGCGGATGGTCAGATTGTCGGCGATAGACCACAGCGAAAACACGCCTTCCGAGCCGCGGTCGCCGGCGACATAGGCACCCGGCAAGGCCTCGCGTTGCCGGCGCGAGGCATAAAACATCGCGCGCAGCCGCTCGCGCTGGCCGTGGCCGTCGAGCCCGGCGAAGCCGATGACCTCACCCTTGCCGACGTCGATGGTCAGATCTGTGGTGTCGCGACCCGCATGCCGGATAACCGGAGCTTGCACCGAGGCCACCTTGCCGGCCGTGCGCTCACGCGGCCGTTCGATGCTTCCCATCAACTCGACCAGCGCGGCGCGTGACAGGCCGGCGGTGGGCCGCTCGGCGACGACCTTGCCGTCGACCATGACGACGGTGCGGTCGCAGACGGCGAGGATCTCGTTGAGGCGATGGGTGATCAGGATGCAGGCGATGCCACGCCCTGCGGCACGACGAATGTGGGCGAGCAGTTGTTCCGTCGCCTCATGGCCGAGCGCCGAGGTCGGCTCATCGAGAATGACGGCGCGCAATTTGATGCTGGTCTGCGTGAAGGCGCGGGCGATCTCGACCATCTGTCGCTCGCCGATCGGCAGGTCGGCGACCTTCCTGTCGAGATCGATGCCGTGGCCAGGGAAGATCTCGTCCAGCACCGGACCAATCACCTGGCGCGCGCGCCGCCGCCAGCCCAACCCACGCAAGGACCTGTGCACGATGCGGGTGTTTTCCGCCGACGTCAAATTGGCGCAGAGCGACAGTTCCTGGAAGATACAGCGCAGACCGGCCTGCTGGGCACTGGCCGCACTCCAGGCACCGATCTCACGTCCGCCGAGGCGAAAGCTGCCGCTGCTGCGCTCGATGGTGCCGGCCAGCACGTTCATCAGCGTCGACTTGCCGGCGCCGTTGTGACCGACAAGGCCAACGACCTCGCCGGGTTTGAGATGAAAATCCACGCCGCCCAGGGCATGCACGGCATCATAGTGCTTGCGGACATCGCGCACCTCGATGAGGAGGCCGTCGGCATTGACCGTCTCTGCTGCGTCCCTTTTGGGCGACGTGGGATCGTTCATCATTCGGCCATGCTGCTCATTTCGGCGCGGGAACGCCCGGCAGAGGCTCCTTCTTCACGTTGGCGTCGATGATCTTGGCCACCAGCTCCTGCGGGTATTCGGCATTGACCACGCCGCCTGCGGGAACCGTCTTCAGCCAGGCGTCGAGGTCAGGCTGATTGATCTGCAGGAGCGGCACCTCGACGAATTTCGGCACCTGCTTGCCGGCCAGGATCTGCTGCGCGACCCAGAACGCGACCTGCGAGACGCTGGGCGTGGCGCCCAGCGAGAAGGTTTCGTAGCCGCCGGCATCATGCTCCTGCTTCCACAGCGCCAATTCGTCCTGGCGGTTGCCCATGATGATGATCGGCAGCGGCCGGCTGGCGGCCTTGAATGCCTGCGCCGCGCCATAGCCGTCGCCGCCCTGCGTCAGCACCGCATCGACCTGAGGCAACGACGGCAGGATGCCCGACACTTCCTTTTGTGCCACGGTGGCCGTCCACTGACCATAGACCTCGCCGACAGCCTTGTAGCTGGCGTGCGCCTTCATCGCCTTCTCGACGCCCTCATGCAGGCGCTTGTCGAAACCGTCGCCGGCCATACCGCGGATCTCGAGGATGTTGGCCGGCTTGTCGCCGAGCTTGCTGGAGATGAAATCCAGTTCGGCCTTGGCATAGGAATCGAGGTTGTAGTCGACGACATAGGCGCAAGGCTCGGTGACGCCGCTGGCGAAGGCGACGACCGTGATACCGGCATTGCAGGCATCCTTGATGGCGCCATTGAGTGCGGTGTCGGAGCCGGCAAGGACGATGATCGCATCGTAGCCCTGCAGGATCAGGTTCTCGATCTGGCTCGCCTGTTCGGTCACCGAATTGTTCGAGCTGACGACGGCTGTTGCGGCGATCTGCTTGTCGGCCACGGCCTTGGCGCCCATTTCCTCGAAGCTCTTGATCATCACCTGGCGGAAGGAATTGCCGGCGTAGGAATTGCTGAAGGCGATCTTCTTGGCCGAAGTGTCGCCCTTGGCGACGCCTTCATAGGCGCGCGCGTCCAGCGCTGCAAAGCTGGTGCAGCCGAGCATGGCTGCAATGAATAAGGCTGTGGTCTTGCTCATTGTTGTTCTCCTCCGGTTGAAAGTCATAGCGTCCTCCCGACGATCCTTTCGAACGGAAAATGTCAGCCCAGCCCGAGATCAGGCACGGCATCGTTCAAATGGTCGGCGAAATTAGTGTTGGGCAGCAGCGGATACCAGCCCGGACGGCCGGGATCGCGGTCGTAGGCATAGCCGCCCAGCGAGCGATAGAGTTCGGCATAGGTGGCGAGTTTGTCACGATCGAGTTCGACGCCGAGGCCCGGTGCCTCCGGCACCGCGATCGCACCATTCTCGTAGAGCATCTTGCCGCCGACGATGATGTCGTCGGCAAGGTGGTGATAATGCGCGTCGGCGGTGAAGACGAGGTTGGGCAGCACTGCGCCAAGATGCAGCATGGTGGCGAGCTGGATGCCGAGTTCGCCAGAGGAATGCACCGCAATACCGAGACCGAACGTGTCGCAGATCTGCGCCGCGCGCACGCAGGCGCGGATGCCGCCCCAGAAGGTGGTGTCGAGCAGGATCACGTCAACCGCAGGGTCGCGCACATTGGTGGCGAGCTGTTCGAAATCGATGACGATGGTGTTGGTGGCCAGCGGGATGGAGAGCTTCTCGCGCAAGCGGCGCATGCCGGCCAGGCCCCAGGTCGGGTCCTCGAAATAGTCGTTCCTGAGATCGGAGATGGCTTGGCCGAAACGCAGCGCCTCTTCGACTGACAGGGCTGCGTTCGGATCGTAGCGCAGCGTATCGGCAGGAAATTCGGCGGCGAGCGCCCTGAAACATTCCAACTCATAGTCGGGGTGAAACACGCCGGCCTTGAGCTTGTGGGCGTGAAAACCATGTTCGGCCTTGAGCGCGCGGGCATGCTCGAGCAATTGATCGATGGTGCGGACTTCGCCCTTGCCGCTGCGGCGGTCGGCATAACGGAAGAACAGATAGGAGGCGAAGCCGATCCGGTCGCGCACGCGCCCGCCAAGCAATTGGTAGACCGGCACGCCGAGCTTCTTGCCGATGATGTCGAGACAGGCGAATTCCAGCGCTGCGTGCAGCTGCGTGCGGTTGTTGTAGAGCGACGCCGTCGGATTGCAGATGGCGTAGCGCATCCGGTTGAGATCGAAAGGGTCATGGCCGACCAGGTAGGATTTCAGGCCGGCGAAAGCGAGTTCGGCGCCGGCGCCACCACCGCCCATCTCGCCGAGCCCAACAATGCCTTCGTCGGTCTCGACCTCGACCACGGTGCGGACAAAGCGTCCCCAATGCGTACCGTTGCTGTGCCGCAATGCTGCTTCCAGCGGAACGGTGATGGTGGTCGCCTTGATGTCCGTGATCTTCATGCCGGCTCCTCTCCCCTAGCCTGCTGGCGTCATACACACTACCATGGTAGTATGTCAACACAGCTTCAATCCTGCTTGCCGCTTGAGTTGGGACGTGCGCGGTGTCATGACCGGAGCAGTGCAGCGCCATTCACAGCAACGGATTCGTCATGGGGACCAAGCTTTCGGGGGCGACCAGATTTTCAGGCAGTGCTGCCAGGCTGAAAACCGCCGGTCAGCGCGAACCCTCGCGGGTGCTGGAGCCGGTCAACAATCGCATGCCGATCTCACCGCAGATCTACGAGCGCCTGCGCCGCGCCATCACGACGCTGGCGATGTTGCCGTCGGAAGCGCTCAGCGAACAGGACCTAGCCCAGCAGCTCGGTGTCAGCCGGACACCCGTGCGCGAGGCGCTGATCCGGCTTGCCGATGAAGGGCTGATCGACATCCTGCCGCAACGCGGCAGCTTCGTCGCGCCGATCCGGCTAAGTGACGTCGAGGAAGCGCAGTTCATTCGCGAGGCACTCGAGGTCTCCGTCGTGCAGAAGCTGGCCGGACACGGTTCGAGCGCCTTCATCGCGGCAGGCAGGGTGAATCTTGCCCAGCAGGCCAAGGCAGTGGCCGAGGGCGACCGCGAGCTGTTTCTTGAGCTCGACGAGGGCTTCCATCGTAGCCTTTGCGAAGAGGCCGGCCTGCCCAAGAGCTGGCGGGTGATCCAAGTGGTCAAGCTGCAGATGGACCGTGTGCGCTATCTGAGCCTGCCCGAGCCGGGTCACCTCGAAACGCTGCTCGCTCAGCATGTGGCGATCTTCGAGGCCGTGGAGACCGGCGAGGCAAAGCAGGCAGGCGCGCGTATGGCGGCGCATCTGCGCGAAGTGCTGCGCACGGTGCAACGGCTCAACGTGGCTCGCCCGGACCTGTTTGGCCAATGATCCGTTGACCGCTCATTGGGATGCCTGCGCGAAGGCCTGATCCGCGTATGCTACGGGCGCTTCGCTTGTCTGGCGTCAGCTGCCGAAGCGGGGCTCCGCAACGCCTTTGACGCCAAGGCCCGTGATGGCGAACAGGCTGCCGCGCAAAACGCCGTCGCCGGGAAAACGCGGCAACGGCGGCTTGGCCATCGAGGTGACGTAAAGGATATCTAGCTTCGGTCCGCCGAACATGACGCTGGTGATCTTCTTGACCGGCATGTCGATGATGCGATCGATGCTGCCATCGGGCGCATAGCGCACCAGTCTTCCGTCATAGACCAGCGCATTCCACAGATAGCCCTCGGCATCGACGGTCGAGCCGTCCGCCGCACCGCCCCGGCTGGTGTCGACGCGCACGAAGGTACGCCTGTTGGTGGCGGCACCGGTGGCGATGTCGTAGTCGTAGGCCCATATCTCGCCGGTCCAGGTGTCGGCGAAATAGAAGGTGCGGTCGTCGGGGCTCCAGCATGGACCGTTGGAACAGATGATGCCGGAATCGATCCGGGTGACGGAGAAATCCGGATCCAGCCTGTAGAGACCGCCGGACGGCCCCTCTTCCATCGTGTCCATCGAGCCGGCGAAGAAGCGGCCGCGCCGGTCGACCTTGCCGTCGTTGAGCCGGTTCATTGGCCTGTCCGGCTCGGGATCGTGGATCAGCGTCACATCGCCGGAGGCGAAATCGAGCAGATGGAAACCGCGCTGCAGCGACACCACGGCGCCGCTACCGTCCTTGCGTAGCGCCATTGAGCCGATCTTCATCGGCACGTCCCATGACCGGATCTCGCGTCCGTCGGCGGTCGCCCGAAACACGCGCCCGTCGAAGCTGTCGATCCAGTAGAGTCGTTCCTGTTCGACGTCCCACAGCGGTCCTTCGCCCAGTGTGGTCTTCACGTCCACCACGACTTCGATCTTCATGCCGTCCTCCTCGGAATTGGCGCCACGCAACGATTTAGAAAGCGACCTTGTCGCCGCCCTTCAATGACAGGATTTCGCGCGCCTCGTCGGGCGTCGCCACCTCCATGCCGAGCCCCTCGATGATCTTGCGTGCCAGCAAGACCTGTTCGGCGTTCGATTTGGCAAGCTTGCCCTTGCCCGCCCAGAGACTGTCCTCCAGCCCGACGCGGATGTTGCCGCCAAGTGCGGCCGATTGCGCGGCGATGCGCAGCTGGCTGGCGCCGGCGCCGAGGACCGACCAGCGGAACTGGTCGCCGAACAGCCGGTCGGCGGTGCGCTTCATATGGGCGACGTCTTCCGGGTGCGTGCCGATGCCGCCAAGCAGCCCGAACACCGACTGCACGAAGAAAGGCGGCTTCACCAGCCCGCGGTCGGCGAAGTGAGAGAGGTTGTAGAGATGGGCGATGTCGTAGCACTCGAACTCGAAGCGCGTGCCGTTGTCGTAGCAGGTCGCCAGAATGTACTCGATGTCCTTGAACGAGTTGCGAAAGACGAGGTCGCGGGTCGCTTCCAGATGCGGCTTTTCCCAGTCGAACTTTAAGGTCTCGTATTTGTCGGCGAGGTGATAGAGCCCGAAATTGATCGAGCCCATGTTGAGCGAGGCGACTTCCGGTTTGAACTTGGCGGCCGGGCGCACGCGCTCCTCGACCTTCATGTACGGGCTGCCACCGGTGGTGATGTTGATGGCGGCGTTGGTGCCTTGCTTGACGCGCGGCAGGAAGCGAGCGAAGGCCTCCGGCGTCTGGTCGGGCTTGCCGGTTTCCGGATCTCGCGCATGCAGATGCAGGATTGCGGCACCGGCTTCGGCAGCCGCGATCGCCTCAGAAGCGATCTGGTCAGGCGTGATCGGCAGATAGGGCGACATGGTCGGCGTGTGGATGGCGCCCGTCACCGCGCAGGTGATGATGACCTTGCCCCTGGTCTGCGCAGCACTTGGCTTGCGGCTCGTTTCGATCATTGTCCGTACTCCTGGTCCGATTTTTTCTTGTGTGCCGCCAGCGCCATCAGCCGACGATCGCGCCATACCTGCCGTTCGCCGAGGTTTTCGCGTGGCAGGCGCTCGCGGCGGTCGGCTTCGACGGTTTTCATCACCTCGCCCGCCCAGTCGACGCGCCGCAGCATCTGCGGGAAAATGTTCGAATAGATCGACTGATAACGCTCGACATAGTCGCGCACGCCGCCAGGTGCATTGAGATCGATGGTCTCGAACGGACCCATGAACGACCAGCGCAGCGCCAGTCCGTCACGGATACCGATATCGACATCCTCGACGCTGGCGTAGCCGTCGGCGACAAGCCGGAAAGCCTCCTCAAGCAATGCGCCTTGCAGGCGGTTCATGATGAAGCCGTCGAGCTCGCGCTTCATCACCAGGGGCGCATGACCGGCGTCGATGAGGAAGGCGCAGGTTCTCTCGACCGTCTCGGCGGACGTCCATGGCGCCGGCACGATTTCGGCCGCCGGAATGAGATAGGGCGGATTGATCGGGTGCACGACCAGACAGCGATGCCGTCCTTGCAGATGGTCGGTGAATTTCGACGGCAACAGCGCCGAGGTGGAACTGGCGATGACTGTCCGCGGATCGGCAAGCGTGTCGATCAGCGAGAATACCTCCCGCTTCACCTCGAGGTTTTCAGGCGTGTTCTCCTGGATATGGACCGCACCCGCCAGCGCCTTTGCCAGCTCCGCGACAATGGTGATCCGGCCAAGCACAGTGTCGACGGACTGACCGCGCAGCAGGTCGTTTGCGGCAAGGTCACCGAGCACGCCGGCAATGTAGTCGCGGGCGCCGCCGGTCGCAGCGGGCGACTGATCCCACATCCGCACGTCATGGCCGGCACGGGCGAAGCTGATCGCCCAGGCCCGCCCGATGAACCCGCTTCCGACAATTGCGACATTGGCCATGGATCGGCTCCTCAAAGTGTTTCGACATTGCCGTCGACGCCGAGCGACTGGCCGGAAATGTTGATCCCCGCATCGGAGAGCAGGAAGGCGACCATCGATGCGACATCATAGGGGCTGGTCATGCGGCGCAGCGAGATATTCTGCAGATAGCGTCCGGTCATTTCCTCGTGGCTGATACCGACCTGCTTGGCGCGCGCCGAGATAACACCTTCGATGCGCGGCCCTTCGATGATGCCGGGCAGGATGGCGTTGACCCTGATAGCGTGCGGCCCGAGCTCCTTGGCGAGACTCTGCGTGAAACCGATGACACCGAACTTGGCCGCCGAATAGGGTGTGCGGAAGGCGTAGCCATGGCGGCCGGCGGCCGACGACATCGAGACGATCGAGCCGCCGCCCGCCGCCTTGATCAGCGGCACGGCGCGCCGGGCGCACAGGAACTGGCCAGTCAGGCAGATGTCGATGCAGCGCCGCCAGTCGGCCGGGTCGATTTCGTCGACACCGCCGGTCGGCCCGGCAATGCCGGCATTGTTGATCAGCGCGTCGAGCCCGCCGAGTTCTTTCTCGACCGCCTCGAACAGCCGGTCGACGTCATCGTCGCGCGAAACATCCGCCTTCACAGCGGCGACCAGATCGATCTTGCCGGGAGCAGCGGCCAGCGCCTCGTCGGAAACGTCGCAGACGACGATGCGGGCACCGAGGCGTGACAGTGTGTCGGCTATGGCAAAACCGATGCCGCCGGCGCCTGCCGTCACCAGCACGCGCTGGCCTTTCAGCCCGGTCAGAAATTCGTCCGCCGATGCCGGCGCCCTTGTGCTCATGGTCCTGTCCTTTTCATTGCAGCCGCCGTTCGCGCAACGCCATGACGGCGCCCAGAACGACCAGTCCGTAAAGAATTGCCCTCGTGGCATAGGGAAGCGTGGTGCCGGCGAGCAGCATCTGCAGTGCCGTCAGCAACAACACGCCGCCGAGCATGCCGAGATAGTGGCCGCGTCCGCCGGTGATCAGCGCGCCGCCGACCACCACCACGGCGATCGACGGCAACAGATAGTCGTCGCCCATGCCAAGGCTTGCCTGACCCGAAAAGCCGGTCAGCATGATGCCGACAACAGCCGCGCAGACGGCCGAAAGCATATAGACCAGGATCAGCGTGCGCTCGACGCCGATGCCCGACAACCGCGCCGCGCGCAGCCCATTGCCGATGCCGTAGACGCGTCGTCCGAACGGCGTGCGGCCAAGCAGCAGTACCGCCGCGACGACAAAGACGACCATCAGCAGGACGATTGGGGTCAGCAGGCCGGCAAGCTTGGCCGTCATGACCCAGCGCAGCATCGGCGAGGAAAACCCGGCCGGCGTTCCCTGCGAATAGAGCAGCGCACAGCCTTGCAGAATGCCGTTGGTGGCGAGCGTCATGACGATCGGCGAGATGCCGAGATAGACGATGCCGAAACCATTGGCAAAGCCGATGGCGCAGGCCATCACCAGGACGACCGGCAAGGCGTAGACAAGGGCGGCGTCGGAGCCGTTGACCATGCCTGCCAGGATGATGCCGGAGATGCCGATCGTCCACGGCACGGAGAGGTCGAGGCCCCCGGTCAGAATGACGGTTCCCTGCCCGAGCGCCAGGACGGCTAGGAACGACGACAGCACCAGCAGCGAATTCCAGTACCCCGGATTGAGGATGGCGCGGCCGAGCCAGACCTGCGTGACGACCACGATGAGCAGCAGGCAGACATAGGCGGGCAGCGCATAGCGCAGCGTTTCCGCGTTGCGCAGATGGAAGGCAGGGTGCGGCGATGCCGGACTGCGCTGGGCATGGGCTGGTTCGGCGGTCTTGAGACGCCGGTCCACGCGCTCGAGTTGCGAGGGCAGTATGCCGGCGCGCCAGGCGGCGAGCCGGGCACGCGCGGCGCGCAACTGCACGGCAAGCACCGATGCGTGCGAGATGGAGCCGGCAAGTGCTGCCAGCACCAGAATGGTGCCTTCGGCGATGGTCGCATAATAGGCCGATACGTTGAGCACCAGCAGGATGTTCACCACGATCATCAGGATAAAGGCGCCAAAGACAGAGCCCACCGGGCCGCCCTGCCCGCCGCCGAGGCGCGTGCCGCCGACGACGACCGCCGCGAACATCGACAACAGCAGCGGATTGCCGACCAGCGGATCGCCGCTGCCGGTCTGGGCGCTGATGAAGACGCCGGCAAGGCCATAGCAGCCGCCGGCGATGACATAGACGGCAAAGCGCACCAGCACGACATTGATGCCGACGGAAGCGGCCGACTCCGCATCGCTGCCGACCGCATAAAGTGCTGTGCCGAAGCGGGTTCCCTTCAGCCAGAACCAGGCGAGCAGGACGACGCCGATCACCACCAGCGGCATCGGCAGCCAGCCGGCGATCGCGTCGCCAAGATAGAAGGTACCGAGATCGGGCGACACGAAGCCGCCGGGCTTGTCCATCACCAGCAGCGTCACGCCTTGCAGGATGAACATGGTGGACAGCGTCACCACGATGGGCTGCATGCGCAGCACAGCGATGAAGAAGCCGTTGAAGGCGCCCACGGCCATGCCGACGCCGATGCCGACGGCGGTCCACAAGATGATGCTGGCGCCTGGCGCCATTGGGTCCATGCTCGATGCCAGCACGGCATTGACCAGCGATATCACCGCGCCGGCGGACAGGTCGAAGCCGCCCGACAGGATCACGATGGTCTGGCCGATCGCCGCGAGCGCCGAGGTTGTGCCGCCGCTCGACAGGAACGACACATCGAAATAGGTCAGCGGCCCGGCGCTGATCCAGTCGACGATGAAAAGCAGGATGGCCAGGACGACCGCGGCGATCAGAGCGCCGCGATTGCGCATCAGCGCGCGGCGCAGCCCGAAGCCACCGGAAACAGGGGATGAGGCTGCCGTGCTGCTCATGCGGCGGCTTCCCCGGCATCGCCGAGCGCCGGGCGCATGATGGCCGGCTCGGTGATGGCGTCGCCTGCGAGCTCGGCTACGATGCGCCCGTCGTAGAGGACCAGGACCCGGTCGCACTGGTGGACAAGTTCGGGGATCTCCGTCGAGTGCAGCAGGATCGAGCCGCCGGCGGCGACGTAGTTTCGCATCATCACATAGAGCTCGTGCTTGGTGCCGACGTCGATGCCGCGGGTGGGATCGAACAAAAGCAGGATGCGGCTCTGCGCCACCAGCCATTTTGCGATGGCGATCTTCTGCTGATTGCCGCCGGAAAATGCGGCGGCCCGCGTCCACAGCGCACGATCATCGACTTCGACAGTGGCGAACGCCGCCTCGACGGAGCGGGTCTCGGCTTGCGCGTCGACAAGGCCTAGCCGTGTGAAGCGCGATATCACGGGCAGCGTGGCGTTCTGGCTTCCCGACAGTTTCAGGAACAGGCCTTCGGATTTGCGGTCTTCCGGCACCAGGCCGATCGCCATGTTGGGGAGCACGGCATCGGCGGGCGATCCCAGCCAGACCTTGCGGCCATCGACGAGGATGTCGCCGCGGGTGATTTCGGCCATGCCGAAGCAGGCCAGGAACAGATCCTGCTGGCCCATGCCCTGCAGTCCGGCGACGCCGAGGATCTCGCCTTTGCGCAAGTCGAATCCGGCACCGTCGAGCTTGCGCCCGACCTTCAGGTCGCGCACGCCCAGAACCGGCGGGCCGAAGGCCTGGGCACTGTCGGGCTTGGGCGGGAAGGTCTGCTCGATGCTGCGGCCGATGATCTTTTCGATGACGTCGGCGTCAGAGACATCGGCAACCGGCGCGGTGACGATGTGGCGGCCGTTTCTCAGGATCGTCAACGTCTCGCAAAAAGCGCGAACCTCGCGCATGCGGTGGGTGATGAAGACGATGGTGGTGCCCGCCGCCTTCAGCCTGGCGATGATGTCGCCCAGCCAGTCGACGTCGCGGCCGGCGAGCGTCGAGGTCGGTTCGTCGAGCAGCAGGATGCGCGGCTTGCGGTAGACGGCACGCGCGATCTCGATCTTCTGGCGCACCGAAAGCTCGAGTTCGCTCACCTCGGCGTCGAGATCGACGGAAAAACCGAGATCGTCGATGTGGCGGCGGACAGCCTTGCGGGCAGCGCTGCGCCGGATCAGGCCGGAGACGCCGACGGGAGCATAGGGCAGCAGCATGTTGTCGAGGACGGAGAGATCGCGCACCAGGGTCATCTCCTGGAACGCGGTCTGCATGCCGAGCGCATGTGCCGCGCGCGGTGCGCCGTAAGCGATCTCCTTGCCAAAGACGCGGACATGGCCTTGGCTCGGCCGGACCAGCCCGGACAGCAGCTTCACAAGTGTCGACTTGCCGGCTCCGTTTTCACCGAGCAGGGCATGGACGCTGCCGGGCGCGATCCGAAACGACACGCCGTCCAGCGCGACGGTCGGGCCGAACGCCTTGCTGATGCCGTCGATCTCGATGGCGGGAAGCTCGGAATGTTCTGTCATTGTCCTCGATCGCCGGGCTTGGCATGGACCGACGATGCACGGACAGAAAATGTCCGCGCATCGTCAAGATCGCCTTGGGAGGCTTATTCTTCCGGTTGTCCGACGAGGGCAGCCGCGAGGCCGACCTCGGGTGTCTGGTCCGAGAAGATCGAGGCAAACCAGCCCGGATTGGAGACCAGCGACGGCTTGAAGGCGTTGCAGCCGGCCTTCATCTCCGCCCATGTGCCTTCGTCGCACAGCTTGATCGTCTCATTGGTGACGAGCGGCAGCGGCAGGATGGTGGTCTTCGGCACGTCCTTGCCTTCGATCGCCTCGACGGCAAGCTTCAGCGCCAGCGCACCCGAATAAGGCGGCGAGGCGTAGGAAATGCGTTGTGCGCCGGCCGGCGCGTAAGGGGCGGCCGCACCTTCGACTTCGGTGCCCTCCGGCAGCATCTGGATGCGGCCGCCATTGGAACCTTCGCCGGCGCAAGGCAGGAGTTCGCTTGTCTTCTTGCCGGCCTCGAGCTGCATCGAGTTGGCGGTGAAGCAGCCGACCTGCATCCACAGCCCGTTGATGTCGTCCCAATTGCGGGTGGCCAGGATTTTCGAAAGTTCGGTGCGGGCGACCGCCTGGCTCCACATGCCGACAGCCTCGCCGACGATCTTGATATCAGGATATTTGGCGAAGACTTCCTTGGCGGCTTTTGTCCGCTGATCGTCGACGGATGTTCCCGGGACACCCGTGATGGCGATGATGTTGCCCTTGCCGTTGAGCTTCTTGACCAGCCATTCGGCGGTCACCCTGCCGGCTTCCAGCTGGTCGATGTGGACGTTGTAGGCACAAGGCTCGGTGATCTCGGCGTCGTAGGCAAAGACCTTCACGCCCTTGTCGCAGGCATTCTTGACGACCTGGTTGAGCGCGGTCGGCGAGATCGGATATACGACGATGGCCTCGGCGCCGCTTTGCACCATTGCGTTGATCTGCTGAATCTGGCGTTGCGCGTTGGGGCCAGCGACCTGGACCTGCAGGTCGACCTTGTCGGCCAGGCTCTTGTGGGCGGCCATGGCCTTGACCATGTTGGCCGCCTCCGCTTGCCAATCATTGCCTATGTAGCTCATGCTGAGAAAGATCTTGTGCTTCTCGGCTGCCTGCGCGGCGGACAGGCCGAAGGCGCATGCAGCCATGCCGGCCAGCAGCGCGAGCCGCCGGACTTTCGATCCGATACCCATGTGAACTCCTCCCAAACAGAACGATCGAATGCCTCCCAAGGGCACAAAACGTAACCCTTGCCATTCGATGCCGACGACCGTAACATGATTTGATCAAAGATCAATGATGAAATCGCTTAATATCAAAACGGGCGCCCGTGGGCGCTTGACGCGGCACCTTGAACCTTGCATTCCGGATGCAGGTAGCGTCGCCCTTGGGCGGGAAGGTTGACGGGAGATGGCTGGATCGGCGTTCAGAAAGCCGGGGGTCGAGATCGCACCCCTGTCCAGGGAAACCCTGCAGGACAGGGTCTATCGCCATGTCACCGAACTGATCCTCGACGGTAGCATCGTGCCGGGCGAGATGGTCACGGTTCAGAGCCTTGCCGATGCTTTTGGCGTCAGCCCGATGCCGGTCAGGGAAGCGTTGCGGCGCCTGACGGCCGCCAACGCGCTGATGGTGGTTTCAGGTCGGTCGATCGGCATTCCGGCATTAAGCCGCGCACGCCTCGTCGACCTCAGGAATGTCCGGTTCGAGATCGAGGCGATCGCGGCCGCATGGGCTGCGGAGCGTATGGGCGACCAGGCCGTGGCGCAGTTGCGCCAGCATCTGGATGCGCTCGAACAGGCCAATGCCGCCGGCGACGTCAAATCCTACCTGCGCGCCAACTACGCCTTTCATTTCTCGATCTATCGGGCAGCCGGTTCCGAGAACATGCTCAACATCATCGAGAACCTGTGGCTGCAGATCAGCCCCTACTTCAACATGCTGCACGATTCAGGAAACTACTCGACCGCCAACGAACACCATCAGGCGATGTTCGCGGCATTGAGAAACCGGGACGCGGAAGCCGTCAGGGCCGCGGTCCGCGCCGACATCGACGCCGCTTTCGACGTGCTGGTCGATCTTTTGAAGTAGCGCCCGACCCAGTCTCCGACCGCCTATCACATGCCGGCTCATCCCTGGTGATGGCAGAGCGCCAATGCGCATTTAACGGCCAGTGCGGGCTTCTTCGGGCTGATCGTATCCCCTGAGCGCGCCATCCAAGGTTCTGTTCACGGAGCAGTTCGTGGGCGAAACATCATTGTCATCTTCGTGCTGGAGCTTGCTGGGCGGCAGGCGATTACGCCGCAAACGCATGACCCTGCGCGCACGGTCATTATCGATTGCCAAAATCTGGTAGCGTGATTATACCAGTTGATAAGTAGACGACGGGCGATACCGTCGGCTGAGATGGAGTAGTGACCAGATGACAACGATTGCGCTGTTCGGGGCTGGCGGAAAAATGGGCTACCGCCTGTCGACCAATTTTCGCGGGTCGCCCTACACGATACGCCATGTCGAAGTCAGCGATGCCGGCCGCGAACGGCTGAAGACCGGACTGGGTTTCGATACGGTCAGTGCCGACGAGGCGCTCAAGGACGCCGATGTGGTGATCCTGGCCGTCCCAGACACGCATATCGGCAAGGTAGCGGCCAGCATCGAGAGCAAGCTGGTATCAGGCACGATGGTGGTGGTGCTCGACGCGGCAGCACCCTTTGCCGGCCATCTGCCGAAGCGGGCGGACCTCACCTATTTCGTCACCCACCCCTGCCATCCGCCGATCTTCAATGACGAGACGGACATGGCCGCGAAGAAGGATTATTTCGGCGGCGTGAAGGCCAAGCAGCATATGGTCAGCGCCCTGATGCAGGGGCCGGAAGAGGACTACGCCAAGGGCGAGGCGATCGCGAAGATCATATGGGCGCCGGTGATGCGTTCGCACCGCGTCAGCGTCGAACAGATGGCGCTGCTCGAGCCTGGCCTTTCGGAGACGGTGTGCGCCTCGTTGCTGGTGGTCATGAAAGAAGCCGTCGACGAGGTCGTGGCGCGCGGCGTCGACCAGCAGGCGGCACTCGACTTCCTGCTCGGCCATATGAACGTGCTCGGCGCCGTCATTTTCGGCGAGACCAAGGGCGTTTTCTCGGACGCCTGCAACAAGGCGATCGAGTTCGGCAAGCCGGTGCTGATGCGTGACGACTGGAAGCGGGTGTTCGAACCGGAAGAGATCGCCGCCAGCATTCAGCGGATCACCTGAGAGAAGACAGGTGCTTGACGCAGCACCTCGAGGGCCCGGCATGTCATTGCCGACCCTCGGTTTTGGTAGCTCATCAGGTACATGTCACCTGAATTTGTGGTTGACTCATCATACCAGTTGGCTTAGCTGTTCATGGCTCGGATCGACAAGGTTTCGCAGGGAGCAGGATGCCTGGGCGAGTGGAGGAGGGCTGGGGAGCAACGATCCGTCTTGGGTAAGCCGGCAACGGTTTTTTGACCCAAGCGATCCGCGGCCCGCGCTGCCTGACGAATTCGGATGCAGACAAAGCCATTGGCCGATCAAGGCAATTTTTTCAAACGGGAGGACTTCATGAAACTCACACGCAGAATGACGCTTGCGGCTTTCGCCGGCATGCTGGCGCTTGGCACGGCAGTGCCCGCCTACGCGGCGGATCTCATCGCCATTATCACGCCCTCGCACGACAATCCGTTCTTCAAGGCGGAAGCCGTCGGCGCCGAAGCCAAAGCCAAGGAACTCGGCTACGAAGCGCTGGTGCTGGTCCATGACGACGACGCCAACAAGCAGTCCGAGCTGATCGACACCGCGATCGGCCGTGGCGCCAAGGCGATCATCCTCGACAATGCAGGCGCCGACGCCACCGTCGCCGCCGTGCAGAAGGCCAAGGACGCAGGCATTCCGTCCTTCCTGATCGACCGCGAGATCAACGCCACCGGCGTCGCCGTGGCGCAGATCGTGTCCAACAACTACCAGGGTGCCCAGCTCGGCGCGCAGGAGTTCGTCAAGCTGATGGGCGAGAAGGGCAATTTCGTCGAACTGGTCGGCAAGGAATCCGACACCAATGCAGGCATTCGCTCCAAGGGTTATCACGACGTAATCGACGACTATACGGACCTGAAGATGGTCGCCCAGCAGTCGGCCAACTGGAGCCAGACGGAAGCCTATTCCAAGATGGAATCGATCCTTCAGGCCAACCCCGACATCAAGGGTGTGATCTCCGGCAACGACACGATGGCGATGGGCGCCTATGCGGCACTTGCCGCGGCGAACCGCAAGGACGTCATCGTCGTCGGCTTCGACGGATCGAACGACGTACGGGACTCCATCACGTCGGGCGGTATCAAGGCAACCGTGCTGCAGCCGGCCTTCGCGCAGGCGCAGAGGGCGGTCGAGCAGGCCAACGACTTCATCAAGAACAAGAAGTCGCCGGCCAAGGAAAAGCAGTTGATGGACTGCGTTCTGATCAATGGCGACAATGCCGCCAAGCTGGAGACCTTCGCGCTGACGAACTGAGCCAGCGTGATTTCAATAGCGAGGGGCGAAAATCGGTTTTCGCCCCTCGCCGCCATTTTCCGTGGGTCGCCCACGATGCTGAACGACAGGCCGCCATGCTGAACACCAAGCCGAACTGGCCGATCCTTACCGTGATGGTCGGCATCAGCCTGACCGCCTGCAAGATCCTGCCTACGAAATCGGAAGCCGGAGACAACGCTCCCGCCTTCAATCCAGACAAGATGGTCGAAGAGACATGGGCGGCAAAGGTCGTGCCCTATCTCCAGCAGAAAGCCGGACCGTTTGCGCAGGTTCACACCCTGGCGACAACCGATC
Source organism: Mesorhizobium sp. M0848 (assembly GCF_040319805.1). Lineage (NCBI taxonomy): Bacteria > Pseudomonadati > Pseudomonadota > Alphaproteobacteria > Hyphomicrobiales > Phyllobacteriaceae > Mesorhizobium > Mesorhizobium sp. M0848. Next base: position 40,954 of record NZ_JAMYOM010000002.1, on the reverse strand, counting down.
CATCGGCTGCCGGCGCCAAATACGGCAATCCGAACAAGCAGGCGAATTCGCCTTGGACTTTCGCGGTTCGCCTGGAAGGCAAGATCGTCGCGGCCAACACGCAGTCGCGGGCGGCAACCGTCGACGTCGATGTCGACGGCGACGGCAAGGCCGATGCACGGGTGCAGATCGGACCGGCGGTGCGCGGCACCGCGCTGCGCGACAGCCTGGACTTCATCCAGTTCAACGACTTCACCAACCAGATCGACTTCGCCCAGTTCGGCAAGGCGTTCAACAGCTACACCGACAAGACGGTGCTGTCCAAGCTGCCGCGCGAGGCGCTGGAAGGCCGCAGTGCCAAAGTGCTGGGTGCCTATACGCTGGGCAACGGCCAGGACCTGCCGCTGGTGACGCCGGCGGAGGCAGAGATCGGGCCGAAGCCATGAGCGCGACAGCAGAGCGCGAAATCATCCTGAAGCTCGAGGACGTCTCCAAGGTCTATTCCGGCACCGTTGCGGTCAAGCGCGCCAATTTCGAGGTGCGCAAGGGCGCGGTCAACGTGCTGGTCGGTGAAAACGGCGCCGGCAAGTCGACGCTGATGAAGATCATCGCCGGTGTGGAACGGCCGACCGCCGGCCGCATCCTGCTGGAAGGCGAAGAGGTTTCCTTCTCGTCATCCGGCGATGCGGTGAACCGTGGCATCGGCATGGTGTTCCAGGAGTTGAACCTGTTCGGCAACATGAGCGTCGCCGAGAATATTTTCGCCACCCGGGAGATCACCAACCGCTTCGGCAAGATCGACCGCGAGCAACAGGAAAACCGCGCTGCGGAATTTCTGGAACGCCTGCAAGCCGGCATCCGGCCCGATATGCTGGTCGAGGATCTGCGCATCGGTCAGCAGCAGCTGGTCGAGATCGCCAAGGCGGTCTCGCTCGACGCGCGCATCCTGATCATGGATGAGCCGACCTCGGCGCTGAGCGCGGCGGAGGTCGAAATCCTGTTCAAGGTGATCGCCGACCTCAAGGCGCGCGGCGTCGCCATCGTCTACATCTCGCACCGGCTGGAAGAGCTGATCCGCATCGGCGACTACATCACCGTGCTGCGGGACGGCCGCATCACCGGCCATGAGGAGATGAAGAACGTCGACACGCAGTGGATCGTTCGCCAGATGATCGGCTCCGATGCCAAGGACTTCGCCAAGGCCGACGGCCATCTTCCGGGAGAAGAGATTTTTCGTGCCGAGGAGATCTGCCTGCCCCGCGCCACCGGCGGACTTGCCGTCGACCATGTCTCGTTGTCGCTGCGTGCCGGCGAGATCCTCGGCATCTACGGCCTGATGGGCGCCGGTCGCAGCGAACTGTTCGACTGCATCATGGGCCGCCACGGCCATTCGACGGGTGAGATCTTCATTGGCGGTATAAAGGTCAAGGAGCGCGATACGACGCGGCGCATCCGGCGTGGCCTGGCATTGATCCCCGAAGACCGTCAGCGCGAAGGGCTGGTCTCGATCCTCTCGGTCGCCAGCAATTTGACGCTGGCCAGCCTATCGCGCTTTGCCCGCCTGTTCCATATCCGTGGCGCCGGCGAAAGGCAGGCGGTGACGCAGATGGTGCGGGAGCTGGCGATCAAGGTCGCCGATCCTGCGCAGGAGGTGTCGTCGCTGTCGGGCGGCAACCAGCAGAAAGTGGTGATCGGCAAGGCGCTGCTCACCGAACCCAAGGTGCTGCTGATGGACGAGCCCAGCCGAGGCATCGATGTCGGCGCCAAGGCCGACGTCTTCCGCACCATGCGCAAACTGTCCCGCGACGGTTTGGGGATTTTGTTCGCCACCTCCGACCTCGATGAGGTGATGGCGCTGTCCGACCGCATCGCGGTGATGAGCAACGGAAAACTGACCGGCATGTTCGACCGTGCCGAGGCGACGGAGGCGGCACTCGTGGCTGCATCCGCGCTTGGCCACGGACCGGTCCCACACACGGAGAGCACCGCCCATGACTGACATCCCAGCCAAGGCGGCCGCTCATTCCGCTTCCAGCGGCTCCGTGCTGTTGACGCTGATGAAGCTCAGGACCTTCATCGCGCTTATCGCCGTGCTGATCTTCTTCTCGATCGCGGCGCCGAATTTCCTGTCGACCGCCAATCTGATCCTGATGTCGAAGCACGTGGCGCTGAACGCGTTCCTGGCGATGGGCATGACCTTCGTCATCATCACCGGCGGCATCGACCTTTCGGTCGGCTCGATCGTCGGCCTGTGCGGCATGGTGGCCGGCTATCTCGTGCTCAATGGCATCGACCTGCAGATCGGCTACACCATCTATTTCAACGTCTTCGAGATCGCGCTGATCACGCTTGCCGTCGGCATATTGATCGGCGCCGTCAACGGCTTGCTGATCACCCGGCTGAACGTCGCGCCGTTCATCGCCACGCTTGGCGTGCTCTATGTCGCGCGCGGCCTGGCGCTGCTGTCGTCGGATGGCCGCACCTTTCCCAACCTCGTCGGCAAGCCGGAGCTTGGCACCACCGGTTTCGGTTTCCTCGGTGCAGGCCGGCTGCTTGGCCTGCCGGTGGCGATCTGGATCCTGATCGTCGTTGCACTGGGAGCCGCCTATCTCGCCAAATACACACCGCTCGGCCGCCATATCTTCGCCGTCGGCGGCAATGAACGGGCGTCGCGGATTTCGGGCGTCCGTGTCAACATGGTGAAGATGTTCGTCTATATGTTCTCCGGTTTCTGCGCGGCGATCGTCGGCCTGATCATCTCGTCCGAGCTGATGGCCTCGCATCCGGCAACAGGCGAAAGTTTCGAGCTCAACGCCATTGCGGCGGCGGTGCTCGGCGGTACCTCGATGTCGGGCGGGCGCGGCACGATCGGCGGCACCATCGTCGGCGCCTTCGTCATCGGCATTCTTTCGGACGGGTTGGTGATGATGGGTGTGAGTTCGTTCTGGCAAATGGTGATCAAGGGTCTCGTCATCATCGTCGCCGTTGTCGTCGACCAGGCACAACGCCGGCTTCAACAGCGCGTCACCTTGATGCAGATGGCGAAGGCGGGTTGAGCATGGCGGAGTTGCGTGGAGCGCTGATCGGCTGCGGCTTCTTTGCCGTCAACCAGATGCACGCCTGGCGCGGCATTGCGGGCGCTTCGATCGTTGCTATCTGCGACCGTGACCCGGAACGGCTCAAGATCGTCGGCGACCAGTTCGGCATAGCGAAGCGCTATACCGATGCGGCGGAACTTTTTGCCGGCGAAAGCCTGGACTTCGTCGACATCGCCACCACCGCGCCCAGCCATCGTCCGCTTGTCGAAATGGCGGCCGCTCATCGCGTTCCGGTGATCTGCCAAAAGCCGTTCGCGCCGACGCTCGCCGACGCCAAGGCAATGGTCGGGGCATGCGCGGAAGCCGGCGTGCCGCTGATGGTGCATGAGAATTTTCGCTGGCAGTCGCCGATCCAGGCGGTGCGCGCCGTGCTCGACAGCGGCGAGATCGGCACGTCTTTCTTCGGGCGCATCTCCTTCCGCTCCGGCTATGACGTGTTTTCCGGCCAGCCCTATCTAGCGACGGGAAAGCGCTTCATCATCGAGGACCTCGGCATCCATATCCTCGATATCGCCCGCTTCCTGCTCGGCGACGTCTCGACCATCACGTCGCGAACCGCCCGCGTCAATCCTAGTATCGCGGGCGAGGATGTGGCGACGATGCTTCTGGACCACAAGAGCGGCGCGACCTCCGTGGTCGACTGCAGCTATGCGACGAAGCTTGCCACCGAGCCGTTTCCCGAGACGCTGATCGAGATCGACGGCAGCGACGGAACGATCCGGCTGGCGCAGGGATACCGGCTCACCGTCACCGGCAAGAACGGCACGGTCGTCACCGACGTCTCGCCGCCGCTGCTGCCATGGGCGTCGCGGCCCTGGCATAACATTCAGGAAAGCGTCGTCGCCATCCAGCAGCATTGGGTAGACTGCCTGGCGAAGGGAATCGAACCGGCGACCTCGGGCGCCGACAATCTCAAGACGTTCGCACTGGTCGAGGCGGCTTACACCGGTGCCGCGAGCCGGCAACCGGTGCAGCTCGACGCCTTGCTTAAATGACCGCCGACGCATTCCTGCTCTACGGAACGCATGCCGTCGAGGCCGAACCAATCAGGCTACGCGCAGGCGCGCTCAGCGCCGACTTCGTCAACGGCAATCTGCGCACCATCCGGCATGGCGGCACCGAGGTGCTGCGCGCCATCGCCTATATCGTGCGTGACCGCGACTGGGGCACCTATGAGCCAAATTTGACGGACCTGATCATCAACCAGGCGGCCGACGCTTTTTCGGTCAGCTATTCGGCAAGCTGCCTGGCCCCCGATGGAAGCCGGCTCGGCTTCCGCGCCACCATCAAAGGCTCTGCCGATAGCCATCTGGCCTTCGAGGTCAGCGCCCTTCCCGAAAGCGATTTCGAAACCAACCGCTGCGGCTTCTGCATCCTGCATCCTATCGCCGACCTCGCCGGCAGCCCGGTCAAGGTCGAGCATACGGACGGCAGCGTGGAGGCGACAAAGCTTCCCGAACTGATAGACCCCTGGCAGCCTTTCAAGGATATCCGCGCCATCACCCATCAGGTTCGGCCTGGCGTCACCGCCGAATGCCGGATGGAAGGCGATACTTTCGAAATGGAGGACCAGCGCAACTGGTCTGACGCATCCTACAAGACCTATGTGCGGCCGCTGGCGCTGCCATGGCCGTATGTGCTGCCTGCCGGCCAAACCCTGCGCCAGACGATCAGCCTGCGCATCGCAGGTGAAGGCAAAGCACCGGCTGCCACCGTGACCAGCGAACCGGTCCGCGTTGGACTCGGCGAGGTCGGGCCAAGGCTGCCCGATGTCGGCGTGGTCATCTATCCCGAGGATGTCGAGACGGCGCTGGCGAACCTCTCCACGCTGGCGGCACTCGGCCCACAACAGCTGCTGTTTCACTACGATCCGACGCGTGGCCACGGGCTCGACGCCTTGCGCGCTTTCGCCCGACTGGCAACTGCCTACGCAGCCGAAACGACCCTCGAATGCGTCGTTGCCTGCGCTGGCGATCTCGACGCCGAGATGTCAGGTGTCGCCGGCCTGGTGCGCGAGGCCGGGCTAAAACTCTCGGCCATTGCCGTGTCGCCTTCGGTCGACCGGCAGTCGACACCGCCGGGCAGCACGTGGCCGGACTGTCCGCCGCTCGAGAACGTTTACGCGGCCGCGCGGCGCGCCTTTCCGGACATCCGGCTCGGCGGCGGCATGTTCAGCTATTTCACCGAACTCAACCGCAAGCGCGTGCCGGAGGACCAGCTCGATTTCGTCACCCATTGTACTTGCCCGATCGTTCACGCCGCCGACGATCTCAGCATCATGCAATCGCTGGAGGCGCTGCCTTTCATCACCCAATCGGCGCGGGCGATCTTCGGGGCGAAACCCTATCGGATCGGACCATCGACGATTGCCATGCGGCAGAACCCCTATGGCGGCGCGACCAAGCCCAATCCCGGGGGACAGCGCATCGCCATGGCCGACCGAGACCCGCGCCATGCCGGCCAGTTCGCGGCGGCATGGACGATCGGCTATGCCGCGCGCATCGCGCCCGCTGGGCTGGAACAGCTCACGCTCTCCAGCTTCACCGGACCGTTCGGCGTGCTGGCGTCATTTGGAGAACCCGTCGCGGAAGGAACACCCCGGCCGCTCTTCAGGGCCATCAAGGGGCTTTGCGAACTGGCCGGCCTTGCGCATGTGTCGGCAAGGACGAGCGATGAGACCAAGGTGCTGGCGCTGGCCGGGCGCTCCGCCTCGGGCAAGACAATCGCGTGGCTGGCGAACCTGACGGCGGACGAAGTGCCGGTCGACATTTCGGCTTTTGGCCGCGGCCATCTCGTGATGACGCCTTACGCGATCACCCGGCTCGGCTGAAGTTACTTTTCGGAATTCATCACATAGAGCGCGCGCGAGCGTTCGAGATGCTTGATCATCGCCTTCTCGGCGCCATCCGCATCCTTTTTCTCGATGCGGCCGATGATCTCTTCGTGCTCGGTCAGCGTGAACTTTTCCTTGCCGGTCCAGATCAGCATTTCGGTGTGGTATTCCTTCAGCCAGCCGAGCATCGCCTCACTAACGGCGACATAGATCGGATTGCCTGAGATCGCGGCGATCTGGGTATGGAATTTCATGTCGGCGGAGATGAAGGCTTCGGAATCGCCACGGAAGCCGCGCTGTTCGGCAACGGTGGCCCTGAGGCGCTGCACATCCTCGGCGGTGGCCTTTTCGGCGGCTTCCCTGACCATGCCGCGCTCGAAGAAGATGCGCGCGGTCTTCAGGTGCTCAAGCGCGTCCTTCGATGACGACAGGATGATCTTGGCGGCGCCATCGACCTGCTTGATGATCGACTTTGCCGTGAGCTGCAGCACCTTGGCGCGCTCGCCATGCGAGATCGCGACCAGGCCCATATTGCTCAGCGCCTGCATCGCCTCGCGAATCGCCGGCCTGCCGACCTCGAAGCGCTCCATCAGTTCGCGCTCCGACGGCATGTCGTCACCCGGCATCAATTCGCCGCTGGTGATCAGGCGCTTCAGCCGCAAGAAGACCTCGTCGGAAAGCTTGCGCCGGACAATCGGTTCCGAACGGTTCATCGTCGCGAATCACTCCCTTGAGCCGGCCCTATCTAACACTGCCGCCACATTTCCCGGAAATTGCCGCCTGTCGATCTGCCTAAAACTTCTAGCCGGATATGCCTTGCAATACTTATGTACTCATTATACCAGATTTAGAACACCGGTGAACCTTTTTCGAACGCCTCGGCTTAAGACAGCAGACCATGATCACCCTCACCTATCGCATCGAAACGCCTGGAAGCATCGAAGCGTTGGCCGCCAAGATCGCCAGCGACCAGTCGACCGGCACCTTCGTCGCGCTGCCCGGCGAGACCGAAGAGCTGAAGGCCCGGGTGGCGGCGCGCGTGCTGGCGATCCGGCCTCTGCCCGATGCCGAGCGGCCGTCACTTCCCGATGACGGCAGCGGGCCGTTCAAACGCGCCGATGTCGACATCGCCTTTCCGTTCGATGCCATCGGCACCGACCTTTCGGCGCTGATGACCATCGCCATCGGCGGCACCTATTCGATCAAGGGCCTCACCGGGATCCGCGTCGTCGACATGAAGCTGCCGGAGGATTTTCGCGGCGCGCATCCCGGCCCACAGTTCGGTGTCGCCGGCAGCCGCCGACTGACCGGTGTGACGGACCGCCCGATCATCGGCACCATCGTCAAGCCGGCGCTCGGGCTGCGGCCGCACGAGACGGCGGCAATGGTGGCGGAACTGATCGCCGCCGGCGTCGATTTCATCAAGGATGACGAGAAGCTGATGAGCCCGGCCTATTCGCCGCTGTCGGAGCGGGTGAAGGCAATCATGCCGCTGATCCTCGACCATAAGCAGAAGACCGGCAAGAAAGTGATGTATGCCTTCGGCATTTCGCATGCCGACCCGGATGAGATGATGCGCAACCACGATCTGGTGGCGAAGGCCGGCGGCAATTGCGCTGTTGTCAACATCAATTCGATCGGGCTCAGTGGCATGGCGTTCCTGAGGAAGCGCTCCAGTCTGGTGCTGCATGCTCACCGCAACGGCTGGGACATCCTCACCCGGCACCCCGGGCTAGGTATGGGCTTCAAGGTCTGGCAGCAATTCTGGCGACTGCTCGGCGTCGACCAATTCCAGATCAACGGCATCGCCTCGAAATATTGGGAGCCGGATGACTCCTTCGTCGAGTCGTTCAAGGCGGTGACGACGCCGATCTTCTCACCTGAGGACTGCGCCTTGCCGGTCGCCGGCTCCGGCCAGTGGGGCGGGCAGGCGCCCGAGACATATGCGCGGACCGGCCGGACCGTCGATCTTCTCTATCTCTGCGGCGGTGGCATCGTCAGCCATCCGGACGGGCCGGGCGCCGGCGTGCGTGCCGTGCAGCAAGCCTGGCAGGCGGCGGTCGACGGCATTCCGCTTGCCGACTTCGCCCTGAACCACCCTGAACTGGCGCGGTCGATCGAAAAATTCGGCGACGGCAAGGCAGCCTGAAGCCATGCAGAACCTGCTTCTCAGCTATTATGGCGACGACCTGACCGGCTCGACCGATGTCATGGAGGCGCTTGAGCTCGGCGGCGTGCCGACCGTGCTGTTCATGCGCCAGCCGGACGATGCCTTGCTTTCGCGGTTTGCCCATTGCCGGGCGATCGGCCTCGCCGGCACCAGCCGCAGCGAGACGCCGCAGTGGATGGACATGCATCTGCGCGATGCCTTTGCCTGGCTGAAGACACTCAACGCCGCGATCTGCCACTACAAGGTTTGCTCGACCTTCGATTCCAGCCCAACGGTCGGCAGCATCGGCCGGGCCATCGAGGTCGGCCGCTCGGTGTTCGCGCAGGATAGTGTGCCGCTGCTGGTCGGCGCGCCGCAGCTCAAGCGCTACACCGCCTTCGGCCATCTATTCGCCGCCTATCGCGACCAATATTTCCGCATCGATCGCCACCCTGTGATGAGCCGCCATCCGACGACGCCGATGGATGAGGCCGATCTCCTGATCCATCTGTCGCGGCAGACGGCGCTGAGCTCCGGGCTGATCGACCTTGCAACGCTGCAGTCCGCGTCGCGATCGGCCGCGTTCGATCGCCTGACCGGAAACGGCACCCCCATCGTGCTTCTCGATGTCGACAATCTGGAAACGCAGGCTCTGGCCGGCAAGGAGATCTGGCGCGTTCGCAAGCCAGGCGGTTCTTTTGTCGTCGGCTCGTCCGGGGTCGAGTATGCATTGCTGGCCGAATGGGCGTCGAATGACATTGTCGGCGCTGGACAAGGTTTTACGCCGCCGGGCGCAGCCGAGCGGATAGCCGTCGTGTCGGGCAGTTGTTCGCCGACCACCGAGCGGCAGATCCGGCATGCCCTGACCGACGGTTTCGACGGCATCGAGGTCGATCCCGTCGAGCTGGTTTCGGAGTCTTCGCAGCAGGCGATCGCGCGCGCAACGGCAAGCGGCCGTGCCAGTCTGCAAGCCGGGCGCAGCGTCATCCTCTACACCGCGCTTGGCCCCGATGCCGACAGGGGCGCCGAAATCGACCGGCAGGAAGGCGCCCGCCACAGGCTTGGCCGCGGCCTTGGAGAAATCCTTCGCAGCCTGACGATCGAACAGAATTTGCGGCGCGTGGTCATTGCCGGCGGCGACACGTCGAGCCACGCACTCGGCGAGATGGGTGTCGATGCCCTGACAATTCGCATGCCGCTGCCCGCTTCGCCTGGCTCGCCGCTCTGCGTTGCCCACTCGCGCGTCAAGGCGATCGACGGCTTGGAGGTCGCGCTCAAGGGCGGCCAGGTCGGAACCGATCGCTATTTCTCAGCCATCCGCGACGGCCTCGGCACTTGAACCAGCCGACACCTGGATTTCAGGAGCCGCTGTGCGAGAGCACTTCAACACGCGAAATGCGCCTTGCCGGGTGGAAATCCCGGTAACACCCGGTACTATCTACGAAAATGCCGAAATCGGGAGGACGTCGGGTGCAGACCAAGAAGATCATCAACGATGGCAACCGCGCCGTTGACGAGATGCTGGAAGGCATCCTGGCAGCGCATCCCCGCCATCTCAAAAGCGTGGACGGCAGTCCACGCTCCATCATCGCCCGCGACGGACCGCGCCAGGGCAAGGTGGGCCTCGTGATTGGCGGCGGTTCGGGCCACGAGCCGAGCTTTCTCGGCTTTGTCGGCAAGGGATTGGCTGACGCTGCGGCCATCGGCAATGTCTTTGCCTCGCCGCCGCCGGACCCGATCCTCGAATGCGCCAAGGCAGTCAGCGGCGGCGCCGGCGTGCTCTTCATGTACGGCAATTATGCCGGCGACGTGATGAATTTCGACATGGCGGCCGAGATGGCCGCCATGGACGACATCGAGGTGCGCACGGTGCTGAGCACCGACGACGTCGCCTCGGCACCGCGCGACCAGCGGCACAAGAGGCGCGGCGTCGCCGGCAATTTCTTCATCTTCAAGGCGGCCGGCGCCGCCTGCGACCGGATGTTGTCCTTCGACGAATGCGAGCGCGTCGCCGGCAAGGCCAATGACCATACCTTCACCATGGGCGTGGCGCTGTCGCCCTGTTCGCTGCCGCAGACCCGCCGGCCGAATTTCGAGATCGGCCCGGACGAGATGGAGATCGGCATGGGCATCCACGGCGAGCCCGGCATCGCGCGCGAAAAGTTGAAAACAGCCGACGAGATCACCGACGAGATGCTGGACAGGATTCTCGACGAGATGGCGCCGGCGCGCGGCGACAAGGTCGCGGTGCTCGTCAATTCGCTGGGCTCGACGCCGCTGATGGAACTCTACATCATGAACCGGCGCGTGAAGCAGAGGCTCGATGAGATCGGTGTGTCCATACACGCAAGCTGGGTCGGCAATTACTGCACCTCGCTCGAAATGGCCGGGGCCTCGATCACTCTGCATCGGCTGGACGGCGAGTTGCAGACGATGCTGGACCACCCCTGCGACTGCGCCATGTTTCGCGCCGGCTAAACCCACTTCTGTGGCAAGGACTAAGACATGACGACAATCGACACCGCCCGCCTTGTCGCGATGTTCGCGGCGATCGCAACCGCCATGTCGGCCGACAGGGACCGACTATGCGCGCTTGACGGAGTTATCGGCGACGCCGACCACGGCATCGCGATGGAGCTTGGATTTTCCGCGGCACGCGATGCAGTCGCCGCACTGGACACCGAGGCCACTGATCCGACCACCTTGCTGAACACGGCGGCAAAGTCGTTCCTGAATGCGGTTGGCGCCTCCTCCGGTCCGCTCTATGCGACCGCGTTCATGCGCGCCGCGGCAGCCGTCAAGGGCAAGACGACGCTCGACGACGCGGACGTGGTCACTCTGTTCCAGGCGATGGCCAAAGGCATTCAGGATCGCGGCAAGGCCGAGCCAGGCGAAAAGACGATGATCGATGCATGGGCGCCGGCTGCGCAGGCGGCGGGCGAAGCGCTGACCTCCGGCAAGGATCTGGCGGGCAGTCTCGAAGCTGCTGCACAAGCGGCAAACGCCGGCGCGGAGGCGACCAAGTCGATGGTCGCCACCAAGGGCCGGGCATCGCGCCTCGGCGAACGCTCGCTTGGCCACATGGACCCGGGCGCCGCCTCCGCCGTGACCGTGATCGAGGCGATGCGGGTCGCCTTGACCACCTGATCAGTAACGGGCCTTCCGCGCCTCAGCGCTTGGCGTCGAGCTTGTCGATGGCCTGCACGTTTGTGGCGGAGGGGCCATTCGGATCGAACTCCGAGGCCAACCATGCGTCGGCGATCGATTTCGCCAGTTCGGGACCGATGACGCGGGCGCCCATGGTGATGATCTGGGCGTTATTGGACTTGGCGGCGCGCTCAGCGGAATAGGTGTCGTGGGTCAATGCGGCGCGAATGCCCGGGACCTTGTTGGCGGAGATGCTGACGCCGATGCCGGTGCCGCAAAACAGGATGGCCCGGTCGTAATTGCCGTCGAGAATTTCGTGGCCGACCGAGGCGGCGATATCGGCGTAGAATCCGGCCTGGCTTAGGTCGACGACCTGCAGTTCCGGCTTGGTGGCGAGATGCTTGGCGATGACGTCGAGCAACGGCTTGCCGGCGCTGTCGGCTCCGAGTGCGATCTTCATGATGATGAGCTCCTTTGCTTGGTCTTTTAGCGGTCAGCGCGCGATGGCGGCCGACGCCTTTTTCAGAATGTCGATATAGCCTTCCGCTTGCCACGCCGAGCGGCCGATGAACAGGCCATCGATATGCGGCTGGCCGATGAGTTCGGCCGCGTTGCCGGGATTGACGCTGCCGCCGTAAAGCACAGGCGGGGCAGCCGGCAGCCGGTCGGCGGCAACCTGCTTGATCAGCGCCTGCTGCCTGTCGGCATAGTCGGCGCTGGCGGGAATGCCCTTCTCGCCGATCGCCCAGACGGGCTCGTAGGCAAAGAGGATTTCAGCCTTCAGTTGATCGCCGCTCAGCTCTTGCAGCGCGCCGAGAACCTGTGCCGTCAACACCGCCTCGGCGCGGCCTGATTCACGCTCAGCCAACGTCTCGCCGACGCAAATCAGCGGCACGAACCCGTGCCTGACAGCGGCCGCCGTTTTCAGTCCCACAGTCGCGTCCGTTTCGCCGAAATGCTCGCGACGCTCGCTATGGCCGAGTTCGATCACATCCAGCCCACAGTCTTTCAGCATCACTGGCGAGATCTCTCCCGTCCAGGCACCGGCGTCGGCCCAATGCATGTTCTGGGCGCCGACTTTCACGCGGGTGTTGGCCAGCGCCGCTTTGACCTGGCGCGCGGCGGTGAACGGCGGAATGACGAAAGGCTGTATCGCCTGATCGAAGTCAGGCACGAAGGCCGCCAACGCATCGGCGAACTGCAGCGCCTCGGCAAGCGTCTTGTTCATCTTCCAGCTCGTGCCGACCCAATATGGGGTCATTCTTTTCTCCTTCAACGCGCGTTTTTCCTGGCCACCATCGGTGCCGGCGTCTAGCCAGCATTTCACTCAAGCCCGAGGCTTGAGACTGTCGCGACCGCTGTCGATATGAGGCGCCCAGAAATCCACCGACTCGCGGATCATCTCGATAACCTGATGGTCGACTGGTTCCCTCTCCCTGAAGGAAAGTTCAAGGCAAATTTCATTGTCGGTTCCACCGCCCTGCCGAACCGCGTCCAGCAACTTCTGCGGCACTATGCGGCCATCCTTGTTGTAGGCGGCCGTGAACGGCCAGTGCCCGCCCTTATTCATCGACGACTGCTTGATGTGGATGATCGGCGATTGCAAGGGAAACGCTTTCGCCCAGGCATAGGGATCGGTGTCGGCAGGGTTGGGCGAAGTGACGTCGCCATGGTCGATGTCGACCATCATTTTCATCGGTATGGGCAGCTTCGCCGCGTCGATGGCGCCTTGCAGCGTGGCGCAGCTTTCGATCGTGTGGCCGAACTCGCGGCCGACCGACATCGGCTCCCAGAACAGGTATGTCAGACCCGCCGCCTTGGCGTGTTCGGCCACCTCGCGCCAGCATTCGAGGGCGATATCGAGAAGCACTGCCCGCCGTTGCGGATCGTCAAAGTCCTTGTGGGTGAAGATGGCGAACTGCGTGCCCATGCCCGACGCACCGAGTTCCGCGGAAATATCGGCGAAGGTCTTGAACCAGTCGACATAGTAGCGCCGGACATCCGCGTCCGGATGGCCGAAGTGATTGAGCCGGCCATAAGGTCCGGTCATGCCGGAGGTGATCCGCACGCCGGTCCGCGAAAGCGCCCTGTCGAACAGGCGCAGGAATTTGGCAATCGTTGCCGCCGGCCAGCCCGGATTGACGAATTCATGCGTCAGCTGCACGTCGCGGATACCGATGCCATAGGCAATCGCGTCGATCAAATCGTCCGGATCGGCGAAACGGTTGACCAGCGGATTGGTGTTGAGGGAAAGCGTGAAGGCCATCAGTCTGCCGTCGCCATGATGTTATCGAACCAGTCTTCGAATGCTTTCCGCTCGGCCGCATTGAGATGCAGGCCATGTTTGGTGCGGCGTTCCAGAATATCGGCTGATGTGCCGGCCCATTCGGTCTCGGCCAGGAACCTTGCCTCCCGCTCATACAGGTCGGGACCGAAGCGGCGGCCGAGATCCGCCTCGCGCTGTGCGCCGGCGAGCAATTGCCTGGCACGGGTGCCGTAGCTTCGAGCGTAGTGCTTCACCAGCGACGGGCTGAGCCATAAAAACTCGGAATGCAGATCGCTCAGGAACTGCTCGAAGTCCGCATTGGGCAGGTCGCCTCCCGGCAAGGGGATTTTGGCCGTCCAGGCTTTCTTCATCATCGGAAAAAACGGCTGGATCTTTTCCAGCGCATGTTCCGACAGCTTGCGGAAGGTGGTGATCTTGCCGCCGAACACCGACAGCAGCGGCGCGTTGCCATTGGAGGCGTCGAGTTCGAAAATATAGTCGCGCGTCACCGCGCTTGGATTGTCGGCATTGTCGTCATAGAGCGGACGCACGCCTGAGAAACTATGGACCACGTCCTGTGACGTCAGCTGTCGCTTGAAATAGCGATTGACCACCTTGATCAGGTAATCGACTTCGCTTGCCTCGGCGACCACTTCCTCGGGCCTGCCTTCGTAGGGAATGTCGGTCGTGCCGATCAGCGCCAGATCGTTCTCGTAGGGGTTGACGAAGATCACTCGCTTGTCGTTGTTCTGGATGAGATAGGCCTGCCGCCCCTCCCAGAATTTGGGCACGACGATATGACTGCCTTTCACCAGGCGAACATTGCGGGTGGAGTTCTGCCCGGCGACTCGGCTGACAATGTCGTTGACCCACGGCCCGGCCGCGTTGACCAGCGCCCGCGCCCGGACCTTCGTCACCGCACCCGTGCGACCATCCTGCATGTCGATCGACCATAGTCCGTTTTCGCGGCGGGCCGCGACACAGGCGGTGCGCGTGAGCACTCTGGCACCGCGCTGCCCGGCATCCAGAGCGTTGAGCAGCACCAGGCGCGCATCGTCGACCCAGCAGTCGGAATATTCGAAACCGCGCTTGAATTCGTCCTTGATCGGCGCGCCTTCAGGCGCAGTCCTGAGGTTCAGTGTTCGTGTCCCCGGCAGCCGTTTGCGGCCGCCAAGATGATCGTAGAGAAACAGCCCGAGCCGGACCAGCCATGCCGGCCTGTCTTGCGGGCTGTGCGGAAGAACGAAGCGCATCGGCCAGATGATGTGCGGCGCTGCCTCGAGCAGCACCTCGCGTTCGATCAGTGCTTCGCGAACCAGCCGGAATTCATAATATTCGAGGTAGCGCAGGCCGCCATGCACCAGCTTGCCGGAGCGCGAGCTCGTGCCTTGCGCGAGATCGTCCTTTTCGCACAGGATGACGGACAGCCCGCGACCTGCCGCATCACGCGCTATGCCGGCTCCATTGACGCCGCCGCCGATCACGAAGAGATCGACGACATCTGTTGTATTGCTCAAGATCTTGCTCCTGTGCGGTGCGCCATGCCCTTCCACACCGGCCGAAGCGCCTGACGCGCTGCAACGAAGGAAGGGAAGAGGGCATCGTAGGTATGCGAAAGCGCCTCGTCATAGGCATCGCAGTCGCCGAGAAGCGGCGTCACCCATTCGGCGGCGCAGTCTTCCATCGAGCCATAGACGCCGAGGCCGACGGCCGCCATCATCGCGGCGCCTGCCGCGCCGGCTTCCTGGCGACTGCTGGTGCGCACCTGCGCCCGGGTCGCCGCCGCGATGATGCGGCGTAGGGAGGGGCTGCGCGCGGCGCCGCCCGACAGGCGGATCTCGCTCGGCACGGCGCCCATCGCCTGGTAGCAATCGCGTGCGGCGAAGGCCAGTCCCTCGAGGACGCCGCGTGCCAGATCGCCAAAGCCGTGCTTGACCGAAAGGCCGATGAAGCCGGCGCGTGCGTCAGGATCGACGAACGGTCCTCTTTCACCGGCCAGCGATATATAGGGCTGGTAGATCAGCGAACCAGGCTCCGATGCTTCCACCCAAGCGTCGAGGGCCTTCAGCAACTCGTCATGAGAAGGCTTGCCGCCAGCCGTCGCGAGCACGTCGCGCGCAAGGCCAAGCACCCAGTCTATGTTGAGCGTCGCCGCCATGTTGGATTGCAATTGTGCAAAGGCGCCTGGAATAGGCATGGCGATCGTGTAGCCGGAGCCATCGTCGTTCAGCACGACATCGTCGGGAGTGGCGGCAAAGCGTGTGTGTATGCCGGTCGAGCCGATGACCGTGCAGCCGACATTGCCCGAGGGATCATAGAGGCCGGCTCCGAGCGCCGTCATGACCATATCGACGTAACCCAGCACCACCGGCGTGCCTTCGAGCAGGCCAGTCTCTGCCGCCGCCGATCGCGACAGCGGATGATGGTCGGTGGTGCCTTCGAGCATGGGAGGCAACAGGCGGCGATGCGTCGTCAGATCCAGGATGTCGAGGGCTTCGTCGGAATAGCTGCGCGACCGAAAATCGCCGAAGGTGAAGGTTCCCTCGGAGGGATCCGTGGCGCGTTCGCCCGTCATCTTGAAGTAGAGCCAATCCTTGCAATGCAGTGCGGTCGCCGCCCGCTCCAGCATGTCGGGATGGTTCTTTTTCATGAAGGCAAGCTGGGCGCCTTGCTGGCAGGAATTCAGCCCCGTGCCGGTCAGCTCGAACCGCCTGCGATCCCGGGGATCGGCGCGCATCTCGTCCACCAGATGTCCAGCTCGGGCATCAAGCCACAGCCAGGCGCGCGAGACAGGCAAGCCGTCGCCATCGATCAGCCAGGTTCCGTCGCCCTGCCCGGTGATGGCCACCGCTGCGGTTCGTTGCACGAGGTCGGGAACCCTGGCCGCGAGATCGCGAACGGTCCGCGCCATGTCGCGCCAGGTCTGGTCGAGGTCCTGCTCGGCGCCGCCGCCTTCCAGCGTGACGAAGCTGTTGGGCACCGACGTCATGGCGAGCTGCCGCCCGGACAGGTCGAAAGCGATCGATTTGATCACCGACGTTCCCGCGTCGATGCCGATCAGCAGGTCTTTCATGCCGCAAATTCCGGTTGGTTGCGAAGGCAGTTCACGAGGGCAGTCATTTCGTAGAAGAGGCAGGGGGTGTCCGCGAAACACCCCCTGTACAGGTATTACTCAGACAGCACGAAGGGTGCGGTGTACTTGTCGACATTGTCCTTGGTGATGAGAAGGCAATCGAACAGCTGCTTCTCGGTCGCCGCACCGGTGGCGCCCGTCTTGATGAACGAGTCCGCCTGCTGCACGGCTTTGGCCGAGAAGATGGCGACCGGCTGCAGCACGGTGTACTGCAATTCGCCGGACTTGATCGCCGCAACCGCGTCCGGGGAACCGTCGAAGCCGCCGACCTTGATGCCGGCGAGCTTGCCGGCTTCCTTCAGCGCGGCAACCGCGCCGAGAGCCATCTCGTCATTGCCGCTGATCACGGCGATGATGTCGGGATTGGCCTGCAGCATGCTCTGCATCTTGTCGTGGCCCTGGGTACGATCCCAATTGGCGACCTGCGAAGCAGCCTTTTCGAGATCCGGGTACTGGCTCAGCACAGTCGCGTACCCGTTCGAGCGCGTAGCGGCGTTGTTGTCAGACGGGGCGCCGAGCAGTTCGACATATTTGCCCTTTTCGCCGACGGCCTGCACCCACTGCTGGGCACCGAGAGCAGCACCCTGCGCGTTGTTGGAAACGAGCTGACCCTTGGCGAGGCCTTCTTGGTTGATCTCGGCATTGACGAGGAACACCGGGATGTTGGCTGCAATCGCCTTCTTCACCGCACCGACAGAGCCGTCAGCGTTGGCCGGATCGAGGATGATCGCCACCGACTTGTTGGTGATGGCGGTGTCGATCAAGTTGCTTTCGGTATTGGTATCGCCCTTGTGGGCGCCGACATTGGCCGTATAGCCGAGCTTCTCGGCTTCGGCCTTGGCGACGTTGCCCTCGGTCAGCCAGTAGGGGTTGGCCGGATCATTGACGATGATCGAGATCAGGCCCGCGGCCGACGCGGCCGCCGTAAACCCGACGACCATCGCGGCGGCGAGCAAGCTCTTAAGCATGGTTTTCATGTACATTCCTCCAATGACTACGCGGTGTTGCTGCCAGTTCATCTGGCAGTCTTCCCTTGGGCAGGATTGGCCGCTTCGGCCTTCCCCCGTTTCTGAGAAGTCGGTTGGCCACCTGTCGCGCTTGGGAGCTTGCTGCGGCGGCGATACTGAACGGCATTGAGCAGCACGGCGAGCACGATGACGGCGCCCGTGAATACTGTCTGCCAGTAGGATGAGATGCCGATGATCACCAGACCATCGGACAGGAAGCCGATGACGAAGGCCCCGAGCAGGGTTCCGCGGATGTTGCCGCGCCCGCCGGTCAGCGCCGCGCCGCCGATGACGACGGCCGCGATGGCCGTCAGTTCGTAGGTGGTGCCGGCGGTCGGTCCCGCCGACGTCAGCTGCGAGGACAGGATGAGGCCGGCAATGGCGGCGCAGATGCCCGACAGCACATAGACGGAAATCTGCACGGTCTTGACCGGAACGCCGGACAGTTCCGCCGCGCGCTCATTGCCGCCCGATGCGTAAAGCCAGCGCCCGAAGGCGGTGCGGTTCAAGACGATGCTGCCGATGAGCGCGATGACCACGAGAACCACCACGCCGGTCGGCACGCCGAACAGGCGGTTGAAGCCAAGCGCATCGAAGCCGGTGTTTCCCAGCTCCGGCTTGCCGCCGAGATTGTTGTAGGTCAGGCCGCTGGTCATCAGCAGCGCAAGGCCGCGCGCCATGTACATGACGCCGAGCGTCGCCACGAAGGCTGGAACCTTGAAGCGCGCGATGAGCACGCCGTTGATCAGCCCGACGACGGCGCCGAGCATGCAGGCCAGCACCGCGACCACCCAGACCGGCGGATAGAGAACGACACCCAGCCAGGTCAGCGTCACCCCTTGCATCAGGAAACCGGCAACGACGCCGGCCAAGCCCAGCGTCGACCCCACCGACAGATCGATGCCGCCATTGAGGATGACGAGCAGCATGCCGATCGCGAGGATTCCGAAGATGGCGACATGCGAGGCCATGGTCAGGAAATTCGCCACCGAGAGATAGTAGGGCGACAGGATCGAGAACACGACGATGATGACGATCAGGGCAAAGAAAGCGCGACCCTCAAGCAGCAGCTTGGCGAGATCGAAGCCTTCGCCGCCCGCGCTTGGACTGGACTGTTTTCTGGCCTGGCTGACGTCGGTCATGGGTCTGGGCTCCGAAATTCTGGTGATCAGGCGACCACGGCTTCGCCGGAGGCGGCCATGATCTGCTCTTTGGTGGCGTTGGCGCCGAATTCAGCTGAAATCCTGCCACGCCGCATGACGACGATGCGGTGGGCAATGCTGAGGCATTCGTTGACCTCAGAGGTCGAGAAGACGACGGCAAGCCCTTGAGCGGCGCGTTCGCTCAACAAGCGGAAGACCTCGGCCTTGGCGCCAACATCGATGCCGCGGCTCGGCTCGTCGAGGAGGATGACCTTGGGGTTGGTCGTCAGCATCTTGCCGATGACGACCTTCTGCTGATTACCGCCAGACAGCGATCCGATCATGGCGTTGCCACCAGCGGTCTTGACGGTCACCTTGCGGATCGAGTCTTCGACCAGCTCTCGCTCTCTCGAACGGGACAGAAACAGCCCCTTGGCGAACGCTTCGATGCTGGCGAGCGAGAGATTGCGGCCGACGGTCATCGTTTGCACCAGCCCGTCGCGCTGGCGGTCCTCGGGGACCAGCACAAGCCCTCTGGAGATGCGCTGCGCAATGCTCAGTCCGGAAACGTCCTCGCCTTCCAGAAGCGCGCGTCCGCCCGCCATCGGCACCCGTCCGGCGACGGCCTCCAGCAATTCCGTGCGCCCGGCGCCCATCAGCCCATAGATGCAGACGATTTCGCCTGCCCGGACGTCCAGCGACAGGTGGTCGACGACGGAATAGCCTGAGCCCGAAGTGTCAACGACACTGACATCCTCGATCGAAAGGGCGACCTCACCGAACTCATGACCGGTCGGCGGCGAACCGAGATCGAAGTTCTCGCCGACCATGTTGCGAACGATCCACTCGAGGTCGATGTCCCGGGCTTCTGCAGTCGCCGTGATTGCCCCGTCGCGCAGCACGACCGCATAATCGGTGATCTGCAGCGCCTCTTCGAGGTGATGCGATATGTAGACGATCGAGACGCCGCGGCTGGTCAGATCACGGATCACCTTGAACAGCACCTCCACCTCGGTCGCGCTGAGCGCCGAGGTCGGCTCGTCCATGATCAGGATGCGCGAATCGACCGACAGCGCCCGGGCGATCTCGACGATCTGCTGTTGGCCGAGGCGCAGATCCTCAACCAGGGTCATCGGGTCGATGTCCTCTTCGAGATCAGCCATCAGCGCGCGCGCCTGGCGCGATTCTTCGGCGAAGTCGAGGCCGGTCCTGGTGCGCAGTTCGCGGCCCATGAAGATGTTGTCGCGAACGCTGAGATTGGGCGCCAGGCTGAGTTCCTGGTGGATGATCGAGATGCCGCGATCGCGTGCGTCCGAGGATGAGGAAAAACTGACGAGATTGCCGTCGAGCACGATGTCGCCGGATGTCGGCGTGACCACGCCGGAGAGGATCTTCATCAGCGTCGACTTGCCGGCGCCGTTCTCGCCGAACAGCGTCGTGACCTTACCGCGATGGATGTCGAAATTGACGCCCTTGAGCGCATGAACGCCGCCATACGACATGACGATGTTGCGCGCCGAAAGCACGGCGTCGCCATTCGCGGGTCCGGTGTCGGCAGCCGGTTTCATTTGACCTCCAGCCTCACCGGAGTGACCAGCCAGCTCTTCGGGTTGACCAGCTTGAATGCGCCGACCACCGATATGGTCTTGCCGGTCAAGGTGCTCGTATCGACCTTGGCCAGGACTTCCTTCTTCATCTCGTTGTTCAGCGCCGAACCGGCGTCCTGGTATTCGATCTGGTTGGTGAACTGGCCGAATGTGATCTTGCCGGTGGCGTCGCGAAGCTCGGTGCCGTTGATCGCCGGTCCCGTCTGCACGCGAATCATCAGCGTGTCCGGCACACCTTCGACGGCGACCTTGTAGATGCCCGATTTTCCTTCGCCGACGACGCCGGTGAACTTCACCGAGATGACCGGCCCAACGCCCGCCGGCACGCCGTATTCCTTTTCCGCCGTTGTCCTGTCCTTGGCGATCGCCGTCGCCACCGTCACCGCGTCGGCGGCACGCGCCTCGACATCGGCCTGCACCTTGGGGAACTCCGACTTGCCGTAGTCGGCGGCGGAAAAGACGGCGCTGCGGACATCGCCGGCAGAGCCGATCCTGACCACGTTGGTGTCGAGCGCCATGGCGCCGAGCAGGACGACAACCGCAGCGCCGGCAAGTACCCGACGCAAGCCGGGCGAAGCCGGCCTGGTTGGTGCGGTGGCAGCCTTCGCGCTCATGACGCAACCGCCAGCAAGGCTGATCCGCGCTTGTCACGCATTTGACGATCCTCCGTTCACATGGCGCTTCGCACCATTGGGTTTGTTCTGTTCGACAAGGGCACGGGCGGTGGACTCGTCAGTGATCAGGCCGCTCAGATAGCGGCTTTCGAGCACCGCCTTGATGGCGCGTATTTTCACCTTGCCGCCGGCGACTGCGACGATCCGACGGCCCTTCAACTGGTCCCGCGGAAGCGCCAGGATTCTGTCCGACAGCGCCGTTTCCACCGGGCGTCCCTTGTCGTCGAAGAAGTGGGCGAGCAGCTCGCCGACGCCGCCATCGCGTTTGACCTCATCGATTTCGGAATGTTCGATCATGCCGGTAGCGACTAGCGAAGCTTCCCGCTCGGCAGTCCCTATGCCGACGAACATCAGGTCGGACCGGCTTGCGAGGTCGAAGACATCGCTGATGCCGCGCTGGCCAAGCAGCACTTCACGGTCCTCGGCGGTGTTGGCGACGAAAGGCACCGGCATCACATAGGCCTGCGCGCCGGTCCGCTCGGCCAGCCGATGCATGACATCGTGCGGGTTGGCCGCGAATTTGCGCGTCACGCCGCCAAGCAGCGAGACGAAACGGATATGGGCAGCGGCGGTGCGCGTCAGATACTCGACGCTTGCGGCAAGGGTACGGCCATGGCCGACGCCGATCAGCATGTCCTCGCCGCGATCGATCTCCCGCTTCAGAAACTGAGCGCCGGCGATGCCAAGGGCCTTCAGCGGCAGCTCGTCCTGATCGAGATCAGGAACGACCTCGCAGTAATCCAGCCCGTAAGCATCGATCAGCTGCTGCTCGAGGTCGATGCATTCGCCGACATCGCCGTCGATGATTACCCTGACAAGGCCATCCTGGGTGGCCCGGGTGATGAGCCGATGCGCCTTGAGGCTGGTCAGGCCGAGTCGCTTGGCCACCTGGGCCTGCGTCAGACCCCCGGCATAGTGAAGCCAGGCCGCGCGGGTGGCGAGGCTGGACTCATGATCGCGGTTAGCGGCTCCGCCGGATTTCAAGACATCTCCTCCCTGAGATGATATTATTATCTTTGTGTGCAAAAATTTTCACATCCCTGCTTCGCTGTCAATCCCCCGCCGGATTTGGCGCATGCACATACGGGGAATTCACAGGTCTCGCCCTTCCCGAAACGCCGGTCTGCCGACATTTCGGCGGGCAACATCGATCTATTAGGAGGTGAGCATGTTACTTGATCATACGGCTATGTTAATTTAACGTCAATCTGTGTTATTTCGTGCCTGCGCCAGTAGAATTGCACAGCCATCGGCTATCCAATTTTTTTCTAACTAACTGTTTCTCGGGAATAATATCTAATATCTGCAAAATCCCAATCCGCCTGTGAGTTGAGCGATTGGGGATGCGGCGCATCCTTAGGCAAACCGACCGGATTGCCTTGGGAAAGAGCATCGGCGACGGAATGATCAGCCCAGCCGCATCAGGTTCCGGTCCTCGAGTTCCAGGGCGGCGGCCTCGACTTCCTCTGCGAGGCGCCCGGCGCTCCAGCCCAGCGCCCGTCCGGCAATCGTCGCAATCTCCTGCAGATCCCGGCCCGTCAGTGACCCTGATATCGCCAGGGTGCTGCGGCGCATGACGATATCGGCCAGATGTTCGACGAACTCGGTGCGGACGATGTAGTCGATTTCCGATTTGCTGTAGCTTTCTGAATCCGGCAGCCGACCCTCATCACCCGACCCATGCGTGGCGATCTGCGTGGCTCTGGTGCCATATCGCGACAGCAGCTCATCGAGACGCCGTCCTCCAGCGCCCGTTTCCGAGTGAGCCAGAGCCAGCCAACTTGCTCGCGCTGCGGCATCGGCCGGGAAATCCCTGCCGCCGCCGATCGGCATGGCCTGCGTCGTCACCTTGCGGCTGCGCTGCAGGCGGCCGAGCACGGTGTCGGCGACTTCCTCGGCGAAGCCGCGAAAGGTCGTCCACTTGCCGCCGATCAGCGAGATGACTGCGAAAGGTCTGTTCCCATCCGGCTCGGCGACTGGCGCCGAGTGGTCACGGCTGATCAAGCCGGGCACCGATGCATCCGAGGCCGGCAGCGGCCGGATGCCGCTATAGGCATAGACGATCTGGTCGCGCTCGAACGCCATCCCCGGCAGCAGCGTGCGTACGCTGTCGAGCAGGTACTCCACTTCGTCAGGCTCGCAGCGTACCGCGTCGGGATTGTCGGCCTTGATGTCGGTAGAGCCGACCAGCGCCAGGCCGAGATAGTCGTAGACAAGGCAGATGCGGCCGTCATCGGCCTCGAAATAGAGCATGCGCCCGGCAAGGCTTCTGACCAGTTCGTCATGCTTCAACAGGATGTGCGAGCCCTTGGTGCCGCCGATCATCTTCGACGGCGCGCCAAGCAAACTGTTGACGTCATCGATCCACGGACCGGCGGCATTGACCACCAGCTTCGGCCGCACCGAAAAAGCTCCGCTATTCTCCGGCTGGAAGGTCAGCACGTCATTGGCGGACTTCACCAGCGCCGTGTAGTTCGCGCTGGCCGAGGCCGGGTTTGCCTGCAGCCCATCGAGGATCAGCTCGAGCACCAGCCTTTCGGGATGACTTATCTTGGCGTCGTAATAGGTGCCGGTGGCGACGATCGAGGGGTTGAGCGCCGGCATCTTGCTGAGCGCCTGGCGCCGCCCGACCATGCGGTGACGCGGCATGACCTGGTTTCGCGAGCCGTAGAAATCATAGATCATCAGGCCGATCTTGATCAGGATGGCGCCGCGGCTGCGCGGCGCGCTGGTCGAGCCGAACAGCGTTCGCAGCGCCGCCAGCATGCCCTTGCTCCAGGAAAAGATCGGGATGACGGTCGGCAGCGGGCTGACATAGTGCGGCGCGTTTTTCAAAAGCAAATTGCGCTCGAGCGTCGATTGCGCCACCAGCCCGAATTCGCCAGTTTCTAGATATTTCAGGCCACCGTGAATGAGCCGCGATGGCGCGGCACTGGTGCCGGAGCCGAAATCCGCCTTGTCGACGATCAGGCAGCTGACGCCCTGCGCGCACAGGTCGCGAAACAAGCCCGCCCCGTTGATGCCGGCGCCAAGGATGACGACGTCGACCTCGCCGGTCCCGGCCATGGCGGCCAATCGCCCGGCGGGATTTTCCGTAAATGTTGCTTCGCTTGAGCTCATGGCGCTTTCGTCTTGACGATGCGCAGCTTCACGCCGGCCCGTTCGAGGGCCCGCGCCCGCGCATCGCCCAGGCCTTCGGTCGCCAGCACGACGTCGAAGCTGGTCAGATCGTCGAAGACGTGCAGTGCGATCCTGTCGAACTTGGCATGGTCAATCAAAAGGATGCGCTTGACCGATGCGGCCATCATCGCCTGCTTGACCCGCACGACATTGGGGTCCTGGATGAAGGCGGTGGTTCCAGTGATGGCCGAAGCCGAACAGATCAGCACATTGGCGCGCAGCTGCGCCACGGCGTTCTCGCAGACGATGCCGATATAGGCGTTGTAGGTGCCGTGGTACTGACCGCCGAGACAGATGAAGTCGAGTTCGTCGACATTGGTCAGCAGGGAAGCCGTCGCCACTGAATTGGTGATGACGGTCAGCGGCTTGACGTCGAGCAGCAGCGTGGCGACGGCGTTTGCCGTCGAGGAATCGTCCAGCATCACCACTTGGCCGGCCTCGACAAAATCGAGCGCCGCCCGCGCCAGCGCATCCTTCTCGGCCCGATTGACCGTCACCCGGTAGCGGAAGGCGCTTTCATAGAGGCCGGAAGGCTGAACCGTCACCGCACCGTGCAGCTTGCGCAGCACACCCTGCTGCGCCAGCCGGTCGATGTGCCGGTGGATGGTCATGCGCGATACGCCGAAATGTTCGACCAGATCGTCGATGCGCACCTGGCCGAGCTTGATCACATAGTCGGCGATCTCTTCGCGTCGTTCGTCGGCCTTGATCATGCGGTTCCCCCAGTGTCTTGCCGCGCCAGCTTCTCGATCTCCGGCCACTGCGGTTCGAGCGCACCGGCTATGCGGCCATAGAGGGAAAAGCGCTCGTTGAACACAGCACTTGAGGCCGCCATCGGCTCGTATTGGCGTGCCGTCATGCCGGCTTGCCTGGCGCCTTGTTGCGGCGTCGCGAAGATGCCCACCGCGGCACCCGCGCAAAGGGCCGCGCCAAAGGCCGCGGCCTCGTCGGTCGAGGTGACGGTGACCGGGGCATTCAGCACATCGGCAAACATCTGGACAAAGGCCGGATTGCGTGAACCGCCCCCGGTCAGGCGGATCTCGCTGATAGCAAAGCCCTCGCGCAGGGCTTCGACATGGGTGCGATGATTGAAGGCAATGCCCTCTAGAACCGCCTTGAGCATATCGCCGCGATCGTGCCAGCCGTGAAGGCCGACAAAGCTGGCGCTGGCGACATCGCCAAAGGGGGAGCCGAACAGATAGGGATGAAACAGGATGGTCGACCGCTTTTTCAGCGCCGCGTCGATCTCGCCTGCCAGAAACTCGTGGATCGAGCCACCACCGACCGATGCCCTCTCCTGTTCCGAGCGGCAGAACGTGTCGAGAAACCAATCGTAGTTCGCGGTCGAGGCCGGCGATATCGCCATGTTGTTCCAGCGGCCGGCGTCGATGGCGTTGCGACAGAGCCAACGCGGATCGACGCGCGGTTGCGAAGAGACTACTTCGTTGATGGAATAGGTCCCGGCGACAATGGCGAGCACGCCCTCCTCATGGCCGCCCATGCCAAGTGCGGAGCCAGTTACGTCATGCAGGCCGCTCGCGACCGGTGTCCCCTTGGCAAGGCCGGTCATGTCGGCGGCCTCGGCGGTAACGTGGCCGGCGATCTCGGCCGAATGCGCCATCGGCGGCAGCGCGTCGAAAAGATCGTCCAGTTCGAAGATGCGCATCGCTTCCAGCGCGTAATCCTGCGTGCGGAAATCCGTGAATGAGGTGCTGGCCTCGGTACGGTCGGTGCCGATCGTGCCGGTCAGGCAAAAGCGCAGCCAGTCCTTGCAGGCCAGTATATGCCCGATGCGGCCATAGCGGTCGGGTTGGTTCTTCCTGATCCAGGCCAGCAGCGCCGACGGAGCCGAAACGTGCGGCGCCTGTCCGGTGCGCGCCAACGCATTTTGGAAGACCCCGTCCGCCGACCATTGTTCGACAATCTCGCCGGCGCGGCTGTCAAGCGACAGGATACCGTGGCCTAGCGGCCGGCGATCCTTGTCGAGCAAATAGAGACCATCGCCGTGTGCGGTCGCCGCCACCGCCTTGATATCGTTGGCGGGCCGGCCGCACAATGCGATCGCTTCGCGGATGGCATCGGCGGTGGCTTGCCATAGCCTTGCCATGTCGCGCTCCACCCAGCGCGCATGGGGCATCGACTGCGGAACGCGCCGACGCGCCACCGACAACTGCGTGCCATCGGCATCGAAGATCACTGCCTTGGTGACCGTGAGACCGTTATCGATTCCGAGCAAACTGGGCATGGGCGCCGCCGCTTTCAGCAACTGGTGAAGGGCGCTGCAAGGCTAACCTGCAGGTTGGGATAGGGATGACAGACATGACGACAATCAACGAGCAACGGTGATACAAAAGCGACGCATCCGACGCGGTAAACAGACCATAATAGCATGTTAAGTTAACGTCAACATGTGAGATATTTTTGCGGAAAAGTCTGACGTCATCTGCGACAAAAATTGCCATCCACTCGTACCGCATCCGATGCGGGACGAAGTTCCGGCCAATGCCCAACTGGCCGGATGACCCTCAACCCTGCGCGGCGAGCCAGGGAGCGCGGTACGACTGACGCCGAACGCGCTTCGACTGGCTTTGCAAGTTCCGTGCGCAACGACCGGACAACCCGCGCTTCGGCGCCGTTCAAAGAAAACGCGACGACTCAAGAAGCTCAGCCACCCCGTCCAGTTCCTTGTGCAGGCGATGCCAGCGACGGTCGAGATAAACAAGCGAATGCGCCTCCGGGGGGACCTCGTCCGGCTGCACCTCGCCGTCAAGGAGTTCGGCCGCGACCAGCGTCGCGCCCTCGATCGGCAGGATGCCGAGCCGACGGGCGCGGAACCAGGTCGAAACGCCGGTATAGCGGGGTTCGCCCGTAGGCAGCCGCGCCCAGGCGCCTCCCGGCGGGAAACGTTCCGCGCCGCTCGACGCGCAGAGCTGCGCCAGGTCGATATCAGTGAAGCGCAGCAGGTGGATCACCATGGTCTCGGCCCGTAGCAAGGGCTCGGACGAAGTCGATTTCATGGAGAGCGAGAAAGCGACGACCGGCGGCGCAGCACTTACCGAGATCAGCGAGGATACGGTCATCGCCACCGGCCTGTCGCCGGGATCGGCCGTGATCACGGCAACACCGGCCGGATGGTGGCGAAAGGCTTCGCGGAAGGCGTTGGTCATCGGATGCGGGAAGCTCATCGACGTCTCTCTTCTGCAGCGTGAATAAGGGCCGGACGGCGTCCGCCGTCCGGCCCTTGCGGGCTACTTCTTCTCGATCAGGTCGTAGAACTGCCAGGTGCGATCGCTCCACAGGCCGCCGATGTCGCGACCGGCCGAGGTGACGATCGACGGCGCGATCGTGAAATGGTTGGCCGCCACCATCATCTCGCGGAAGGTGCGCTGGATCACGCCGGCGCGCAGCGACGCGCCGCCGCCGGCGCGGTAGGCGAAGTTGCAGATATCCACGCCAACCTCGTGAATCTCGGATTTGGCCAGATGGACAAGGCTGATCTGCCGCGTCGATACGCTGTTGCCGGCTTCGACCGTCGCCTCGATGTCGCGCCAGACTTCGAAGACAAAGGCGCGGGCAGCGCGATAGCGGGCTTCGGCGCGGCCATAGTCGTGCCAGAACTTCTCGCTTTCGCCGATCAGTCCGGCCCGGCCTGACTTCGAGCGGGCGAACTTGGCGATCTCGTCCAGCATCCGCCGCCCGGTGCCGAGCGCCCAGCCGGTATGACCGATGGCGGCGAGGCCAACGACCCCGAGACTGAAGAACTCCTTCTGGCGCAGCGGTGGTGCGGTCAGGATCGGGAAGACGAGATCGTCGGCGATGAAGACATCCTCGGCCGCATAGTCGATGCTGCCGGTACCGCCGAGGCCCAGAACGTCCCAATTGCCGAGCTGCTTGTGCTGGGAGATCGGGGCATGGGCGCACATGATAATCAAATTGCCCTTGTCGTCCTTGGCGGGCTTGCCGGTGCCGTCGTCGACGAAGGCGGCACTGTGGCTATAGGTGGCGTGGCTGAAGCCGCTGCCATAGCTCCACTTGCCGTTTAGCCGGTAACCACCGTCGACCTTCTTCAGCATGCCGAGCGGCGCGCCCTGCCCCGAGAAACGGTTGTCGGTGCCCGGTGCGAACAGCCGCTCGACCGCGCTATCCGGCAGAAAGGCCGCCGACATCGCACCGATGCAGCAATGCACCATTGAAACCCAGCCGGCCGCCCCGGAGTGCCAGGTGATCGCCGCCAGCAGTTCGAGACCCTGGGTGGGTCGCAGCTGCGCACCGCCGAGGCTCTCCGCGGCGAAGATATGCGACATGCGCAGCGGCTTCAGCAGCTCGAACGTGGCCGCAGTCAGTTCGCCATTCTCCTCATCGGTGGTGGCGTTGGCTTCCAGGGCCGGCCCGATCTCCGCGATCTTGCTGAGCAAGTCGCGATAGTCGGTGGTCGTCCCCCACGAGCCGTGCTTGATGGGTTTGTTCATTGTCTTCTCCTCCTTTTCAAATGCGGTCAGCCGGCGAGGAAATCGCCGATCTTCCTGAGTGTTTCGGGTTTCTCCTGCATGACGAAATGGCCGGCATCCTCGACCAGGATCAGGCGTGCGTCGGGCAGGGCTTCGACGAAGAGCGGCGCCTGGCCAGCTGGCAGCAGACGGTCCCTGGTGCCCCAGACGACCAGCGTCGGATTGGCGATGCGCGCCAGGAAGCGCCGCAGGTTCGGATGGCCCATGCCGAACGGCGCCAGCAACCGGCCGAGCGTCTCTCCTTCGCGGGCGCGATCGGCGCCGAAGGCCTCCGCAAAGGCGGGATCCGAGCCGTCCGGGAAATAGCGCAGCGCCACCGAGACGTCATGCGCCAGATAGGCCGGCAGCTCCTGCGGCGCGACCGCGCCCAGATCGGTGGCCGGATGCGCGGGGTCGTTGAGCCCTGCCGGCGCGATCAGCACCACCTTGTCGAAACGCTCGCGCGCAAGGCCGGCGAGCTCCGTCGCCATCCAGCCGCCCATGGAAAAGCCGATGAGATGAGGCTTCTCCGGCAGGTTCAGAACATCGAGCAGGTTCAGGTAGTGCAGAACCATGTCGGACATCCCGGTCACATGCGGCGCAGCGCCCGAAAAGCCGAAGCCCGGATGGCTCGCGCAAAGCACGCGGAAACGGTCGGCGAGGCCTTCGGCGAAGTCGAAACCTTCAAGCGTCGAGGCGCCGTGCAGGAACAGCACGGGCTTTCCCTCACCAATGGCCTTCACCACCGTTTTGGTGCCAGCGACATCGTATTTGAGCGTTTCGAATTGAACGGCCATTTTATTCCTCCTCAAACAAGGTCCGGCTGGATCAGCACTTTGCATTGCGTTGTGCGGCGGCGAAGGCTCTCGAATATCTGCGGAACCGGCGAGAGGTCGATCCGATCGGTGATCAGCGCCTGCGGTGCGAAAGGTCCGCCGCGCAGCGCATCGAGGGCGACGCCGAATTCGTTGCGCTGATGGAAGAAGACCGAGAAGAGCAGGTTCACTTCCTTCGTCAGCGCGACGAATGGATCCCATTCGTCGCCGCCGATACACAAGCCGACACCGACCACCGTGCCCTGCGGCCGAACCGCCTTGACCGCCGCGTCGATAAGGCCGCGCTTGCCGACGCATTCGAAGACGATATCGGGGGCTCCTCCGCAGAGATCGGCAAGGCTATCCGCCAGCTTGTTTCCGGACAGCGCGAAACCGGTTGCGCCCAGTGTGAGCGCACGGTCACGCTGATGGCTGTGAATATCGGCCACGACCACACAAGACGCTCCCAGCCGCCGCGCCCAGAAAGCGACGAGCAGGCCGATCGGTCCGGCGCCAAGGATGGCGACCCGGTCTCCGGGCTTCATGCCCGAGCGGACGATGCAGTGCAACGCGACCGAGAGCGGTTCGGCCAGCGCGCCATCCTCCAGCGCAACGTCGTCGGGCAAGACATGGCACTGGCGCGCGGCGACGGCCGCGTATTGCGCATAGCCGCCACCAATCAGCACCATGTCGGGACAGCGGCCTGGATCGCCGCGCCTGCAGGCCTGGCAGTGCCCGCAGCCGTGCATCGGCACGACGGCCACACGCTCACCGATCCGAAGGCTCGCCACCCGTGATCCCAGCGCGATGATGTCGCCGGCGAATTCATGGCCAAGAACGAAACCTCCACCGATGCCGAAAGGCACCGGATCCTCGGTGATATGCAGGTCGCTGCCGCAGATGCCGCAGGCTGCGATGCGCAAGACGACCTCATCCGGCGCCGGCGTCGGATCCGGCACCGTGCCGATCCGCAGCGGACTGCCGACCGTATCGAAGATGGCTGCTTTCATAAAAACCCTCCCTCTCAGCGGTTCGGATCGACGAGCCTGCGTCGGATCGGGAACCATGGCGCATCCCACCGTTTCGAGATCAGGCCCCAGATGCCGGTGCGGGCGTAGAGCGCCACCAGCAGCGTCATCAGGCCGAGGACGACGAAATAGCTCGCGCCGTATTCACCGAACCAGCGGTCCGCGATGAAGAAAATCAGGGATCCGATCAGAACGCCCTCGATGGACCCTATCCCGCCGACCATGACGATGAAGATCGCGACGTTCGCCCACATCGGATCAAAGGCCGAACCCGGGGTGATGCGCAGTTGCGCCATGAAATAGATGGCGCCCGCAAGGCCGCAGCCGACCGCCGACGCGACGTAGATCAGGAAGCGCAGCTTGACGACATTCACGCCCTGGCTCGCGGCCGCGACCGGATTGTCGCGCATGGCGATCAGCGCAAGGCCGAAGCGCGAGCGAAGCAGCCAATAGCTGCCGCCCAGCGTGACGAGCAGCATCCCCGCGCAGAGCAGCGACATGGCGACATTCCGCTCGAAGGCCGAATAGTCCTTCATCACGCGAAGCGACATCCCCGCGCCGGAATTGACGAGCGGGAGATTCGAGGCGGCCAGCCGGAATACCTCGGCCACCACCCATGTGCCGATCGAAAAATAGGGGCCATCCAGGCGATGCAGCAGCAGGTAGATCGGCACGGCCAGCGCGGCCGGCGCCAGCAGCGAAAGGAAGACCGCCACAAACGGATTGATGCCGTAAGTCTGCGCCAGCACGAAAAGCGCATAGCCGGCAGCACCCATGAAGGCGTGCTGGCCCACCGAGACGAGGCCGGCATAGCCGGCTAGCAGGTTCCACATCTGCGCGACGGCGATGTAGCAGCACAGCACCAGAATCGACCGGATCGTGCCGGTCGAGGCCCACCACGGCATGGCGGCGACACCGATCAGCGCCAGCACAGCCAGCGTCATCGCGATGCGACCGGACCGGGTCTGGCGCTGGACCAGGACCTCAGGCACCTCGGTTGCCACATAGGGGATCGCACTCATGACAATGCCTTTCCAAACAGGCCCTGCGGGCGGGTCGCCAGCACGATCAGGAAGACGATGTGTCCGGCGAGCACGCCGAAGCCCGGATCGATGCGGAAGCCGACGGCCTGCGAGATGCCGAGGACCATCGAGCCGGCGAAGGCGCCCCATACCGTCCCCATGCCGCCGATGATCACCGCTTCGAAGGCGTAGATCAGTTGGGCAGGTCCGTCGGCCGGCGCGACGGTCGACCGCAACGCCTGGAAGACGGCTGCAAAACCGAGGATGCCGACCGCTGCCGCTGTCGCCATCGCATAGACAGCGCGCGGATTGATGCCGGTCATTGCCGCTGCCTCGACATCCGCCGACGCGGCGCGGAGCGCCCGGCCGAAGCGCGTGCGCTTCAGCGTCAGGTCGAGGCCTCCTGTCAACCCCGTGGCGACGGCCAGCACGATCAGCGGCAGGAGGCCGACATAGATACCGCCGATCTCGATGGATTGACTCTCGATTCCATGACCGGGCAACGATCGGCTGTTCGCGGACCATATCTGCAGCATCAGGTTCTGCAGCGCGATCGACAGTCCGAAGGTCGCGATCAGCGAGGGCAGCGGATCGCTCCCTACCACCCGGTTCAGCACGGCCTTCTGCAGCACCCAGCCCATCAGCACCGCGAGCGGCACCAGTACGATCAGCACAGGCAGCGGCCCCAGACCCCAGGCCGTGGCGATCGAGATGCCGATCAGCGACAAAAGGATCACAAGATCGCCATGGCTGATGTTGACGATCCGCATGACGCCGAACATGAGCGCCATGCCGAGCGCATACTGGGCATACATGCCGCCCAGCAGGACCCCCTGCACCAAGGCGTCAAACCACTCCATGGCCTGCTCCAAAATAGGCTTTGCCGATCTGCTCGCGCGTGATCTCGGCGGACCTGCCGGTCAGGGTCACGCGCCCCTCCAGCATGCAGTAGAGGCGGTCCGTGGCGGTTCGGGCGAGGCCGACATCCTGTTCGACCACAATCATCGCCGTTCCGGTGGCGCGGATTTCGGGCAAGGCGGCATAGATCTCGCGGATCACCTTCGGCGCAAGACCACGGCTCATCTCGTCGCAGAGCAGCACGCGCGGCTGGCAGAGCAGCGCGCGGCCGATCGCCACCATCTGTTGCTGCCCGCCCGAGAGGCTCTGGACCTGCGTGCGGGCCTTCTCCTTGAGGATCGGGAACAGCTGATGCAACCGCGGCAGCGTCCATCCGCCCTTGGCGCCTATGCGCGCGGCCTGGTCGATGGCGACGCGCAGATTGTCCTCGACCGACATGCCGGTGAAGAGCCGGCGGCCCTCCGGCACGATGGCGACACCCTTCTGCACCATGCGGTCGGTGGTGGTGCCGCCAACGGCCTCCCCTTGCAGCAGCACCATCTCGCGCCGGACCGGGAGCAGGCCCATGATCGAACGCAGGAGTGTAGATTTTCCTGCCCCGTTGGCGCCGATCAAGGCCACGGCCTCACCCTGGTGCAGCTCGATGTCGACGCCGTAGAGCGCCTGGAAATCGCCATAGCGGGCCAACAGCCCGTGGGTGGAAAGAACGGCCGTCATGCCTCGATCCCCATGTAGACGCGTTGGACCTCGGGCAGCGCAATCACTTCGGCGGGCACGCCTTCAGCGATCTTCTCGCCGAAGTTCAGCACCAACAACCGGTCGGCCACCGCCAGCAGCGCGTGCAACACATGCTCGATCCACACGATGGTGATGCCACGGTCGCGGATGCGGCGCACCAGCGCTACCAGCGCCTTCGATTCATCGTCGGTCAGCCCACCCGCGATCTCGTCCAGCAGCAGCAGCTTCGGATCCGACGCCAGCGCGCGCGCCAACTCCAGCCGCTTGCGATCGAGCAGAGTGAGAGCGCCGGCCGAGACATTGGCCTTGTCGGAGAGCTCGCAATCGCGCAGGACCTGGGCGCAGAAAGCATAGCTCTGCTTCTCGGACCGGCCGCCGCCGGAAGCCGCCGCGACCACCAAGTTTTAGAAGGTGGTCATGCCGGAATAGGGACGCGGGATCTGATAGGTCCGCCCGATCCCCATCTGGCAACGCCGGAAGGGCGGCTCGCCGCGAAGCGCGGTGTCGCCGAGCTGGATCTCGCCGCCGGACGTCTTCAAATCGCCGCTGATCATGTTGAACAGCGTCGTTTTGCCCGCCCCATTCGGGCCTAGGATGCCCAGGACCTCGCCCCTATGCACGTCGAAACTCACGTCATGCAGGACGCGGACAGCGCCGAAGGACTTCGACACGCCGTGCGCTTTCAGCAGGATTTCCCTACCCATAACTCTGCCCGCGTTCCCGCTCATGTCACCAGGCGATCGGCTGGATAGCCTGCTGCGGCGCGAAGAGCTGATTGACCGTGTTGTCGACGATCTTCAGGTCATAAGGCCATTTCTCACCCTTCACCCACTGGCCGCCGAAGATCGGCGTCTTGCAGATGTTCTTGTGGGGCGAGCCGTCGAACTTGATATGACCGACCAGCGTCTGCAGATCGGTAGCGACCAGAGCGTCACGATTGGCCGCACGGTCGAGCGGATTGGAAGAGCGCTTCAGGATGTCGAGCGCGACCTCCAGCAGCGCGTGCGAATAGCCAAGCGGCTGCGTCCACTGGCGCTTCGTATCGGCTTCCCATTGGCTGGCGATGTCGCTGCTGATCTGCCCGGTCAGCGACGACTTGAACGGGAAGGCCGGGGTCCACCAGACCTCCGAGGACATGCCGTTGCCAAGCGGCCCCATCGCCTCGACACCGCCCGGGAACAGGAGCGCCGCCGCCACCGTGACCGCCTTCGGCTTGAAGCCCTGCTGGTTGCACTGGGTGACGAAGGTCTTCAGATCGTCGGGATAGGTGATGCCGCCGATGATCTCGCAGCCCTGCTTCTTGAACTCGGCGATCTGTGCGGAAAAATCATTGGTGCGGGGCTGGAAATAGCCGGGCACCACGACCTCGTAGCCGGCCTTGCGGGTCGGCGCTGGCAAGCCATATTCGTCGTTGCCCCAGGTCTCGCCGTCGATGTTTTGCGGGAACAGCATCCCGACCTTCTTGTTGGTCTCCAAATGGTTCCAGAGCCCGACGAAGGTGTTCAACGCCTCGTCGAGGCCCCAGAAGAAATGATAGGTCCAGTCGAAGGTCTGCTTGCCGCCGCCGCGCGGCATGATCACCGCTTGCCAGGGAGCGCCCGAGGAAATGCAGGGCGTTTCATAAAGTTCGGCCTGCTCGGCCGCGGGCAGGATCGTGTCGGTGGTCGAGGCCGGCACGAGCAGATGAACCTCGTCGTTCAGGATCAGATTGCCGGCGATTTCCGATGCCTTGTTCGGATTGGACTGGCTGTCGCGGTCGAGGATCTCGATTTCGTAAGTATTGCCGTCGGCGCATTGCAGCTGGCCGCCGAGCAGGGCGCGTATCTGCTGCAAGGTGTAGTCATCCGTTTCACCAAAAAGGGCGAGCGGTCCGGTCGTCGGGCTGAGGTAGCCCAGCTTGATCTTCCCGGCGGTCGCGGCGCGCACATAGGCCGGCATGCCCAGCGTGCTGGCGGCAACGCCGGCTCCAATCCCCTTCAGGACACTTCGGCGGCTGGGCCGCAAGCCCGATTTCACCAGTCTGTTGTAGTAGCTCATCGTCGGTTCCTCCCTGGGTTAAGTTTCTCCGGCCCACGGGACCGGTCTCAGTTCAAAGCGTGTTCAGGTCATCCGCAGCAGCGAGCCGCCATCGATGACGATCAGCGAGCCCGTCACGTAGGAAGCGGCAGGCGACGCCAGATAAAGCGCCAGGCCCTTGATCTCTTCGGGGTCGCCGATCCGACCGAGCAGCGACTGGGCCTCGAAGGCCTCGCGGTCCGCCGGGTTGCGCAGCCGACCGCCGGCGATGTTGGTGATGAACGGTCCGGGCAGGATGGCATTGATGCGGATGTTGTAGGCGCCAAGCTCCATCGCCATGTGGCGAACGAGATGGTTCACCGCGGCCTTGGCGGGCATGTAGGGCGTGCCCACGATGCTCTCGTTGATCAGCGATGCAATGGACGACGTGACGATGATCTGGCCGCCGCCATTCGGCTTCATGTGCCGGACGGCATGTTTGATCGTGGTGTAGACCGAGGTCAGGTTGATCTCGATCACCTTGTCCCAGTGCTCGTCGGGCAGGTTCTCGATGGCGCCCTCGGGGTTCCTTTCGCCCGTCTGGGTGTTGAAGCCCGGCCCGGCATCGATCCCGGCATTGGCGAATACGACATCGATCGAGCCCGCCTTCCCGGCGACCTTGTCGAAGGCTGCGGCCATGGCCGCACGGTCGCCGACGTCGACAACCTGGCCCCAGACATCGCCACCCACCGCCCTGATCGCGGCCACGGTCGTGTCAAGCCCGGCAGGGTTCAGGTCGAAGATGCAGACCTTCGCCCCGTGCTCGGCCATGATCTCGGCATAGGCCTGCCCGATGCCGCTGGCGCCGCCGGTGACGATCACCGACTTGCCTCTGACATCGAACATCTCCTCAAGTGCGGCCATCAGTTTCCTCCTTTGTGCGACAGCACGAAATCGAACTCCACGTCGTAGAACGGGGCCGCAACCTCGACCCTGGCGGCAGCTTCGGCGTTCTCGACCTTGCGGAATTCGGCGAGCAGGCTCTTCTTCACGCCGAAGACGGCATCTGAATCGATGTACGGGTCGTCCGGGTCGAAGATGTGCGTGGTCAGCGCTTCGAAGCCCTCGGCCTCGACGATGTAGTGGAGATGCGCCGGACGATTGGGGTGACGCCCCAGCGCGCCCAGCAGCTTGCCGACCGGACCATCATCCGGGATCGGATAGTATTTGGGCTTCACGCCGCGGAACCAGTAACGTCCGTCGGCGCCGGTGCGAAAGACGCCGCGCAGGTTGAAGTCGGGCTGGATGCCCTTCTGCTGCACGTCGTAGAAGCCCTCGTCATTGGCCTGCCAGACGTCGATCTTGGCGCCTGCGATCGGGTTGCCCTCGGTATCGAGGATGCGGCCATGCACGAACATGGGCTCGCCCTTCTGGTCGAGGCAGATGTTGGAGCCCATCGGCAGTTCGGGGGCGTCGGCGACGTGGAAGGGTCCCAGCACCGTCGATTCCGAGGCGCCCGACGGCTTGCGGTTGTTGATCGCATCGACCAGCATCGAGATACCGAGAACATCCGACAACAGGATGTATTCCTGCCGCCACTCGTTGCAGATCTGGCCCGTCTGCGTCAGGAACATGATCGCGCCGAACCATTCCTCCTGTGTCGGCTCGATCTCCTTCACCGCCTCGTGCAGCTTGCGGGTGATGACCTCCGTCACCTCTTTGAGCCGCTCATCCCCAGCGTTCCGGTTCCGCGCCACGACGACCTCGGCCGAGTTCGCTTCGGTGAAATAGCCGGATTCGTGTTCGTCGATCATGGGATCCTCCTCAGCGCGCCAGAACGGATTTGAAGACCCGGCGTAGTTCGGCCGCCGGATCGGCCGCCAGCGTTTCGCTGCGCCAGGCGACGTGGTGGTCGGGACGAACGATCAGGCAGCCGGTGTCGCGGATCTCCCGTGCGCCGGCCCAGTCGCCGGTATGATCCTCGATCGCGCGGCGTGGGCCGATCACATGGCTGCGGATCGGCAGACCGAGCTCCGCGCCCACCGTCTCCGCCGCGGCGACCCACGCCTCTCCGCCAATGCCGGTCAACAGCGTGAACTCGCCATGCCCGCAAAGATCGAGCGTCGAGACCTTCCTGCCCGAGCGCTCGAAGACCCAGACATGCGGCAAGCGCGCGCCCGGCCAGGTTGTCGGCGCATAGTGCAGCTCGCGATCCTTCTCGAAGGCCGGCTCGCGCTGGCCGTCGGTCACCACCGCGCCCGAGGCATAGCGCTGGTTCATCTCGACGCCATGGGCGTCGAACTCGTACTTCTTGAAGGCGATGGCCTTGCGGAGCGCCTCGCGCTGCGCTTCGGCGACGGGCGTCGCATCGGCGCGAGCCTCCATGTTCCTCTGGATCTTGTCGTGATCCACGCCGCCGTCCATGCCGAGCGCCTCGAAGATCGGTCCGAATTCGGCGATGGACTGGTTCGCCCGTGTCACGATCTGGCGCGCGATCGGTGCGCGCTCGGCCGAGAAGCTGTCCAGAAGCCCGACCCCCGCCTGCCCCTTGATGACCTTGGCAAGCTTCCAGGCGAGGTTGAACCCGTCCTGGATCGATGTGTTCGAGCCGAGCCCGTTCGAGGGCGGATGCCGGTGCGCGGCATCGCCCATGATAAACACCCGCCCCTTCTGCATGTGCGTGGCGAAGCAGTTGTTCACGGTCCAGGTGTTCGCGCCCAGGAGCTCGATCTCGAGCGCGGGATCTCCGACCAGTTGACGCGCGACGCTGGTGGCCAGTTCCGGCGTCACGTCCGGCGGCGGCTGGTTGATGTCGTAGCCCCAGACGATCAGCCACTCGGTCCAGGGCCGCACCATGCGAACGAGGCCCATGCCGATGCCGCCGACGTCGGCGCCGGGCTGCATGACCCAGTAGAGGACGCTTGGCCGGTGGGCGACATACTTCGAGAGATCGGCCCTGAACAGGATGTTCATCGAGCCGCCGACGCCCATCTTGCCTTCGAGCGGCAGGCCCAGATGCTCGGCCACCAGCGAGTTGCCGCCGTCGGCACCGACGAGGAACTTCGACCGCACGGTGAAATCCTTGCCCGACAGCCGATCGTGGCAGGTCGTCGTCACGCCGTCCGCATCCTGGACATGGCTGACATATTCCGTGCTCATGCGTGCCTGCGTCCCGCGGGCGCAGGCCGACTTGAACAGGATCGGCTCCATGAAGGTCTGCGGCAGATCGTTCATGAAGCAGGGAGACGACAGGAGATGTTCGGCCTTCGAGAGCGGGTGGATGCCCCAGCTCTTCATGCGGCCGATCTCCTCGCCGGCCAGGCTTTCGCAGAACACGTTCTCGCCCATCAGCTCCTGCGGCGAGGCGTGCATCATGGCCTCCGCCTCGACATCCGGACCGAGGTCGCGCAGCACTTCCATGGTGCGCTGGTTGGTGATGTGGGCACGCGGCGTGTTCGACAACCAGCGGTAGCGATTGACGATCATGTTGGCCACGCCGTAGCTGGACAGAAGTGCCGCCGTGGCCGAGCCGGCTGGGCCCGTGCCGATGATCAGCACGTCGGTTTCGATATCCGCCATCAAATTCCTCCCTCGATCTTCGGACCGGTCAGCCTGCGGCGAACCGGAAACAGGTGCAGGCCATTGCGGGACGCGATCAGGCCCCACAGCCCCTTTGGTGCAAAAAGCATCACGACGACGGCGATGAGGCCGAGCGTCATCAAGTACCAGCTGCCGTAGTCGGCCAGCGCCGAACGCAGCGCAAAGAAGACCAGCACGCCGAGGATCGGCCCCTCGATGGTGCCGATGCCGCCGATGACGACAATGAAGATGACGTTGGCGGTCCAGTCGGTGACGGCAAAGGCCGCGCTCGGCGAGATGCGGGCCGTCTGCAGGAAGATCAGCGCGCCGGTCAGCCCGGTGGCGGCCGCGGCGATCAGAAAGACCGCCCATCTGAGCCGGCCGGTATCGACGCCCACCGATTGCGCCGCGTCGACATTGTCGCGCACGGCCGCCAGCGCCAGCCCGAGGCGACTGCGCAGCAGCCAATAAATGCCTCCCGTCACGGCCACGAGCAGCGCCAAAGCCAGCCAGTAGGCCATAACATCGCGTGCCGCGGCCTCGCGGACCCCGAACAGCGCCCGGACCGCATCGGTGCCCAGGATACTGCTCGTCGCCTCGCGCGGCAGCGAGGTGCCGGTGCCGCCACCGAGCGCCTTCCACTGCGCGACCAGCAGTCGCGTCACTTCGGCGATCACCCAGGTGCCGATGGCGAAATAGGCGCCCTGCAAACGGAACGCGAAGAAGGCCGTCGGAACCGCCAGCACCAGAGCGGCAAGGCCGCCCAGCGGGATCGCCAGGACCGGATTCCAGCCGAGCAGGATCACGCCGGCGAACATCGCATAGGCGCCGATGCCAACGAAAGCCTGCTGGCCCACCGACACCAGGCCGCCATAGCCCGCCAGCAGGTTCCATATCTGCGCCAGCGTCAGCATGGTGAGGATGAAGAAGAGATCCTGTATGACGCCACGCGAGGCCACGGCAGGCAGCGCGAGCGCGGCGACGATGAAGATCGGCACGATGATCGCGGTCACGGTTCCGGCGCGGGTGCGGGTTGTCAGTCGATACATGCCGCCCTCAATCCACTGCGCGCGGAAAAAGCCCGCGCGGCTTGAGCAGCATCACGGCCAGGAAGGCGATGTGGCCGGCCAGGATCTGCCATTCCGGATTCAGCGCGGCGCCAAACGTCTGCGCCACGCCGATGATGATCCCGCCCGCGAGCGTCCCCCACAGGCTGCCGAGGCCGCCGATGATCACCGCCTCGAAGGCATAGATCAGCCGCGCCGGTCCGATCGAAGGATCGAAGTTCGCCCGCATGCCGAGATAGAGTGCCGCCAGCGTCACGACGACCATGGCGATCCCGGTGGCGATCGCGAAGATCCGCTTCGGCTCTATCCCCATCAGCCCCGCCGTCACGACGTCGTCCGAGGTGGCGCGGAAGGCACGGCCGAGGGCGGTGTGGTAGAAGAGCGCGTTGAGCGCAATGATCATCACGATCGCCGAGGCAAAGGTCATCAGCGGCATGATCCCCACCGTGACCAGCCCGAGATCGAGCGATGCCCCTTCCAACGCGCCCACCGGGATGCGGCGGCTGTCGGCGGAGAAGGCCTCGAGCAGGCCGTTCTGCAGGGCGACCGACAGGCCGAAGGTGACCAAAAGCGGCGGCAGGATGTCCTTGCCCAGCACGCGGTTCAGAACGGCGGTCTGCAGCAGCCAGCCGAGCGCGAACATCACCGGCATGGCGACCAGAGCGGCAATCCAGGGCGACAGGCCGAGCAGCGTGACGCCCATCAAAACCAGATAGGCGGCAAGAATGATGAGGTCGCCATGGGCGAGGTTCACCAGCCGCATGATACCGAAGACGAGGCTCAATCCCGCTGCGAACAAGGCATAGAGCCCGCCCAGCAGAATCCCTTGCACGAGGGTGTCCAGCCAGATCATCGCCGCGCCACCTCGATCAGGCCATAAGAGCGCTGCGCGAGCAGATGACAGAGCCTCGGTTGCCGCGTCATGCCGCCACTCCGAAATAGGCGGAATGGATGTCTTCGCGCGTGACCTCAGCCGCCCTGGCGGCCAGCGTGACGCGACCCTCCATCATGCAGTAGACGCGATCGGCCACCGCCAGCGCCTTGCCGATATCCTGCTCCACCAGCACGATCGCGGCGCCGCCTTCGCGGATCCTGGGAAGGGCTGCGTAGATATCGCGGATGACGACCGGCGCGAGGCCGAGGCTGATCT